>JAHJXZ010000128.1 GCA_018827205.1 Gammaproteobacteria bacterium | reverse complement strand
TATTTCCAGACCCTTGATGGCCATGAAAGTGGCTGGTGGAGCCCGCAAACCCGCAGCTGGCAGATCCTCGACGGCAGCGCTCGACGTCCATTGCGCCAAGCCATTGCGATTGCCCGCCAGGAGCAGGCCCCAGCCGTGCTTGACCTGCCCGTGAAGACCCTGGCGCTGGAGGCCAAGCCATGAATCGTCGCGTTCTCGCTTTTACCCTGGCCCTGCTGCCCGCCCTAGCTGGCGCTGCCGAACCCCTGAGCCCGGATCAACTGCTGCAACGTATTCGCAGTGAGCGCGCGGCTGAAGTCAGCGCCATGCAAAGCCGCGAGCAGGCCTTTATTGCCGAGCGTGGCGAGCGTGCCCAGCTGCTGGCCACTGCCCGCAGCGCCCTGGCCACACAGAAGGCCGAAGCCGAGCGACTGAAGGCTGAATTTGACCGCCTGGAAGCCGAATTGGCCGACCAGGAAAAACTCCTCAGCCAGCGCGCCGGTAATCTCGGCGAGTTGTTTGGCGTAGTCCGGCAGAGCGCCGGGGATGTCGCCGGCCAATGGCAGGACAGCCTGCTCAATGCCCAGTACCCCGAGCGTCTGGCGCGTCTCAAGGCGCTGGCCGAAAGCCGCACGCTGCCCTCGGCCGCCGACCTCGATGGTTACTGGATGCTGCTGCTCGAAGACCTCACCGCCAGCGGCCGGGTCGAGCGGCTGCAACTGCCGGTAGTGGCTGCAGATGGCACGCGTAATCCGCAGGATGTGCTGCGGGTCGGCGCGTTCTCCGCTTACGGGGCCGATGCCTTTCTGCGTTATGACGCCGATGCCGGCGAGCTGCTAGCGCCGCTGCGTCAGCCGTCAGGCCTGGGGCAGGTGGCGGATTATCTGGACAGCAGCGCCGCAGTCGCCAGTCTGCCGGTTGACCCAAGCCGCGGCACCTTGCTGGCACAGTTGCAGCGCGAGCCTGGCTTGTGGGATCGCGTACAGCAGGGTGGCCTGGTCGGCTGGGTGATTCTGGTTCTCGGCGCATTCGGTCTGCTGCTGGCGATCTGGCGCATGGTCTACCTGACCCGTGTGGGGCGTGGCGTCAGTGCGCAGATGCATGAACTCAGCGCCCCGCGTGGCGACAACCCGCTGGGGCGGATCATCGGCGTGCTGGGGCCTAAACCGCAGTTGTCCGATCTGGAAACCCTGGAGCTGAAACTCGACGAGGCGATCCTGCAGGAAACCCCGCCGCTGGAAAAAGGCCAGGGCCTGCTCAAGCTGCTCAGCGCCGTGGCGCCGCTGCTCGGTCTGCTCGGCACCGTGACCGGGATGATCGTCACCTTTCAGGCGATTACCCAGGGCGGTGGCGGCGATTCGCGATTGATGGCTGACGGTATCTCGCAAGCACTGGTGACCACGGTGTTGGGTCTGGTGGTGGCGATTCCGCTGCTGTTCCTGCACACCCTGCTGGCCAGCCGCAGCAAGGGCTTGATTCAGCTGCTGGAGCAGCAAAGCGCCGGGCTGATTGCCCTGCACCTGTCCGGGGCGCCGCGCCGTGACTGATTGGCTGGCGCTGTGGTTGCGCCTGGTGGACAGCGGCCATGCCTTGCTCGATTTCATGAGCGCCGGTGGCGTGGTGATGTGGGCGTTGGCTGGCCTGTGCGTGGTGTTCTGGACCCTGGTATTCGAGCGTTTCTGGTACATGCGCCGGGTATTCCCGGAGTGGGTCAGCGAGCGCCGTCAGGCCTGGCAGCAGGTGCTGAGCGACGACACCGGTAACTGGCAGCGCGCAGTACGCAGTGCCTGGTTGGCCCAGGCGCAACAGCACCTGCTCGGCCCGCTGCGCCTGAGCAAGACCCTGGTGGCGATGTACCCGCTGCTGGGCTTGCTTGGCACGGTCAGCGGCATGGTCGCGGTGTTCGACGTCCTGGCTATCAACGGCACCGGTAACCCGCGCGGCATGGCGGCCGGGGTCTGGCAGGCAACTCTGCCGACCATGGCCGGCATGGTATTGGCGATTAGTGGATTGTTCAGCCTGGCGCGCCTCGAACGCGATGCACGCCGGGCCCTAGAGCGGCTGGCTGACCAGCTGCGTCACGACTGAGACTCGACACATGAGAATGCGCCGTCACCACCAGCAAGACGAAGACACCGGCATCGACCTGACGCCGATGCTCGACGTGGTCTTTATCATGCTGATCTTCTTTATCGTCACCAGCTCCTTTATCAAGGAAGCCGGCGTCGAAGTGCAGCGGCCCCAGGCGGAAACCGCCAGTCCGCAGGACAAAGGCAATATCCTCATCGCCATCACTGCCGATGGGCAGGTGTGGATGGACAAGAAAGTTGTCGACGTACGCAGCGTGCGTGCCCATGTCGAGCGCATGCGCGTCGACCAGCCGGACGGCGCCGTGGTGGTGCAGGCCGATCAGGACGCGCGTACCGGCCTGGTGGTGCAGGTGATGGATCAGGCGCGCCTGGCGGGCGTGCAGGACGTGGCTCTGGCGGCTACGGCGGGAGCGCTTTGATGCGTTTGCCACTGTCCTTTGTCGCGGCCTGTGTGATGGCGCTGGCGCTGTTCGGCCTGATGCTTTACATGGTCGCGCCGCCCAGCAGCAAGCCGAGTGAGGAACCGCTGACGGTGGCCAATTTCGTCCGCCTCGACGGCGACTCCAGCGACACCGCGACGCGTACCCGCCAGCAGGCACCGCAACCGCCGCAAGCACAAACGCCGCAGCCCCCGACACCTCCAACGCCGATGGCGGCTACCCCAAGCGCCAATCTGCCCGCACTGGATCTGCCGGTGCCGAGCCTGAGCAGCGGCATCGCCGTCAACAGCGCGCCGACGCCAAGCCTGACGGGTCTGGCAGCGGGTGCTTCGGCGCCCAGTGCGCCAGCCCCGAGCGATGCCGGTGGTCAGCCGGGTGGCCCGGAAAGTGAAGTGATGCCGCTCAACGATGTCAGTCCGGATTACCCGCGCTACGCCTTGCAGCGCGGCATCGAAGGCCACGTGAAACTGGCGTTCACCATCAACCGCGCAGGTGCGGTAGAAAACGTGCGGGTTATTGAAGCCAGCCCGCAGAACGTGTTCGAACGCGAAGCCCGCCGCGCCGCCGTACGCTGGCGTTTTGCGCCGCGTACCGAGGGCGGCCTGGCGGTAGCCCGTGAAGCAGTGAAAACCCTGTACTTCCGTCTGGAAGGAGCTCGCTGATATGTATCGTCTACTGTTGCTGATCGCGTTGTGTAGCGCTGGTACCGCGCAGGCGGCTGGGCAGACTGTTGATCCGGGCGTGTTTCGCGCGCTGGATACGGCGCAGACCGCACAGAAGAAAGGCGACTACGCGGCCGCGCGCCGCGCTCTGGATGCCGCCAAGGGTACGCCGGGTAGCCTGGAAGAGGCGCTGCTGTGGCGCAGCCGCGGTTATCTGGCCTGGGCCGAAGGGCAGAATGCCCAGGCCATAGAGCTGCTGGAAAAGGTACTGAAAAGCGGCAAATTGGACGCCGAGCTGCAAGCCGCTGAAGAGCTGAACCTGGCCCGTCTAAACCTGGTCGAGCGCCGCTATGCCCAGGTGGTGACTCTGCTGGCGCCGGGGCAGGCCAACGCCAATGAAGAGGTGCTGCAGATGCTGGTGCAGGCCTATCAGGGCCTTGGTCAGCCGGCCAAGGCGCTGCCGTTGGCCGAGCGTTATGTGCAGGCTAATCCGCAGGCCGCCGATAGCTGGCTGCAGTTTCTCGTCGCAATGAACGCTGATCTGAAGAAATACGCCGCCGCTGAGCGCTGGCAGCGCCAGTTGCTGGCGCGTCAGCCGAATAACGCCCAGGGCTGGCGTCAGCTGGCAGCCTTGCAGCAGCTGAGCGGCAGCCATGACAAATCGCTGGCCACCTTGCGCGCGGCGTACCAGAAGGGCCTGCGCTTCAATGAGAGCGAGTTGGACAACCTGGTGCTGCTGGCCGGGGCTGCCGATCAACCCTGGCAAGGAGCCAAGCTGCTCGCCGGGATGCTCGATCAGGGCCTGTTGCCGCGCACCAGTGCCCGCGAAGAGCGTCTGGGGCTGCTCTGGTGGCAGGCGCGTGAACGCAGCAAGTCGGCGCTGATCTTTCGCGAGCTGGCGCAGCGCTCAGGCAGTGCCAAGCATTGGCTGCACCTGGCCCAGTTAGAGCTGGAACAGGCGCGCTGGCAGGCCGGGCTAGACGCCCTGGCCAAGGCCGAGCGTGCCGGTGCCGCGCGCAGCAAAGTGCGCGCCTGGCGTCAGTGGGCGGAAAGCGAGTTGAGCCACCAGCGAGACAGTCGTCTGGCCAGTGCCGGCTAGTCGCTACGCGTTTGTTGCGCCCAATAAAAAGCCAGGCCTGAGGTCTGGCTTTTTTCTGCCTGGCGCTGCGCCGTGTGTCAGCTATCCGGCAACTCATAGGCATAAATCTTTTCCGCCTGCATCTGGTAACCCGCTTCGGCCAGCTCGCTGCTGGTCTGCTCGACCTTGAGCGGGCCTTCGATCCAGAACGGCTGATACAGAGCATCGAGCAGCACGCCCAGCTCACTGGTGACGTGAACGATCTGATTCGACGGCGGTGGCGGCACGTGGATGCACGCGCCGAAGTACGGCACCAGCAGGAATTCAGTCACGCGGCCTTCATCGGTGACATCCAGCGGCACGATATAGCCTGGCAGTTTTACCGCTTGGCCATCCAGTGCCTGCACCACTGGGGCGGCCGGCGATTGCTGCTGGCTGGCTGGCCCGGATTCGGCCAGGGCGTCTGCCAGCTGCGACAGGTCGTGGATCGGCGCAGGTTCAGTGACTTGCGGCGGTGCATCAGCGGGGACCATTTCCGACCAGGTCAGCTCGCGCACCTCGGCAGCCGCCAGCGGCAGGGCCAGGGTGAGCAGCAGGGTGGCGAGCAGGGAGCGGTGCATGCAGAAAGCCTCATAAGCGGATCGATAAGCCATCGGCCAGGGATTGGCGATACGCACGCCAGGCCGGTACACAGCCCATCAACAGGGCGGCGCTCAGGATAGCGCCGAGCAGCGTCCACTCATAGCGGGTTGGCAGATTCAGCGGCAGGTACAGGCCGTAATTCGCCTGCACATAGCCCTGCGCGCCCGCGATACCCAGGTACAGCAACAGCAAACCGAGCAGCACACCGGCCAGGGCCAGGGCAAAGGCCTCGACAATCAACAGGCTGGCGATATGCCAAGGCCGCGCGCCGACCGAGCGCAGAATCGCCATTTCCCGGCGGCGTTCGTTGAGGCTGGTGAGAATCGCGGTAAGCATGCCGATCAGTCCGGTCAGCACCACGAACAGCGAGACCACGAACAGCGCTTTTTCGGCGGTACCCATCAGGCTCCACAGCTCCTGCAGGGCTACGCCGGGCAGGATCGCCAGCAGCGGTTCACCGCGAAATTCATTGATTTCCCGTTGCAGGCTGAAGGTGGCGATCTTGCTTTTCAGGCCGAGCATGACGGCGGTGATCTGCTTGGGCTGTAGGTCCATTGCCCGCGCTTGTTCCGCGCTGACCTTGGCCGCACCGCGTGCTGGCATGCCGTTTTGCCAATCGACATGCAGGGCTTCCATGCCGGCCAGCGAGATATGCAAGGTGCGGTCTACTGGCGTGCCGGTGCGTTTGAGTATGCCGACCACCTTGAATGGTTTGTCGTCATGTTTGACCAGGCTGATGGTGGCCACACCGTGTGCCAGTACCAGCTCCTGATTGAGCTGGTAGTTGAGGGCCTTTGCCACTTCTGCACCGAGCACCACTTCAAACGGGTCGTCGGCAAAGGCGCGGCCGCTGCTCAGCTGCAGTGGCTGGCTGCGGGCATAGCGGTAGTGCTCGAAATACGCCGGGCTGGTGCCCATCACCCGGTAGCCGCGGTGTGAGTCGCCGAGGGAGATCGGGATGGCCCACTTGACCTGACGATGGTCGGCGAAGTGCTCGAAGCTCTCCCAGCGAATATTGTTGGTGGCGTTACCGATGCGAAATACCGAATACAGCAGCAGGTTCACACTGCCTGAGCGCGCACCGACAATCAGGTCAGTGCCGCTGATGGTGTTGGCAAAGCTGGCGCGGGCCTCGGTGCGCACCCGCTCGACCGCGAGCAACAAACACACAGAAAGCGCGATGGCGAACACCGTCAGCCAGGCGGTAAAGCGGCGGTTGCCCAGGCTGGCCAGGGCGAGACGCAGTAGGTACATCGTTAAATCTCCGCCAAACGGGTGGCTTTGTTCAGTTCGGCCAACGACAGGCTGCGGTCAAACAGCCGTGCCAGGCTTTGGTCGTGGCTGACAAATAGCAGGCTGGAGCCGGCCTCGCGGCACTCGGTGAACAGCAGCTCGAGAAAGGCTTCGCGGGCGTCGGCATCCAGTGCCGAGGTGGGCTCGTCGGCGATTACCAGCTCCGGCTGGCCGATCAGCGCGCGGGCGGCGGCGACGCGTTGTTGCTGGCCGATCGACAGGTCACCGGCGCGGCGTTGCAGCAGTTCCGGCTGGTGCAAACCGAGGTGGGCGAGCAGCGCGTTGGTGGCCTTGGTCACGCTGCCATGGCGCTGTACCGCGCGGCTGGCGCGCAGTTTGGAGAAGTGACAAGGCAGCTCGACGTTCTCGCGCACTGAGAGAAACGGCAGCAGGTTGAACTGCTGGAAGATATAGCCGGTGTGATCAACGCGGAAGCGGTCGCGGGCGCTGGCTGACAGCGTGCTCAGATCCTGGTCGAGCAAGAGGATGCTGCCACGGTTGGGCTTCTGCACCCCGCCGAGCAAGCCCAGCAAGGTGGTCTTGCCGCTGCCGCTGGGGCCTTTGAGAAACAGGCTTTCGCCGCGTTGCAGGGTGAAGCTGTCGATGTCGAGCAGCTCGGGCTGGCCGGGCCAGGCAAAGCCGAGGTTGGATAGGTGGATCAGGGCTGTGCTCATAAAGTAAGCGGCCGGGTTACCCCGGCCGTTCTGCTGCAAAAAGGGGTGGTTAGAAACTCAGGGTCGGCTGCGCGGGTGTCAGCTCCATGCCCTGCTGGCCATTCGGGCCGATCAGTTGTACCTGAATTTTCTCAGTGGCGGGGAAGCGCTTGAAGAGCTCGCCCAGGTCAAGTTGTTTCAATTCTTCAGGCTTCTGGCAGTCGAGGCTGTAGTGCGCGTGGACATCGCTGTGTTCGCTGTCATGGGACTCTTCGTGTTCTTCGTGCTTATGTTCAGCAAATAGTGGGCTTTCCAGCTCTTGCTTGCTGACGTTGCAGTCACCCGCGGCCAGGCCGAAGAGTGTCTGCGGCTGTTCCAGCTGGCTGCGGGCGGCGGCGACCTTGGCTTTGTCGGCATCGCTCTTGGCGGCGTGTTCGAAACCCACCAGGTTCATGGCCGGGCTTTCCAGCTGCAACTCCAGCACCTTGCCGTCCAGCGCCACGTTGAGTTGTGCGGCGCCGTGCTCGTGGGCCTCCAGGCTGCCGTGTTCGGCGTGATCATGCTCGTGCTCATGGCTATGCGCGGCAACGCCGGTGGCAAGGGGCAGCAGGGCAAACGGCAAGGCAAGTAGCAGGCGGCGCATGTTGATCTCCGGTCAGAAATAATTACTTGTTACGTTATAACAATTTTTTACTGGGTATGGCTAGCCTTCCTTGGCGGCCCGCTGCGGACGTGGGAGCATGGCGGTTGATCAGTTGAGGGCAGAATGATGGTGCGAATTCGTGGGCAGATCGGCGCCTGGCCGGTGGACCTGACGGTTGAGTTGGATGCGCAGGACTGGGCGCAGCTGGCCCAGCACGTGACCCTTGAAACAGCCGTTGCGCCGGCTGTTGCGGCCGCGCCGGTGGCCAATGATGCGCTGTGGCAGACCACCCTGGAGCTGCTGCGCCAGGCCGGACAAGTCGACGGGCCGCAATTGCTCGGGCAATTGGCCGGGCTGGCGGGCGGGGAGGCTGCGGGCAAGCGCCTGCTGGTGCGTCTGCGCCATTGTGCAAAGGTGCGCGTGGAAACCGGCGCCGATGCGCCGATTTATCACTGGGTGGGCTAGTTCACGTCGACGCGTGTGATCAGTAAATCGCTTGATACAGCTTGCGCCGATAAGCGGTGACCAGCGGGTGGTCATTGCCGAGCAGGTCAAAGACTTGCAGCAGGGTCTTGTTCGGTAGGCCGTCGGCGTAGCTGCGGTTGCGGATAAACAGCTTGAGCAGGGCGTCCAGCGCTGGTTCGTAATGCTGGCGTGCCAGTTGCTGGATCGCTAGCTGGTAGCTTGCTTCATCGTCGTCGGCATTCTGCGCCAGGCGGGTTTTCAGGCTGGCGACATCGGGCAGCTCGCCGGCCTGGCGCAGGAATGTCAGCTGCGCGCGGGCGCCGGCCAGAGCCTGTTTATGTTCATCGCCTTTGACCGCGCCGAGCACCGCCTCGGCTTCGCCCAACTCGCCACGCTCAGCTAGGCAGCGTGCGTAGAGAATCAGCGCGGCGGCGTGCTCGTTGTTTTCCGTCAGCAGTACCTTGAGTACGGCTTCTGCGTCGGCAAAGCGGCCTTCGCTGAACAGTGCCTGCGCCGCTTCCATCGGGTCGGCTGCCGCCGGCGCTGGCTCGGCGACGTGGGGTTTGAGCATCTCGCGGATCGCCGACTCCGGCTGCGCGCCGGCGAAGCCGTCTACCGGCTGACCATCCTTGAACAGCACCACGGTGGGCAGGCTGCGGATGCCGAAACGGGCAACGATGTCCTGCTCAATATCGCAGTTGACCTTGGCCAACAGCAGCTCGCCGTTGTATTCCTCGGTGATCTTCGCCAGCAGCGGCATCAGCGCTTTGCACGGCGCACACCAATCGGCCCAGAAATCCACCAGTACCGGCTTCTGAAAGGAGTTCTCGATCACCAGCTGTTCGAAGCTGGCGCTGCCTGCGATATCAAAAATATAAGGGGAGTCGCTCATGGTCGGTCTCGGCTGGGCGCAAGTTGTGATGGGCTGCAATGCGATGAACTATAAATGTGGGCGTAGCGTACTGGATACAAGGGGTGGTCAAGTGCGCTCGGCGAGGTACAGGCTGACATGGTGAAACTCCGCCGGCTCGGCCAGGTCTGGCCACGTGCAGGCTTCGAGTACGCCGAGGCGCTGGTACAGCGGGTGCTGGAAGTCGCGTACTCGCGAGTCGGCCACCAGCGCTTGGCGGCCACGGCTGAGGAATTGGTCGAGCAGCGGCAGGTTAGCGCGGTCGTAGAGCACGTCGGCGACGATGATCAGGTCGAAACGGTCAGCCTCGGCGAAGAAGTCCGCGGAATAACTCAGCACCACATCATTCAGTGCCGCGTTGGCCTGGCAGGACGCAATCGCCAGCGGGTCGAGGTCGCAGGCCACCACTTCCAGTGCGCCTGCCTTGGCTGCGGCAATCGCTGCCACGCCGGAGCCTGCGCCGAAATCCAGCACGCGTTTGCCGCGCACCCACTCGGGGTGCTCGGCCAGCCAACGCGCCAGCACCAGGCCGCTGGCCCAGCAGAAACACCAGTAGGGCGGTTCTTCGAGGATCAGGCGGGTCTCTTCCGGGCTAAAACAGCGGTCCATGTTCGCCGGGTCGATCAGCCAAAGCTTGATCTCTGTGCCGGGCAAGGTTTGCGCGCTTAGCTGGGCATCACCCAGCAGTTCGCTGAGCGCTGCCTGCAAGGCGGCGGGTGCTGTCATGGCGCCGGTACCAAGCGCAATTCACCAAGGGCCTGGGTGTCACCGCGGGCAATCGGTTGTTCGGGCAGGCGCAGAATCAGCCGGCCGGCCTGATTGGCGCGGCCGTGCAGCTCGATGCGACTGTGTTTGTTAAAAGTTTCCGGGTTGAACGGCAGGCGAAATGCCAACGGCTTGCCGGTGCCGCGCAGCTGGATATTACCCAGCAGCGCCTGCGGTCGGCCGCGCTGATCGACCGCCAGCAGGGCCAGCTCGACATCCGCCTCGTTGGGTACATTCAACAAGCTGCCGCTCAACTCGCGCTGGTAGGCCGGCAAAGGCGCAGCTTCTGCCGGTGCTGGCGTCGGCGATGTTGCTGCGGGTTTGGCGGGCGGCGAACTGTCGCTGGCGCAGGCCGCCAGCAGGGCGATCAGGCTCAGTAGAATCAGCGGTTGCAATGGCTTGGGGGCTTTCATCGAGGGTATCAACTCCGCTGGTTTGCGTGGGCGCCTGTATACCGCAAACCCCTCAGCTTGTCTTGCCTGCGGGATGCGCTACCATGGCTAACTTCGTTCTAAGGCTGCCCTTATTTATGCACTGTCCCTTCTGCGGTGCCAATGACACCAAAGTGATCGACTCGCGCCTGGTTGCCGAGGGTGAGCAGGTGCGTCGTCGGCGTGAATGCCTGGCCTGTGAAGAGCGCTTCACCACCTTCGAGACCGCCGAGCTGGTGATGCCACGCCTGATCAAGCAGGACGGCAGCCGCCAGCCCTTTGATGAGGACAAGCTACGCGCCGGCATGCAGCGTGCACTGGAGAAGCGCCCGGTGAGTATCGAGCGCTTGGAAGCGGCCATCGCCCATATCAAGCACAAGCTACGCGCCACCGGTGAGCGTGAGATCAAGTCATTGGTCCTCGGTGAGCTGGTCATGGGGGAGCTGCAGAAGCTCGATGAAGTGGCCTATATCCGCTTCGCCTCGGTGTACAAACGCTTTCAAGACCTCAACGAGTTCCGCGAGGAAATCGACCGCTTGTCCCGCGAACCAGTCAAAGGCTGACGATGAATTCAGATCACGCCTTTATGGCTCGCGCGCTGGAGTTGGCCCGTAAAGGCTTGTACTCCACCCACCCCAATCCGCGCGTTGGCTGCGTGATTGTTCGCGATGGCCGCATCATCGGCGAAGGCTGGCATGCCCGCGCCGGCGAGCCGCATGCCGAAGTGCACGCGTTGCGTCAGGCCGGTGAAAAGGCCCGTGGTGCAACCGCCTACGTCACCCTGGAGCCCTGCAGCCATCATGGGCGCACGCCGCCGTGCGCCGATGCGCTGATCAATGCCGGGATCACTCGCGTCGTAGCTGCCATGCAAGACCCCAATCCGCAGGTCGGCGGTGATGGCCTGCTGCGCTTGATGCACGCGGGTATCGCAGTGCAGAGCGGCGTGCTCGAAGCTGAGGCGCGTGCGCTGAATGCCGGCTTTATCAAACGTATGGAAAAGGGCCTGCCGTTTGTGCGGGTCAAGCTGGCGATGAGCCTAGATGGGCGTACCGCCATGGCTAGCGGCGAAAGCCAGTGGATTACCGGGCCGGCCGCGCGCGCCGCTGTGCAGCGGTTGCGTGCGCGCTCCAGCGTGGTATTGACCGGTGCCGATACGGTGCTGGCCGATGATGCGCGCTTGACCGTGCGCCCTGATGAGTTGGGCCTGGGAGCGGAATTAAGTGCCTTGGCTCAAGCACGGCCACCATTGCGTGTGTTGGTTGATGGACGTTTGCGCGTGCCGCTTAGCGTACCGTTCTTCCAGGCCGGTGCTGCCATGGTGGCGACCTGCGCCGCCGCTTCGGCGCGTGATCGTTATCTGGACGATGGACACGAACTATTGGCCGTGCCTGGCAGCAACGGGCATGTTGACCTGCGCCGGTTGCTGGTCGAGCTGGCCAGTCGTGGTGCTAACGAAGTGCTGGTGGAGGCCGGTCCGCGTCTGGCCGGGGCGTTTGCTCGCCTGGGTCTGGTGGATGAGTACCAGCTGTTTGTGGCGCCCAAGCTGCTGGGTTCCAGTGCTCGGCCGCTGCTCGACCTGCCGTTGGCACGGATGGCCGATGCGCCAGCGCTGAAAATTGTCGAGATGCGTGCAGTGGGTGATGACTGGCGGATCATCGCGGTGCCACAGCCGGCTGCTTGATGGTTGCTTATTCCTGCTGTCGTTTGGCCATGCAGGGCGCAGGCGATTTGTGGTAAAACGCGTCTCGGCTACGCAAGTGGCCGCAACGTTCTCAGGGCGGGGTGTAATTCCCCACCGGCGGTAATGGCTGCAAAGCCTAGCCCGCGAGCGCTTGTCAGGTGGTGTAAACCGCCGAGCAAGGTCAGCAGACCCGGTGTGATTCCGGGGCCGACGGTTAAAGTCCGGATAAAGAGAGAGCGGGATTGCCTATCAGGGCACGCGAAGGCGTGCTCACGAAATCCCTATCGATCAAACACGCCCTGTTTTTTATAAAACAGGAGTTGGTCTAGATGTCTGATTTTTATTCCGTGTTCCAGGTTTCTGGCGTTGTTCGCCAGCGCTTTGTCGTGGACGCGATGCAGGGGGTGGCATGTTTACCGGCATAATCGAAGCCATTGGCAGCATCCGCGCACTAACGCCCAAGGGCGGTGACGTACGGGTGTATGTGGAGACTGGCAAGCTCGATCTTGCTGACGTCAAACTCGGTGACAGCATTGCGGTTAACGGCGTGTGCCTGACGGCAGTGGAGCTGCCGGGTGATGGTTTCTGGGCTGATGTCAGCCGCGAAACCCTGGCGCATACCGCCTTTATCAGCTTGAAAGCCGGCAGCAAGGTCAATCTGGAGAAGGCGCTGACGCCTACTAGCCGCCTCGGTGGTCACCTGGTCAGCGGCCATGTGGATGGCGTCGGTGAAGTCATCGCGCGCGCCGATAACGCCCGCGCCGTGCAGTTCACCATTCGCGCGCCGCGGGAACTGGCCAAATACATCGCCCACAAGGGCTCGATCACTGTCGATGGCACCAGCCTGACCGTCAATGCGGTCAACGGCGCCGAATTCGAGCTGACCATCGTGCCGCATACCCTGGCCGAAACCATCATGGTCGACTATTGCCCTGGCAGTCAGATCAACCTCGAAGTGGATCTGCTAGCCCGTTACCTGGAGCGTCTGCTGCTCGGTGACAAGGCCGCCGAGTCGAAAAGCTCGGGCATGACCGAAAGTTTTCTCGCCGAACACGGCTACCTGAACAAATAAGGAATCGCCAGCATGGCTCTTAACAGTATTGAAGAACTGGTCGAAGACATCCGCGCCGGCAAGATGGTCATCCTGATGGATGACGAAGACCGCGAGAACGAAGGCGATCTGATCATCGCGTCCGAGTGTGTGACCGCCGAACATATCAACTTTATGGCACGCTTCGCCCGTGGCCTGATCTGCATGCCGATGACCCGCGAGCGCTGCGAAACCCTCAAGCTGCCGCTGATGGCGCCGCGCAACGGTTCCGGTTTCGGCACCAAGTTCACCGTGTCCATCGAAGCGGCAGAAGGGGTGACTACTGGTATCTCTGCTGCCGACCGCGCGCGTACCGTGCAGGCTGCCGCGGCGAAAAACGCCAAAGCTGATGACATTGTCAGTCCCGGGCATATCTTCCCGCTGATGGCTCAGCCAGGCGGCGTACTGGCGCGGGCCGGCCACACCGAAGCGGCCTGCGACCTGGCGCGCATGGGCGGTTTCGAGCCGAGTGGGGTGATCTGCGAGATCATGAACGACGACGGCACTATGTCGCGTCGTCCTGAGCTGGAAGTTTTTGCCGCCGAGCACGGCATCAAGATCGGCACGATTGCCGATCTGATTCACTACCGTTTGATGCATGAGCGTACGGTTGAGCGTGCCAGCGAGCAGGTGCTCGATACCGAGCTGGGCCAGTTCAATCTGGTGACCTACCGTGATGGTGTGGAGGACACCGCGCACATGGCCCTGACTCTGGGCACGGTGTGTGCGGAAGAGCCGACTCTGGTGCGCGTGCACAACATGGACCCGCTGCGCGACCTGTTTCTGGTCAACCAACCGGGTCGTTGGAGCCTGCGTGCGGCTATGGCCGAGGTGGCTAAAGCCGGTAGCGGCGTGGTGCTGCTACTGGGCAATCCGCTGACCGGGCCTGAGCTGCTGGCGCTGCTGGATCGTCAACAACCTGCCAACCCGACCACCTACAGCACTGTTGGTGCTGGTTCGCAGATTCTGCGCGACCTCGGCGTGCGCAAGATGCGACTTATGAGTTCGCCGATGAAGTTCAATGCAATATCCGGTTTCGACCTGGAAGTTGTAGAATACCTGCCCGCTGAATAACGACCGCCGTGCTACGCGCTGTTTCGTCGGGCTATCCATTTTTTGTCCCCTGGCTCTTTAACGCTATATGAGAATTGTTTTATGACCCTGAAGACCATCGAAGGTACTTTCATCGCCCCCAAAGGCAGCTTTGCACTGGTCGTCGGCCGCTTTAACAGCTTCGTTGTCGAAAGCCTGGTAAGCGGCGCCGTTGACGCCCTGGTTCGCCACGGCGTAAGCGAAAGCAACATCACCATCATCCGCGCGCCGGGTGCCTTCGAGATTCCGCTGGTCGCGCAGAAAGTCGCCCAGCGTGGTGATTTCGACGCCATCATCGCCCTTGGTGCCGTGATTCGTGGTGGCACTCCGCACTTCGAATACGTCGCTGGCGAATGCACCAAGGGCCTGGCCCAGGTGTCCATGGAGTTCGGCGTACCGGTTGCCTTTGGCGTGCTGACTGTCGATTCCATCGAGCAAGCCATTGAGCGTTCCGGCACCAAGGCCGGCAACAAAGGTGCGGAAGCTGCTTTGTCCGCCCTAGAAATGGTCAGCCTGCTGGCGCAGTTGGAGGCCAAGTGAGCCAGAACGACGGTAACGGGCAGCAGCCACAAGCGCCGAAGAAAGGCCCTAGCAGCAAGACACTCGCGCGCCGTCAGGCGCGTACGCTGGCCATGCAGGCGTTGTACTCCTGGCACATGGCTGGGCAGTCGCTGAACGAGATCGAAGCGCAGTTCCGCGTCGATAACGACTTCACTGCGGTTGACGGTGCCTACTTCCACGAGATTCTGCATGGTGTACCGCGGCAGAAAACCGAGATCGATGGTGCCTTTGAGTCCCTGCTGGATCGCCCACTGGATGAAATCGATCCGGTTGAATTGTCGATTCTGCGTCTGTCGACCTACGAGCTGAAGAACCGCGTGGATATTCCCTATCGCGTGGTGATCAACGAAGGCATCGAGCTGGCCAAGGTGTTTGGCGCAACTGACGGGCACAAGTTCGTCAACGGCGTGCTGGACAAGCTGGCACCGCGCTTGCGTGCGGACGAAGTTCGCGCCAACAAGCGTTAAGCCTGTTTTGGGTGAGTTCGAGCTGATCCGTCATTACTTCGCCGCTGCGTCCTGTGCGCAGGCTGGCGAAGGCGTGGCATTGGGCATTGGCGACGACTGTGCCCTGCTGCAAGTGCCGGCTGGCGAGCAGCTGGCAATTTCTACCGACACCCTGGTTGCCGGGGTGCATTTTCCCGAGTCGCCTGACCCGTTTCTGCTGGCGCAACGTGCGCTCGGCGTTTCGGTCAGCGATCTAGCCGCCATGGGCGCCGCACCTGTCGGCTTTACCCTGGCTTTGACCCTACCCAGTGCCGAACCGGATTGGCTGCAGAACTTTGCCCGCGGCCTGGATCAGATGGCGCAACACTGTGCGATTCGTCTGATCGGCGGCGATACCACCCGTGGTCCCCTGAGTCTCACCCTGACTGTTTTTGGCCGTGTGCCGGTTGGTATGGCGCTGACCCGCAAGGGCGCGCAGGTCGGTGATCTGCTCTGCGTCGGCGGGGAGTTGGGCGATGCCGCCGGCGCTTTGCCGTTGGTGCTGGGGCAACGCCAAGCCGATCCGGCAGTGGTCGAGCCTTTGCTGGCGCGCTACTGGTCGCCCGTGCCGCAGCTCGATCTGGGCCTGGCGTTGCGTGGCAAAGCTACGGCGGCGCTGGATATCTCCGATGGCTTGTTGGCTGACTGTGGCCATATCGCCGCAGCATCTGGCGTGGCGCTGCTGATTGAGCAGGCACAGGTGCCGCTGTCTGTAGCCTTGCTGGCATTTGCCGGGGAGTCGGCAGCGCGTCAGTGTGCATTAAGCGGTGGCGATGATTACCGCCTGGCGTTCACCCTGCCGGCAGCCTATCTGGCGGATTTGCAGCAAGCAGGTTGGCCTGTGCGCGTTATTGGTCGTGTGGTGGCCGGTGAGGGCGTTACTCTGCTCGACTCGCAAGGCCAGCCCGTTCAGCTGCCACGCAGCGGCTATCAACATTTTGGAAGTACCAGTGACTGATCATCCCAAGCAAGTCCCCGCCGAGTTCGTGCCGCCTTCTGTATGGCGCAATCCCTGGCACTTTCTGGCCTTCGGCTTCGGTTCCGGTACTTTGCCGAAAGCCCCTGGTACCTGGGGCTCGCTGGTGGCGCTGCCGTTTATTCCGCTATTTCAGATGCTACCGGACTGGGGCTACTGGCTGATGCTCGGCATCACCATGCTGTTTGGCTTCTGGTTGTGCGGCAAAGTGGCCGATGACCTGCGGGTGCACGACCATGAAGGCATCGTCTGGGACGAAATGGTCGGCATGTGGATTACCCTCTGGCTGGTGCCTGACGGCTGGGGCTGGCTGCTGCTAGGCTTCCTATTGTTCCGTGTGTTCGACATCCTCAAGCCCTGGCCGATTCGCTGGATTGATCGGCATGTGCATGGCGGTGTCGGCATCATGCTCGATGACGTGCTCGCCGGTGTGTTCGCCTGGATGGCTCTGCAACTGGTCGTCTGGGGTTGGGCCAATGGGCTGGCTGCGGCGCTAGGCTGGTAATCAGAAAGGGATCGCTAATGGGCCGCTGCTGTCGGTGGTTGCTGTGGTTGGTCATCAGCGTTGCCAGCGGGATGGTGTGTGCCGCTGAGCTGACGCAGATTCGTATTGCTAGCGAAGTGTGGGAAGGGCATACCCATGCTGATGGCAGCGGCATGGCCTGGGAGATCTTTCGTGCGGTATTCGAGCCTGCCGGCGTACAGATAGATATCCATAGCGTGCCTTACACCCGCTCCATTGGCTTAGTGCAGCGCGGTGCTGCCGATGCCTGGGCGGGCTCTTACCTAAATGAAGTCGCGCAGGGCGTGTTCTATCCTCGTTGGTATTACGATGCCGACCAGATTGCCGCGCTCGGCCTGCGGGATAAACCCATCCCCACCCAGGAGTCCCTCGGCGAGTCTCGGCTGGTCTGGATGCGTGGCTATGAATACCAGCGTTATTTGCCAAATTTGCGCCAGTACCGCGAAGTGCTCCGCCGTAACGGTATCCTCGGCATGTTGGAAACGGGGCATGCGGATTTCTATCTTGACGCCCTGACCGAAGTTGAGGATGTGCTGAGCACCGCCAGTCAGCCTGATCGCTACCGTGTTACCCCGCTGACCAAGCTGTCGGTCTACCTAGGGTTTGCCGATACCCCGCGTGGTCGAACGCTGGCTGAACTGTTCGATAAACGCATGGATAGCCTGGTGGCGGACGGCAGCCTGCGCCCGATTTTTCAGCGCTGGCAGCAACCTTATCCGTTTGACTAACCTGTGCGAGACGTTCCATGTACGCCTTGAAACTACTGTTGTTAAGCCTGCCGCTGTTACTTGGTAATTGGGTGATGGCGGCCACCCAGGTGCGGGTTGTCGGCCTGTTCCCTGGTGCGGCGGTGTTGAATGTCGATGGTCAACGTAAACTGGTCAAAGTCGGCCAGATCGGCCCAGGCGGGGTTGTGGTGGTCAGTGCCGACAGCCGTGGCGCGGTGTTGCGTGTCGATGGCGTTGAGCGCAGTTACAGCCTGAGCCGCGAGTACAGTGAAGGTTTTGCCGAAGCGCAGAAGAAGCGGCTCAGTGTGGCCAAAGGTATTGGCGGCCATTACTGGGTCGCGGGTTCGGTCAATGGGCAGTCCATCCAGTTTTTAGTGGATACCGGCGCCACCTCGATTGCTTTAAATGACGAGCATGCGCGCCGTCTGGGGATTGATTACCGGGTGATCGGCGCGCCTTTGCAGGTCAGTACCGCTAGCGGTACGGCACGCGGTTGGCGCGTGACCTTGGGCCGAGTGAAGATCGGTGAACTAGAGGTTCTGGGTGTCGAGGCCGTAGTGCTGGAAGGCGGTTCGCCTACCGAGGCCTTGCTCGGCATGAGCTTTCTTAGCCGAGTCGGCTGGAAGGTCGAGCAGGATGTGCTGGTGCTGGAGTCCAAGTACTAGCTGCTTGGCAACCTCGCGTTGCCTCGATCCTTATCATCAGTAATTCAGGCTAAGCGGCTGTCGGGGCCTGCTGTTACAATGCCGACCTGATTTCCCCTGCCCATTTCTTTAGGAGCATCCGGTGTCCGTCGTGTTTGTCGCCGCCTCCCAACTGCCTACGCCCTTTGGTGTCTTCACCATGCATGGCTTCCTTGAGCAAGCCACTGGCAAGGAACATGTTGCCCTGACCTTTGGCAATGTGGCCGATGGCGCGCCCGTGCTGGGCCGTTTGCACTCTGAATGCCTGACCGGCGATGCGTTGTTCAGCCTGCGTTGCGACTGCGGTTTCCAGCTTGAAGCGGCGCTGCGCGCGATTGCCAATGAGGGCCGTGGCGTGTTGCTTTACCTGCGCCAGGAAGGTCGTGGCATCGGCTTGCTGAACAAGATCCGCGCCTATGAGTTGCAGGATGGCGGCGCCGATACCGTTGAGGCTAACGAGCGCCTGGGCTTTGGCGCCGATCAGCGTGACTACGCGATCTGCTTGCCGATGCTTGACCACCTGGGTGTCAGCCAACTTAAGCTGATGACAAATAACCCGCGCAAGGTCAAGGCGCTGGGCGATATGGGCATCAATGTGGCGACCCGTGTGCCGTTGCAGATCGATCACAATCCGCATAACAAAAAATACCTCGCGACCAAGGCCGGCAAACTCGGGCATATGCTCGGCAGTCTGCACCAAGGCGAGGTTGAGGAAAGCCTGTGACGCGCGGTCAAGTGCGACGTCGACTGGCGCTGGAGTGGTGGCGTCAGCTGGCTGTGACCCTGGCCCCTTTGTTTGTGTTCAACCTGCTGTTTGGCGCCGAGCAGAAAACCGGCCTGCTGACCATGCCACTGTTTATCGCCGGCCTGGCCTCGATGTTTGTCAGCCTGCCGCTGTTCAGCGCCTACAAGCGTGCACTGGTGGCTACCGAAAAAGCCCTCGATACCGCAGATGAGCACGATGCCTGGCTGGAGTTGGCGCGTGTGCGTCGCCTGGCCTTTCTCGGTGCAGCGTTGCCGGCTTGGATTGCCGCCGTCGCGGTATTCGCCGGCCTGGAGGCGATTCCGCTGATTCTCCTGGCGATTTCCAGCATCGTGCTGTTGTACCTCTACCGCATTCCCCGCCAACTCGGCTGATGCGCGCCATCACCCTCTGCCTGCTGTTGTTGCTGGCATTGCCTGCCGCAGCGGTCGAGCGGGTGGTGACTCTGGCACCTTCCCTGACTGAAATCATGCTGGAGTTGGACGCCGGCAATCTGCTGGTCGGCTTGCTCGATGGCGGTGAGCGTCCGGCAGCGGTGGCCCAACTACCCTCTGTTGGCCGGTATGGCCAGCTTGAGCTGGAAAGCTTGCTCGAACTGCAGCCCGATCTGGTGCTGCTCTGGCCTGACAGCATCAGTCGTGCGCAACGTCAGCAGCTGCAGCGTATGGGTATTCCCCTGCTGGTTGTTGAGCCGCGTAAGCTGGCTGACTTGGCGGAGAGTTTCGTCGAAATCGGCACGCGTATCGGCCGCGCCGAGCAAGGCCGACAACTGCATCAGCAATTCAATAGCGGCCTGGCTGCGTTGCGCCAGCGCTATCAGCGTGAACGACCGTTGCGATTGTTCTATCAGGTCTGGGATGCGCCGCTGTACACCATCGGCGGGCAGCAGATTATCAGCGACGCCTTGCGTATCTGCGGAGCGGAGAATGTCTTTGCCGATCTCACCTTGCCTGCGCCGCAGGTCAGCGTGGAGGCGGTGCTGCAGCGCAATCCCGAGGTGATTCTAGCTAGTGAGCAGCGTCAGCTTGATACATGGAGGCGCTGGCCAGGTGTGGCCGCCGTTGAGCGTAGTCAGCTGTGGCCGGTGCCGAACAATGGCCTGGAGCGGCCAAGCTTTCAGATGCTGGGTGCGATTGAGGCGCTCTGTGTGCAACTGGTCGAAGCGCCTTAGCTCACGGCCCCGCTTGCGCGAGGCATGAGTGATGTTTGGTTTACAGGTCTGGGGTCCAAGTTAGTGCAAATAACAGGCTTCGACCTTCTTCCTGATAGGCATATTCGCGCGACGGATCGTTCCAATTTGGGCCAGTTGGACGCTGGTAATTGCCTTGCCAGTAATCTCTATCCAGTAGGTTGTTGAGTTTCACATCCCAGCGCCACGCCGCGTTGCTTTGCCAGCTAGCACGCAGATCCAGTAGCCCATAACCGCTAAGTTCGCTGGTATTTGCTGCGTCGTCGTAGCGTCGGCTTACGGCTCGCCAGCTAGCGCCAAGCTGCACCTGGGCGAATTGCCGGTCGATATCTAGGTTTACCGTGCGGCGTGCTCGTCGCGCTAGGGTATGGCCATTGTCGCGGTCACGCGGGTCGAGAAAGTTCAAACTAAGAGCAGACTGCCAGCCGAGCAAGTCGCGGCTCACGCTGAGTTCAAAACCATTGATGCGGGCTTGCTTGATGTTTTCGGGTTGGTTGGTGGTGCTGTTCCAGGCAATCAGATTGGTAATGTCGTTTCTATAAATGGCGACCTCTAATTGGTTGTCGCCCAGCTCTGCACGCCACTGCAGCTCATAGGCCTTCGAGGTTTCTGCTTGTAGATTTGGATTCCCGGCGCCGGGGTAGTAAAGGTCGCTAAAAGTCGGGGCGCGGAACCCTTCACCATAACTTAATACCCAGGTTTGGCTGCGCTCAGTCGGTATTATCAGAGCGCCGTTCCAGGAGTTGCTGCTGCCATACAGTTGGTTTTCGTCATGGCGCAAGCCCAGTTCGGTGGAAAGCTGCTGCGTTTTGTAGGTGTGTTGAATAAACACTGCCCGGTTGCTGCGACGATCTTCGGCGAGCGTTGTGGTGCTATCGACGCGGTCTTCGTACCACTCGCCGCCGAGTGTCAGGTTGTGGTGTTCGTTGAGCTCTAGACGGTTGATCCAGGCAGCGGAGTGGCGGGTGGTTTCCAGTCGGCCAGTGTTCCAAGCGCTTGTGGCGCTTAGCGCTTTATTCCGGTCATAGCTACGGCCCAGCTCCACACGGCTATTCCAGTCCTGATTCACTTGTCCTTCGAGATAGCTGCTGAAGCTGCTGACACGGAATTGGTCATGCGGTTCGCTGGGTGCGAACTCATATGCATCGTCATACTCGCTGTCCCCTCGTTGATCATTGAGGCTGAAGCCGGCTTGCCAGTCATCATTTAGCTCATGTTGCAGGTTCAGCGCCAGGGCACGTGTGCGTGCTCCATCGTGGTCTCTATCTGCCCCTTGGTCGTCTCGTGTTCGGTCGAAACCAGCGCTTTCATCCAGGCTTGCACCTAGGTGGAAGGTAGTCTTCTGGTCGCCACCTGACAGGCCGACACGTCTTTCGATGGTATGGTCGCTGCCGGCAGCAATGCGCACTTCCGGTGCAAGGCCCGCTTTTCCGCGGCGGGTAAATATCTGAATTACACCGCCAATAGCGTCGGCACCATAGAGGCTGGAGCGTGGTCCACGAACAACTTCAATGCGTTCGATGTTGTCGACGCTCAAGTAGTCCAGGCGTGCGATGCCGCTGGAGGCCGATGCAATACGTTGGCCGTCGACCAAGACAAGCGTTTGCGCGGTACTGCTACCGCGTACGAAATATGAGGGCACGCCGCTGCTATTGCCTGTCTGGATACCCGGAACGCGTCGAAGCAGCTCCATGACATCACGTGCCTGCAGGCGCTCAATGGCTTCGCGAGTGAATACCGTTGTGGCGGCGACGGCTTGTTTGCGCGGCTCAGCTTGGCGTCCAGAACTGATGACCAGAGCTGGCAGCGTCAGCGCATACTGAGCATGGTCTCGGGTTTCAGCCTGGATGGCCGGAGGCAGCAGCGCCACAGCCAGGGCAAGGCGGGACAATTTCACGTAGAGAATCCTCAAAAGGTCGAACGACTTTTGAGAAGGGCAGGTGCAAGAACGGGCGCGCGGACGCAGCCTGAGCTTGACGGTGATGCCCTCCGCAACACCAGTCACATCCAGCAAGGCCGGTCTCCGGACTCTCGACTAGCGCGGCCTCGCCTTCCCGGAATGACCCAGTGGCGCGTGAGGCGGCGTACAGATCCTGATCTGTGGTCGATTACCGTTGCGGGGGCAGTACCGGGTTGGCTCTTCATGAGCGCACCGGCTTCCCGTTTAACGCCGCTTCTTTCGGAAGTGGCGAACCTTGGCAGAAGTAAAACGCCGCGCACCTTAATGCGCGGCTGGATGAATTACAAGCAAGTCTGACTCAGCTCTGGATGAGCGGTATTCATGCTGGAAGGCTGGCGAGGCGCGCGCGGATGGCTGCTTCAATACCGGGCGCATCCAGACCGCATTCGGCAAGCATCTGCGCCGGTTTGGCGTGCTCGACGTAGTAGTCGGGCAGGCCCAGATGCAGCATCGGCTTGAGGATACCCGCGTGGGCGAGGAACTCGCTGACCGCGCTGCCAGCACCGCCCATCACGCTGTTCTCTTCAGTCGTCACCAGCAACTCGTGACTGGCTGCCAGTTGGCGCACCAGGGTCTCGTCCAAGGGTTTGACAAAGCGCATATCCACGACCGTTGCATCCAGGCTTTCACCGACCTTAAGTGCTTCGCTCAGTTGTACGCCGAATACCAGCAAGGCGACTTTGCTGCCTTGGCGGCGGACGATGCCTTTGCCGATTTCCAGTGGCTCCAAGCTTGCTTCGATAGCCGCATTAGGGCCACTGCCGCGCGGGTAGCGCACCGCCGCCGGACCGTCGAACAAGTGGCCGGTGGTAAGCATGCGGCGCAGCTCGTTTTCATCGCTCGGCGTCATCACCAGCATGCCGGGGATGCAGCGCAGGTAGGAAATATCGAAGCTGCCGGCGTGGGTCGGGCCGTCTTCGCCGACCAGGCCAGCGCGGTCGATGGCGAACAGCACATCAAGGTGCTGCACGGCGACATCGTGGATCAGTTGGTCATAGGCGCGCTGCAGGAAGGTCGAGTAGATCGCCACTACGGGCTTGGCGCCATCGCAGGCCATGCCGGCGGCCAGGGTTACGGCGTGTTGTTCGGCGATGGCCACGTCGAAATAGCGCTCGGGATAACGCTCACTGAACGCCACCAGATCCGAGCCTTCCTTCATTGCCGGAGTAATGCCGACCAGACGCGGGTCTGCCGCGGCCATATCGCACAGCCATTGGCCAAATACGCTGGAGTATTTCGGGCCGGAGGCTTGCTTGGGTTGCGCTGCTGGCGCGTTGATTGGCTCCAGCTTAGTGATCGCGTGATAGCCAATCGGGTCAGCTTCGGCTGGGGCAAAGCCCTTGCCCTTCTTGGTTACCACATGCAGAAACTGCGGGCCGTCGAGGTCGCGCATATTGCGCAGGGTGGCGAGCAAAGTCGGCAGGTCGTGACCGTCGATCGGGCCGATATAGTTCCAGCCCAGCTCTTCGAACAGGGTACCGGGTACCAACATGCCTTTGGCATGTTCTTCGGTCTTGCGCGCGATCTCCCAGGCGCCTGGCAGGCGCGAGAGGATCTTCTTGCTGCCCTCGCGCATGCTGGCGTAGGTGCGGCTAGAGAGGATCTTGGCCAGGTAGTTGGACAGGCCGCCAACGTTCTTCGAGATCGACATGTCGTTGTCGTTGAGGATCACCAGCATGTTGGCGCTGACGTCGCTGGCGTGGTTCAGCGCCTCGAAGGCCATGCCGGCGGTCAGGGCGCCGTCGCCGATGACTGCCACGGCCTTGCGTTTGCTGCCCTGAATGCGCGCGGC
>JAHJXZ010000127.1 GCA_018827205.1 Gammaproteobacteria bacterium | reverse complement strand
GTCATTTCATCTTTTCAGTTGGTTGCGTCGTGGGCTTATCCACAGGGAACAACCGGCGCTTGCCCAGGACTACCTTCTATGTCGCTCGATATCGTTATCCTCGCCGCCGGCCAAGGCACTCGTATGCGTTCGGCCTTGCCGAAAGTCCTGCATCCGGTTGCCGGCAAAGCCATGCTTGGTCATGTGATTGACACAGCGCGTCAGCTCAAACCGCAGGGTATCCATGTGGTCATCGGCCATGGCGCGGAATTGGTGCGTGAGCGGCTGGCGGCGGATGACTTGAACTTCGTGCTGCAAAGCGAACAATTGGGCACCGGCCACGCTGTCGCGCAGGCGCTACCAGCCTTGACTGCCGAGCGCGTATTGATTTTGTACGGTGACGTGCCGCTGATCGAGGTGGAAACCCTGCAGCGCTTGCTACAGCAGGTCAGCGACCAGCAGCTGGGGTTGTTGACAGTCAATCTGAACGACCCGACAGGCTACGGCCGTATCGTTCGCGATGAAGCGGGCGTGGTGAAGGCCATTGTCGAGCACAAGGATGCCAGCGCTGAGCAGCGCCTGATCAGCGAAGGCAATACGGGCATCCTCGCCGTACCGGGGAAAAAGCTCGGTGATTGGCTGGGCCGCCTGTCCAACAGTAATGCTCAAGGCGAGTACTACCTGACTGATGTGATCGCCATGGCGGCGGCCGATGGTCTGGTCGTCGCCACCGAGCAGGCCGCTGACGAAATGGAAGTGCTGGGTGCTAACGACCGCATCCAACTATCGCAGCTTGAGCGTCACTACCAGTTCCGCGCTGCGCGCCGCTTGATGCTGCAAGGGGTGACCCTGATTGACCCGGCGCGTTTCGATTTGCGCGGTGAAGTCACGGTAGGCCGCGATGTGTCGATCGATATCAACGTAATCCTCGAAGGCCAGGTGGTGATCGAAGATGGCGTGCAGATCGGGCCGAACTGCGTGATCAAGAACTCGATCCTGCGCAAAGGTGCCATCGTCAAAGCCAACAGCCATCTGGAAGGTGCCGAAATGGGCGAGGGCGCCGATTGCGGGCCGTTCGCGCGTCTGCGTCCGGGTTCCGTGCTGGGCGCCAAGGCCCATGTGGGTAATTTCGTCGAGTTGAAGAACGCCAAGCTGGGCGAGGGCGCCAAGGCCGGGCACCTGTCTTACCTGGGAGATGCCGAGGTCGGTGCGCGGACCAATATCGGCGCCGGCACCATTACCTGCAATTACGATGGCGCCAACAAGTTTAAGACCGTACTGGGCGAGGACGTGTTTATCGGCTCCAACAGCGCCCTGGTCGCCCCGGTGACGTTGGGCGACCGTGCCACCACTGGCGCCGGTTCGGTGATTACCGGCGACGTGCCGGATAACACCCTGGCCGTCGGCCGCGCCAAGCAGCGCAATATCGAAGGCTGGAAGCGCCCGACCAAGAAGTGAGGGTCAACGTAGGGTGGGTTGAGCGCAGTGATACCCATGCGGCTCGGCCATCCTGCGAGCCAGTCATAAAGGCGGCCTTGGCCGCCTTTTATCGTTTTCAGGCTTGACGAAAAAGCTTCATTAGGTTTTGATTCGCGCCAGTATCTTTCGGATCGAAACTTAACATGTCGAAACGCAACACTCCGCAACGTCGCCACACCATTCTTGCCTTGCTCGCTGAGCAGGGTGAGGTGAGCGTGGATGTGTTGTCGAAAGCGTTTTCCACCTCGGAAGTGACCATACGCAAAGACCTCGCGGCCCTGGAAAAGAGCGGCCTGCTGCTGCGTCGCTACGGTGGTGCGGTGCCCATGCCGCAGGAGCTGATTAGCGACGTACAGCCGATCTCGCAGTACAAACAGGCCATCGCCCGCGCTGGCGTGGCGCGCATCCGTGAGCACGCGCGGATCATCATCGACAGTGGCACCACCACCGCCGCCATGATTCCGCAGCTTGGTCACAAGCCCGGTCTGGTGGTGATGACCAACTCGCTCAACGTGGCCCGCGCCATCAGCGAACTAGAACACGAGCCGGTGTTGCTGATGACAGGCGGCACCTGGGATCCGCATTCGGAATCCTTCCAGGGCCAGGTCGCCGAGCAGGTGCTGCGCTCTTACGATTTCGACCAGCTGTTTATTGGTGCCGATGGCATCGACCTGAACCGTGGCACCACTACCTTCAATGAATTGCTCGGGCTTAGCCGGGTGATGGCGGATGTAGCCCGCGAAGTGGTGGTGATGGTCGAGAGCGACAAGATCGGCCGCAAGATTCCCAACCTGGAGCTGCCCTGGAGCGGCATCCATACCCTGATAACCGACGAACGCCTTAGTGATGAGGCCCGTGAACAAATAACCAAGCGCGGCATCAAGCTGATCTGCGCGGCTGTTGAAGCTTAAGGAGAAGAACATGTGTGGCATCGTAGGCGCAGTCGCTGAACGCAATATCACCGCCGTGCTGGTTGAAGGCCTCAAGCGCCTGGAATACCGCGGCTACGACAGCGCCGGTGTGGCGTTGCTCAACGATCAGGGCGAATTGCACCGCAGTCGCCGTGTCGGCAAGGTCAGTGAGTTGGAAGCAGCATTAAGCCAGGAGCCGCTGGCTGGTCGCCTGGGCATCGCCCACACCCGCTGGGCTACCCACGGTGCGCCAAGTGAGCGCAATGCCCACCCGCACTTCTCCGGTCATGACCTGGCGGTGGTGCACAACGGCATTATCGAGAACCACGAAGAACTGCGTGCTCAGCTCAAGGGCCTCGGTTACACGTTCAGCTCCGACACCGACACTGAAGTGATCGTCCATCTGCTCGATCACACCCTCAAATCTCAGCCTGATTTGACCGCCGCGCTTAAATTGGCGGTTAAGCAACTGCATGGCGCATACGGCCTCGCGGTTATCAGCGCCAAGCAGCCTGACCGTCTTATCGCGGCCCGCAGCGGTAGCCCATTGGTGATCGGTTTGGGTTTGGGTGAGAACTTCCTGGCGTCAGATCAATTGGCGCTGCGTCAGGTCACCGACCGTTTTATGTACCTTGAAGAAGGCGACATCGCCGAAATTCAGCGCGACAGCGTACAGATTTGGGACGCCTCCGGTCAGCCAGTGACGCGCGAGAGCGTGCAATACCATGAGGGTGCGGAAGCCGCCGACAAGGGCGAATACCGTCACTTTATGCTCAAGGAAATCCACGAGCAGCCCAAGGTCGTGCAGCGCACCCTGGAAGGCCGTCTGGGCACTGATCATGTATTGGTGCAGGCGTTTGGTCCGCAAGCGGCCGAGTTGTTCGGCAAAGTAAAAAACGTGCAGATTGTGGCCTGCGGCACCAGTTACCACGCCGGTATGGTCGCGCGTTATTGGCTGGAAGGCCTGGCCGGCATTCCCTGCCAAATCGAAGTGGCCAGCGAATTCCGTTACCGCAAGGTGGTGGTGCAGCCGGATACCCTGTTTGTCAGCATCTCCCAGTCTGGCGAAACCGCCGACACCCTGGCCGCGCTGCGTAACGCTAAAGAACATGCGCCTGGCCAGGGCGGCTACCTGGCCAGCCTGGCAATCTGTAACGTTGGCATCAGCTCGCTGGTGCGCGAATCCGACCTGACCCTGCTGACCCAGGCCGGCCCGGAAATCGGCGTGGCTTCGACCAAGGCCTTCACCACTCAGCTGGTCGCATTGATGCTGCTGACCCTGTCCCTCGGCCAGGTGCGTGGCACTCTGGATAAAGGTCTGGAAGCCGAGCTGGTTGACGAACTGCGTCGCCTGCCAACCCGTCTCGGCGAAGCCTTGGCCATGGACAGTGTGGTGGAGAAGGTGTCCGAGCTGTTCGCTGAGAAGCACCACAGCCTGTTCCTCGGCCGTGGCGCGCAGTACCCGGTGGCAATGGAAGGTGCGCTCAAGCTCAAGGAAATCTCCTATATTCACGCCGAAGCCTACCCGGCTGGCGAGCTCAAGCATGGCCCGTTGGCGTTGGTCGACAGTGACATGCCTGTGGTGACTGTGGCGCCGAACAACGAGCTGCTGGAAAAGCTCAAATCCAACCTGCAGGAAGTCCGCGCCCGTGGCGGTGAGCTGCTGGTGTTTGCCGATGAGCAGGCGGGTATGAGCAATGGCGAAGGCACCCATGTGGTGAACATGCCGCACATCCACGATGCTCTGGCACCGATTCTCTACACTATTCCGCTGCAACTGTTGTCCTACTACGTGGCTGTGCTCAAAGGCACTGACGTCGACCAGCCGCGTAACCTGGCCAAGAGCGTAACGGTTGAGTAAACAGAGGCGAGCTGATGCAGCGTGAAGATATAAAAAGTAAGCAGGCGCAGGGTGTGGTCTTTGATACGCACATCATCGCCAACCCGGCCAATACCCGGGAATGGATCGTGCTATTGAAGAAGGGCGCGGGCACCAGCTTCTTTCTGGTTGATGACCAAGAGCAGGTGGAGTCCTTCGCCGACCTCAATGACCTGATCGAAGAGTTGCGCTTACTCGGCATCAAAGGCACAGAGATTCATCTCTAACAGGCTGTAAACCAGGGTCACCCAATGCCCATTCGTTATGCGAGAAGTCTGACCGGCCGCACTCGCAGTGCGGCTGCCAACCGGCATCTTGGGTTTACCCTGGCTTTTGTTGCCGGGGCGATCAATGCCGGCGGATTTCTTGCCGTGCAGCAATACACCTCGCACATGACCGGCATTGTCTCGGCCATGGCCGATAACATCGCTCTGGGCGCGTATGAGCTGGTCTGGGGTGGCCTTGGCGCGGTGCTGTCGTTTCTTCTTGGCGCGGCGTGTTCGACGGTGATGATCAATTACTCACGGCGGCGGCATCTGCACAGCGAATACGCCTTGCCGCTGCTGCTTGAGGCCGTGTTGCTGCTGTGTTTTGGCTTTTTGGGCACGGCAATGGCGCAGATTACCGGCCTGTTTGTACCGCTGACGGTGATGCTGCTGTGTTTCATCATGGGCCTGCAGAACGCGCTGATCACCAAGCTTTCCAACGCCGAAATCCGCACCACGCATATCACCGGGATCATCACTGACATCGGCATCGAGCTGGGCAAGCTGTTCTATTGGAATCGCACGCGCGGGCCTGAAATAGCCCGGGTGATGGCCGACCGTCAGCGCTTGCGGGTGCTCAGCTTGTTAGCGCTGTACTTCTTCCTCGGTGGGGTGATCGGCGCACTGGGTTTCAGCTACCTGGGGTACATTGCCACCGTGCCGCTGGCCTTGCTGCTGGTGTTGCTGGCCAGCGTACCGGCGCTGGATGACCTGCTGTTACTCGCGCGGCGCGCGCTACGCCGCTGAAGTCGCCCGGTTGGTAACGCTCAAGCGTCTGACGACCTGAACAGATGGCGATGCTCGGCGTTATACAGCGCCGAGTCGGCGAACTGTTCGGCGTGCAGCACGCGGCCGACGAGGATCAGTGCAGTACGGCGAAAGCCCTTGGCGCTCACTTGTTCTTCGATGGTGGCGAGCGTGCCACTGACCCAATCCTGATCCGGCCAGCTGGCCCGGTGCACCACGGCAATCGGGCAGTCCGCGCCGTAGTGCGGCAGCAATTCGTCAACGATCTTGCTCAGGTGCACCACGCCTAGGTGGATGGCCATGGTCGCGCCGTGGCGCGCTAGATCACTTAGCTGCTCGCCCGCAGGCATCTCCGACTTGCTCGCATAGCGAGTGAGAATCAACGTCTGTGACACCTCGGGCAGGGTCAGTTCGCTTTCCAGCAGGGCGGCGCAGGCGGCAGTGGCGGTGACGCCGGGAATGATCTGGAAGGGAATTTCCAGCCGACGCAGGTGGCGGATCTGTTCGCCAATCGCGCCATACAGCGACGGGTCGCCGGAATGCACGCGGGCCACGTCCTGACCTTTGCTGTGCGCCTGGGCAATCAGCTCGATAATTTCATCCAGGTGCAGTTCAGCGGTGTTCACCACCTGCTCAGCGTTATGGCCTTCCAGCACCGCTGCCGGCACCAGCGAGCCGGCATAGAGAATCACCGGACAGCTGCGCAGCAGGCGCTGGCCTTTGACTGTGATCAGCTCGGGGTCGCCGGGGCCGGCGCCGATAAAGTAGACGGTCATGACACATCCTTGGGTGCAATCGACGCCAGGGCGCAGGTGGCACTGGCATTTCGGGTTTTGCCGCCGAGCAGGCGGACAGGTTGGCCGCCCAGGCGTTCGGCCAGCGCCTGGGCGCAAGGTTCGGCAACGGCCGGGCTGCCGGTGACGGCCAGAGTAAGTGCGCAAGCTTGAACGAGGTTTTGATAGGGCAGCAGCTCTTCAGGGCTGAAACAGATCAGCTGCAGGCCAAGATGTTTGGCCAGTGCCTGCAGGCCCGGTTCGTCACGCTTATGCGTGATGCTCGCCAGCCCCGCCAAGTTATCCACAGCCAGGCCATGCGCCTGCAAGCTGTGCAGCAGCAGGCTGAGCAAATCTTCCACACTGCAGCCGCTGCGACAGCCCAGCCCGGCGACTACCTGAATGGCGGCAGCGGGGCGGCGAGGGGCGTTACTGGGGATCATCTGCGGTGCTCGATGTGTGCGGCGGCGTAGCTCACCATGGCGGCCGGCAGTGGTCAACTGCGATTGACCGGCCGCCGTGGCCTGCGTAGCCTTGGCGCGTTCGAGGTTCTTCGCGGCTCTGCCGCTGAAGCTAAGAGGGAACAAGGTGAATGCCTTGGCTGCCCCCGCAACTGTAAACGACTCGTCCCCTTGCGTTGTTCTGCCGCTCAAGCGCTGCAGCACAACAGCCACTGCGTAAGCGCGGGAAGGCGAAGGGAGTAGCCGGCGTACCTACGCCAGCCCGGTCGTGAGCCAGGAGACCTGCCTCGTCACGTTTTCGACAACCGGGCGGGGTGATCCGGTGGTGTTGGCTGACGCCCCGTGGCTGTCATGTCTGTGCCGCCTCCTGCTCGTCTTTCTTTCGACGCTATGCAGGACTCGCCATGAAAACCCTCGGCAAACTTCCCGTCACCATCGTTACCGGCTTTCTCGGCGCCGGCAAAACCACCTTGCTCCGACACATGCTTAGCCACGCAGATGGCCGGCGTATCGCGGTAATCGTCAACGAGTTCGGTGAGCTGGGCATCGACGGCGAAATCCTCAAACAGTGCTCCATCGGTTGCAGTGAAGAAGAAGCCAACGGCCGCGTCTTTGAGCTGGCCAACGGTTGCCTGTGTTGCACCGTGCAGGAAGAGTTCTTCCCGGTGATGCGCGAGTTAGTGGCGCGCCGTGGCGAACTCGACCATATCCTTATCGAAACCTCCGGTCTGGCCCTGCCCAAGCCGCTGGTGCAGGCCTTTAACTGGCCGGAAATTCGCAACGCCTGCACGGTGGATGCGGTGATCACTGTGGTCGATAGCCCAGCTGTGGCCGCTGGTACTTTCGCTGCCTTCCCTGACCAGGTCGATCAGCAGCGCAAGCTTGATCCGAATCTCGACCATGAATCGCCGCTGCACGAGCTGTTCGCGGATCAGCTGGCCAGCGCTGATCTGGTGATCCTCAATAAAGCCGACTTGCTCGACGCCGCCACCCTGGCGGCGGTGCGCGCCGAAGTGGCGGAAGAGCTGCCGCCGGCAGTGAAAATCATCGAAGCCCATGGCGGTGAACTGCCGCTGAACGTGCTGCTGGGCCTCAACTGCGAAACCGAGCTGCACATCGATGCGCGCAAAACCCACCATGACCTGGAAGGGCATGAAGAGCACGATCACGACGAATTCGACTCGTTCCACGTGGAACTACCGGAGGCCGAGGAGGCGTGTTTGCTGGGCGCACTGAAGGACGTGGTCAGCAAACACGGCATTCTGCGCATCAAGGGTTTCGCGGCGATTCCTGGCAAACCGATGCGTCTGCTGCTGCAAGGTGTTGGCCAGCGCTTCGACAAGCACTTCGACCGCGCCTGGCAGGCCGACGAAGCGCGGGTCAGCCGCTTGATCGTGATCGGTCAGCAGCTTGATCAGGCCGCTATCAGCGCTGACTTGCAGGCGGCATTGGCGAACTAAGCCCCATGCACCTAATCCGCACCCAACCTGGCAGCCAAGTAGCGGTCGACAGCATCGCCGACCTCGGCCAGACCCCGGCCGAGCTGGTGATTCTCTGCACCGGCGATTCACAGTTGTCGCTGTTGGCTGAGGTGGCGCGGCAGTTACCCGAGGATTATCCCAGCCTGCGTCTGGCCAGCCCGGCGCAGTTGAGCAATCACGCCTCGGTGGACCTCTACGTCGAGCAGGTGCTGCAACACGCCAAGGTCATCCTGATTGCCGTGCACGGCGGCGTCAGTTACTGGCGCTACGGTATTGAGCGTTTGGTTGAGCTGGCCGAGCGCGGTGCGCGGGTGATCATGGTGCCCGGCTGCGACAACCCCGACCCTGAGCTGATGGGCTTGAGCAATGTGCCGCAGGCTGAAGCTGAGCGGCTCTGGCAGTTCCTCCGTCAGGGCGGCGCGCAGAATGCGCGGCAGCTGTTCAATTGCATCGCCAGCCAGTGGCTGCAGCGTGACTATGTCTGGGGCGAGCCGCAGCCGTTGCCGCGCGTGGGCCTCTATCACCCGCAGCAGGCCAGCGCGGTTTTGGCCGACTGGCAGGCTAATTGGCAAGCGACTGCGCCGGTGGTGGCGCTGCTGTTTTATCGCACCCAAGTGCAGGCGGCGAACACCGGCTTTATCGATGTGTTCTGTCAGCGCCTGCAGGCTCAAGGCCTCAACCCGCTGCCGATTGCCGTGGCCAGCCTCAAGGAGGCCGCCTGCCTGGCCCAGGTCGAAACTTGGCTGGACGATACCGGCACGGCGCTGATCATCAACACCACCGCGTTCGCCTTATCCAACCCGGAAGCACCGAGCGAGCGACCTTTCCGCCGCGATATCCCGGTACTGCAAGCCATTTGCTCGCTGGATAACCATGAGCAATGGCAAGCTAGCGCCCAAGGCCTGGGCTCGCGCGACCTGGCCATGCATGTCGTGTTGCCCGAGCTGGATGGCCGCCTGATTACCCAGTCGATTAGCTTCAAGGGCCTGGCCTGGCGCAGTGAGCGCAGCCAGAGCGATGTGGTGTGTTATCAGCCGCATTTAGCGGGGATGGATTTTGTCGCTGAGCTGGCGCGCAACTGGATCGCCCTGGCCGACAAGGCCAACGCCGACAAGCGCATCGCCCTGGTGCTGGCCAACTATCCGACCCGCGACGGGCGCATCGGCAATGGCGTCGGCCTGGACACCCCGGCGGCGGCGCTAAATATCCTCCGCGCACTCGAACAGCAGGGCTATCCGGTGGGGGGCTTGCCCGACAGCGGCACCGCGCTGATCAATCAGCTGCTCGGCGGCGTGACCAATGATCTGGAGATGCTCGACGCGCGGCCCTGCGCGCAGAGCCTGGCGCTGGACGACTACCTGGCGTTCTTCCACAGCCTGCCGGCGGCCAACCAGCAGGCGGTGCGTGAACGCTGGGGCGGACCGCAAAGTGATCCGATGTTCCGAGGAGGGCGGTTGATGATCGCCGGCCTGCGCTTCGGCCTGACTTTTGTCGGCATCCAGCCGGCGCGTGGTTATCAGCTGGATGCAGCGGCGGTATATCACGACCCCGATCTGGTGCCGCCGCACGGCTACCTGGCGTTCTACTGCTGGTTGCGCAAAGTGTTTGCTGCCGATGCCGTGATCCACGTCGGCAAGCACGGCAATCTGGAATGGCTGCCGGGCAAGAGTGTCGGCCTGTCTGAGCAGTGCTGGCCGAGCGCGATTCTCGGCCCGCTGCCGAATGTCTACCCGTTTATCGTCAACGATCCGGGTGAGGGCGCGCAGGCCAAGCGGCGTACCCAGGCGGTGATCATCGACCACCTGATGCCGCCGCTGACCCGCGCCGAAAGCTACGGCCCGCTGCGTGATCTGGAACGCCTGGCCGATGAGTATTACGAGGCCAGCCAGCTCGACCTGCGCCGCGCCGCCGAGCTGCGCGGGGAGATTCTGCTCAAGGTGCGCGAGGCCAGCCTGGATCGCGAACTGGGCCTGCAACTCAACGAAGACCCCAACAGCTGGCTGCCGCAGCTCGACGCCTATCTGTGTGATTTGAAGGAATCGCAGATCCGCGATGGCCTGCATGTATTCGGCGAATCACCCGCCGGCACCCTGCGTCGCGATACCTTGCTGGCGCTCCTGCGTATTCCTCGTGGCGACGGCCAGGGCGGCAACGCCAGCCTGCTGCGCGCGCTGGCCCGTGATCTGGAGTTGGATTTTGATCCGCTCGACTGCGATATGGCTGCGCCCTGGCAAGGCCCGCACCCGGCAGAGTTGGCAGGGTTAAGCGATGAGGCCTGGCGCAGCGCCGGCGATACCCGCGAGCGCCTGGAGCTGTTGGCCCTGCGCCTAATCGATACGGCGGATAGCGAAGCCGTGGGTGCGCAAAGTCGCCAGGTGCTGCAGCGTTTGCGTGAGCAGATTGCGCCACTGCTGGATGCCTGCGGCGCTGCTGAGATGCACGGCCTGTTGTCGGCTCTGGATGGGCGCTTCGTCCCGGCCGGGCCGAGTGGCGCGCCGAGTCGCGGGCGTCTGGATGTGCTGCCCACTGGGCGCAATTTCTACAGCGTTGATGTGCGCAACCTGCCCACGCCGACGGCTTGGCGCATCGGCGTGCAAGCGGCGGATCGTCTGCTTGAACGGCATTTGCAGGATCACGGCGACCACCTGCGTCAGCTCGGCCTGTCGATGTGGGGCACGGCGACCATGCGCACCGGCGGCGACGATATGGCCCAGGCCCTGGCGCTGATGGGCGTGCGCCCGGTGTGGCAGGCCGGCAGTCAGCGTGTCGAGCGCTTTGAGGTTATGCCGCTGGCGCAACTCGGCCGCCCGCGGGTGGACGTGACCCTGCGCGTGTCCGGCTTCTTCCGCGATGCCTTTAGCAACCTGATCCGCCTGTTCGATGACGCCGTGCAGGCGGTGGTGGATCTCGATGAGCCGGAAGACATGAACCCGCTGTCGGCGCGGGTTTGGCGTGAATCGCTGACCCTGCAAGACAGCGGCCTGGACGAAGCCGAGGCGCGCAAACAGGCGGGCTGGCGAGTGTTCGGTTCCAAGCCGGGGGCCTATGGCGCGGGCGTGCAGAACGCCATCGAAGAGCGCCTGTGGCAAACCCGCGAGGACCTCGCCGAGGTCTACTTGAATTGGGGCGGCTACGCGTACGGCGCCCATAGCGAAGGCACCCCGGCGCGAGCGCAGTTTGCTGAGCGTTTGGAGCAGATGCAGGCGGTGCTGCACAACCAGGACAACCGCGAGCACGACATCCTCGACTCCAACGACTACTACCAGTTCCAGGGCGGCATGCTGGCGGCGGTGGAAACCCTGCGCGGGGCCAAAGTGGCCAGTTACCACGGCGACAACAGCCAGCCGGATACCCCGCGCATCCGCACCTTGAAGGAAGAACTCAACCGCGTGGTGCGCGCCCGCGCGGCCAACCCCAAGTGGATCGACGGCATGAAGCGCCACGGCTACAAGGGCGCGTTCGAACTGGCGGCGACCATCGACTACCTGTTCGCCTT
>JAHJXZ010000126.1 GCA_018827205.1 Gammaproteobacteria bacterium | reverse complement strand
AGGTAACGCCATACATTGGCGTTGTTGCGGCACTCTTCCGGCACGATCAGCAGCATGCCGCCATCAGCGCGGTTGAGCAGCTGGCTATTGAACAGGTAGGACTTGACCGCATCCTCCACCGTCACTGCATCACGCGGCACACACACGGCCTGGAAGTTGCCGCCGCGGCGGGCGAGCTTGTCACTCAGCTCGGCCAGCACCTTGTCGGTGTCGAGGAAGGCGTCCTGGTGATAGAACAGCACCTCGCCATTGCCCACCGCGATCACGTCGTTGTGGAACACGCCCTGATCGATCACCGCCGGTGTTTGCTGGGCGTAAACCACGCCGTCATCGTTCAAGCCATGCAGACGGGCCACTGCCTGCGAGGCTTCCAGGGTTTGCCGCGCCGGGTAGCGCTGCGGGGCCGGGAAGCGGCTGTCGAAGGCACTGCGGCCGAATACGAAGAACTCAACACCGGCATCGCCGTAGCCTTTGCAGAAGCGCGTGTGGTTGGCTGCGCCTTCATCGCCGAACTGACCGACGGCCGGCAACGCGGCGTGGTGAGCGAAGTGCTGCTCATTAGCGAACATCGCGCCAAGCACACGGCTGGTAGTCGGGTGTTCGATCGAGCGGTGGAATTTGCAGTTGAGGTTGGCCGCGGTGAAATGCACGCGACCATCAGCAGTATCAGCACTCGGGCTGACGGTGCAGGCATTGGCCGTCCACATACTGGAAGCCGAGCAACTGGCAACCAACAGCGGCATAGCGTCTTTCGCAGCCTTCTGGATCACCTGCGCGTCAGTGCCGGTAAAGCCCAGGCTACGCAACACGGCGACATTCGGACGTTCCTGCGGAGCCAGCACGCCCTGCTTGAAGCCCATATCCATCAAGGCCTTCATCTTGGCCAGGCCTTGCTTGGCCGCCTCTTTCGGGCTGGACGCAGCCTGGCTGTTGCTCTGCGAAGCGACGTTGCCGTAGGACAAGCCACCGTAGTTGTGAGTCGGCCCGACCAAGCCATCAAAATTTACTTCGAATGCAGAAGCTTTGGATATTTGGCTCACAGGCTTACTCCGGGTGTCAGGGTGGCAGGCAGGCTCAAGCTGTCGGATTCCAGCGAGGCCACCGGGTAGGCGCAATAATCGGCTGCGTAATAGGCACTGGCGCGGTGGTTACCGGAGGCGCCCACACCGCCAAACGGCGCGGTGCTGGCAGCACCGGTCAGCTGTTTGTTCCAGTTGACGATACCGGCGCGGCTTTGCAGCCAGAACTGCTCGTAACGTGCCTTGGAGTCGGACAGCAGGCCAGCAGCCAGGCCGTACTGGGTGTTGTTGGCCTCGGCGATGGCCGCATCAAAATCGGCGTAGCGAATCACCTGCAGCAGCGGGCCGAAGAACTCTTCATCCGGACGATTGGCCACCTCAGTCACATCAATGATGCCAGGGGTAAGCAAGGCAGCGCCTTGCAACGGCTGGGTCATTTCCAGCAGCGGCTTGGCACCATGGGCCAGTAGGTGCTGCTGTGCCTTGATCAGGTGCTGCGCGGCGGCCAGAGAAATTACCGAGCCCATAAACGGCGCAGGCTCGGCGTCGAAGCTGCCGACCTTGATACTTGCGGCAACCTCCACCAGACGTTCCAGCAGGCTATCGCCCCACGCGCCTTGCGGCACCAGCAGGCGGCGCGCACAGGTGCAGCGCTGGCCAGCGGAGATAAAGGCCGACTGGATGATGGTGTACACGGCTGCGTTGAGATCAGCGACCTGATCAACCAGCAGCGGGTTGTTGCCGCCCATTTCCAACGCGAGGATTTTGTCCGGACGACCGGCGAACTGGTTGTGCAGCAGGTTGCCGGTGCGGCTGGAGCCGGTGAAGAACAAGCCGTCGATGCCGTCATGCGCGGCCAGGGCCACACCGGTATCGCGCGCGCCCTGCACCAGGTTGAGCACGCCCGCCGGCAGACCGGCTTCGATCCAGCACTTGACGGTCAGTTCGGCGACTTTCGGCGTCAGCTCGCTGGGTTTGAACACCACACAGTTACCTGCCAGCAGCGCCGGCACGATATGGCCGTTGGGCAGGTGGCCAGGGAAGTTGTACGGACCGAATACAGCGACCACGCCATGCGGCTTGTGCCGCAGTACGGCGGTAGCGTCGGCCAACGGGCCACTCTTCTCACCGGTGCGCTCGCGGTAGCTCTGTACCGAGATGGCGACCTTGTTGACCATGCTGGTGACTTCGGTGGCGGTTTCCCACAGCGGCTTGCCCGTTTCCTCGCCAATGCAGTGGCCTAGGGCTTGCGCATGGGTTTTCAGGGTGGCGGCAAATTGCTCAAGCACAGCGATGCGTTCATCCAGCGAGCGCGAGGCCCAGGCCGGGAATGCCGCGCGGGCGGCCTGCACAGCAGCGTCAACCTGTGCAGCACTGGCCGCCTGACCTTGCCAGATGGCTTCCTGGCTGACCGGATTGAGCGATTCCAGGGCTTCGCCCTGGCCTGCATGCCAGGCACCGGCAATGTAATGAGTGCTCATCTTGTTTTATCACTCCCAGCAAGGTGTAGACCCGGCATACGCCGGATCAGCAAATAGAGACAGCGGCGACATGGCTTTTAGCCGCGTGCGGAAACCGCGACCGCACGCACCTGATCGCCCGCCGACAGCTGCAGACGCTTGGCGGTCTGCGCATCGACCACCAGAGTGCCGGCCGCCATGCGTGCCGGCGCTGCGGTAATCCGGCAGTCTTCGCGCTTGCGGTTGTGGATCAGGAACTGGGGCGCGTCATCGCCCGGGGTGCCGACAGCCAGCACCAGTACCTGACTGTCCTGCACGGCACGGATCTTCGCGGTTTCGGCTTCAATGGCCGGGCCGGCGTCAAAGATGTCGACATAGCCCTGATAGCTGAAGCCCTCGCCCTTGAGCATGGCCAGCGCTGGCTCGGTGTCCGGGTGAACGCGGCCGATGATGTTGCGCGCATCCTCCGAGAGGAAGCAGGTATAGAGCGGGAACTTGGGCATCAGCTCAGCGATAAAGGCCTTGTTGCCCACCCCGGTAAGGTAGTCGGCCTGGCAGAACTCCATCTTGAAGAAGTGCCGACCCAGGCTTTCCCAGAACGGTGAACGACCCTGTTCATCAGACATGCCGCGCATTTCGGCAATCACCTTGTCGCCGAACAGCTCGCGGAATTCGGCAATAAACAGAAAGCGCGCCTTCGACAGCAGCCGGCCATTCAGGCCACTGCGCTGATCGCCGCGCAAAAACAGCGAGCACAGCTCGGAGTTGCCGGTCAGGTCATTGGCGAGAAACAGCGTGGGCACCTGTCGGTGGATATTCAGCTCCTGCGAAGCGCTGACGGTCAGGCCGACCCGGTAGTTGTACCAAGGCTCACGCAGGCCAACGGCGCCGGCAACGGCCGAGATCCCGACCACCTCGCCATTGTCGTCTTCGAGCACGAACAGGTAGTCGGCATCGGCACGCGCGGCTTCGCCACGGAAGGTTTTCTCGGCCCAGCCAACGCGATGCGCCAGGCGCTCCTCATTGGCGGGCAGCGTAGTCAGGCCTGCGCCGGTACTGCGCGCCAGCTGGAACAGGGCCGGCAGATCGGCGCTGCGGACGGGACGAACGATCATGCGCTAACTCCTTAAACCGCAACCAGGCGTACGCTGACGCCCTCGCCGACGCCCAGGGCCTCGGCGGCCGCAAAACTCAGGGTGACCGGCTTGCCAGGCACCCAATCCAGTTCCGCGACAATCGCGCGGAAATCCTGCAGCTGACCATTGCTGACCAGGTACGGCCGCCCGCCTTTGCCCGGCTCACCGATGCGCACCGGCACCACGCGACTCTGGGCAATCGAGCGGATGCCCGAGGTGCGCGCGTGCAGGGTTGGGCCGCCGTCGAAGATGTCGATGTAGTGGTCAGTTTCAAAGCCTTCGCGCATGAGGATGTCGAAGCTGATCTGCGCCCGTGGATGCACCTGGCCCATGGCTTCTTGCGCCTCATCGGGCAGCAGCGGCACGTAGATCGGGTAATGCGGCATCAGCTCGGCGAGGAAGGTACGGCTCTTCAACCCACACAGGCGTTCGGCCTCGGTGTAGTTCATGTCGAAGAAGTTGCGCCCCACGGCATCCCAGAACGGCGAATCACCGGCCTCGTCGCTGTAGCCGACAATCTCCACCACCAGCGCATCGGCAAAGCGCTCCGGGTGGTTGGCGAGAAACAGCAGACGCGCCCGCGAATTGAGTTCCGACCAGGCGGTGTTCACCAGCGGCCGCTCAACGTAGAAGCTGGTCAGCAGACTGTTGCCAGTCAGATCGTGGCACAGCGAGAGCACGTGGATCTTGTTATGGATCTTCAGCTCGCGAGAGTTGTGCACAAAGGTTTCGTTACGGAAGCTGTAGAACGGCTCGGAATAGCCGGCTGAAGCAACGATGCCGGAGCAACCGACCAGGCGGCCGCTTTCGCTGTCTTCCAGCACGAAGAAGTAGCTTTCTTCACCGTTGAAGCTGACCTCAGCGGAAAACGAGGCCTCCGAAGCGGCGATCTTTTCGCGCAGACGCTCGCTGTCGTCCGGCAGTGAAGTCACACCAACCGGGCTGTCCGCGGCGAGACGCTGCACTTCAGTGAGGTCGGCCATTTGCGCGGGGCGCATCACCAGCATGGTGCCACTCCTTTTGATAAAAGCTCCAAGCAGCCCAAACCGGGCGGCCTAGAGAAAACCGCAACAAACGCCGCGGCACACACAGAGACAGGCTTCCTTGCTGTTTACTCAACCCATCCATAGGTCGAGCGGGCGCAGCCTGATCCGCCGTATAACGGCAGACCAGGCCGGCAATCAGGCTTGGGTCAGCTTGGCCACGGCACGTTCAAAACGCGCCAGACCTTCATCGATATCGGCGTCTTCAACTACCAGACTCGGAGCGAAGCGCACCACGTCCGGGCTGGCCTGCAACACCATCACACCTTCCACTGCCGCAGCGTCGAGAATCGCCTTGGCCTTGCCTTTCCAGGCATCGGACAACACCGCACCGATCAGCAGGCCGAGGCCGCGCACTTCGCTGAACACGCCGTACTGCTGGCCGATCTGCTCCAGCTTGGTTTTGAAACGCTGATGCTTGGCTTTAACGCCAGCCAGCACTTCAGGGGTGTTGATGGTGTCGATCACCGCCTCACCCACCGCGCAGGCCAGCGGGTTGCCGCCGTAGGTGGTGCCGTGGGTGCCGACGGCCAGGTGCTTGGCCAGCTCGCTGGTGGTGAGCATCGCGCCAATCGGGAAACCGCCACCCAGGCTCTTGGCGCTGGAGAGGATGTCCGGGGTCACGCCGTAGTGCATATAGGCGAACAGCTCGCCGCTGCGGCCCATACCGCTCTGCACTTCGTCGAACACCAGCAGCGCATTGTGCTTGTCGCACAGCTCGCGGGCCGCTTGCAGGTAAGCCAGGTCAGCCGGCAGCACGCCGCCCTCACCCTGGATCGGCTCCAGCACCACGGCGCAGGTCTTGTCCGATACCGCGGCCTTCAGCGCCTCGATATCGTTATAAGGGATATGGCTGATGCCCTGGATCTTCGGGCCGAAACCGTCGGAGTACTTCGGCTGACCGCCGACGCTCACGGTAAACAGGGTGCGACCGTGGAAGCTGTTGGTCGCGGCAATGATCTCGTGCTTGTCTTCACCGAACTTATCGAAGGCCACGCGACGGGCCAGCTTAAAGGCGGCCTCGTTGGCTTCAGCGCCGGAGTTACAGAAAAACACACGGTCGGCAAAGGTGGCGTCGATCAGTTTCTTGGCCAGGCGCAGAGCCGGCTCGTTAGTAAATACGTTGGATACGTGCCAGAGGTTGCCGGCCTGCTCGGTGAGCGCTTTGACCAGCGCTGGATGCGCATGGCCCAGCACGT
>JAHJXZ010000125.1 GCA_018827205.1 Gammaproteobacteria bacterium | reverse complement strand
TGCAGCGCCCACCACAGAGGTGGCCGCTACCAGAAAGCGACGCCGGCCTGCATTCACGCCGTCATTGCTCATTCAGTCGTCTCCCATCAGCTTTATGGCCTGTTGGTCAGGCCTATACTAGGTAAAAATCGAGTCGCGCAAAAAATTTGCCAAATGGTAAAGAAAAGCCCCTCTACTGACAAGGTAATTACCCAGACAGAGCGGACGCAACCCCTTACAAATCAGGGTATCCACGGATGCGGCATGATGCCGCAGAGCAAATAATCGCCCACAAAAAACGCCCAGCTCCGAAAGGAAACTGGGCGTTTCTGGGAACGCAGGTAGCGAATTAACGCTTGGAGTACTGCGGACGCTTACGCGCTTTACGCAGACCAACCTTCTTACGTTCAACTTCACGGGCATCGCGAGTCACGAAGCCAGCTTTACGCAGTGCAGGACGCAGAGCTTCGTCGTAGTCCATCAGGGCGCGGGTGATGCCGTGGCGGATTGCGCCAGCCTGGCCACTTACGCCGCCACCGATAACGGTAACGAAGATATCGAACTTCTCGGTCATCTCAACCAGCTCCAGCGGCTGACGAACTACCATGCGGGCAGTTTCGCGACCGAAGAAACCGTCAAGAGTACGGTTGTTGATGGAGATTTTGCCAGTACCAGCACGCAGGAAAACGCGAGCGGTTGCAGTCTTGCGACGGCCAGTGCCGTAATTTTGAGTCGCCGACATAATGAACTATTCCGTTAAAACTTCAGTTCTTGGGGCTGCTGAGCAGTGTGGGGGTGAGCAGCGCCCGCATACACTTTCAGCTTACGATACATGTCGCGACCCAGCGGGTTCTTCGGCAGCATGCCTTTAACCGCGGTCTCGATCACGCGCTCAGGGGCTTTAGCGATCAGCTTTTCGAAGTTGATCGACTTAATGCCGCCCGGGAAACCGGAGTGGGAGTAGTACATCTTGTCAGTGGTCTTGGCACCGGTAACGCGAATTTGCTCAGCGTTGATGATGACGATGTAGTCGCCGGTATCAACGTGCGGAGTGTATTCAGGCTTGTGCTTGCCACGCAGACGGCTTGCAACTTCGGTAGCCAGACGACCCAGGGTCTGACCTGCAGCGTCGACGACAAACCAGTCGCGCTTAACTGTTTCCGGTTTAGCAGTAAAAGTCTTCATTCTTTATAGCCTCAGGGGCCGCCCTGATAAATAAGACGGCGGATCTTACTGAATAGTGCGTACTTTGACAAGGTCAAAGGCAGCCGAAAACAGGCGCTATCGGGGGCTCGGGTCAGCGCGACCGTAATACGGCAAGATTCTTCGGCAGGCGGCGCATCACTTCCACTGCAGAAAGAGGTGCGCAATTATGCAGATTGCGCTGAGAATATCAACACGATTATGCCAACCGGTATCTTAAGGAGCCTGCAATGGATTACCGCCAACTCGGCCGCACCGACCTAAAGGTCAGCAGCCTGTGCCTCGGCACTATGACCTGGGGCGAACAGAACAGCGCCAGCGAGGGCATTGCCCAGATCGAACGCGCCAAGGCTTACGGGGTGAACTTCATAGACACTGCCGAAATGTACCCGGTACCGCCGCGCGCCGAGACCTACAGCAAGACCGAGCAGATCATCGGCGACTACTTCAAGCAGCGCGGTGATCGCGCCGACTGGGTATTGGCGAGCAAGATCGCCGGCCCCGGCAATGGCATCGGTTATATCCGTGGCGGCCAGCTCAAACACAACCGCGCGCATATCGCCCAAGCGCTGGATGCCAGCCTCAAGCGCCTGCAGACCGACTGGATCGACCTCTACCAGCTGCACTGGCCGGAACGCCCGACCAACTACTTCGGCCAGCTCGGCTATCGCCATCAGGACAGCGAATTCACCCCACTGGAAGAAACCCTCGAAGCCCTGGACGAGCAGGTCAATGCCGGCAAGATCCGCCATATCGGCCTGTCCAACGAAACGCCCTGGGGCACCATGAAATTTCTGCAACTGGCCGAGCAACGCGGCTGGCCGCGTGCAGTCTCGATCCAAAACCCCTACAACCTGCTCAACCGCAGCTTCGAGGTTGGCCTGGCGGAAGTGGCAATTCGCGAACAATGTGGCTTACTGGCCTACTCGCCCCTGGCCTTCGGCATGCTCAGCGGCAAGTACGCAAACGGCGCACGCCCGGCCAATGCGCGAATCAGCCTGTTTAGCCGCTTTACCCGCTACACCAACCCAGAGTCAGAAGCCGCCTGCACACGTTACGTTGCTCTGGCACGCGAGCATGGTCTGATTCCTTCCCAGATGGCCCTGGCCTTTGTCACCGCGCAGCCCTTTGTCACCAGCAATATCATCGGCGCGACCAGCCTGGAGCAACTGGACAGCAACCTGGCCAGCAGCGAACTGCAACTCTCTGCCGAGGTACTGGCCGGTATCGAAGCGATTCACAAAGCCCAACCCAACCCAGCCCCTTAATCAGCGCGCGAAACATAAAGAAGCCCGGCAATTGCCGGGCTTCTTTTATTCAGTGCTTGATCACAACGAGCGGGCGATGATCTCTTTCATGATCTCGTTGGTGCCGGCGTAGATGCGCTGTACCCGCGCATCGGCCCAGGCGCGCGCCACCGGATACTCCCACATATAGCCGTAGCCGCCGTGCAGCTGTACGCATTCATCCAGCACCTTGCACTGCAGGTCGGTGCCCCAGTACTTGAGCATGGCGGCCGTCGGCACATCCAGCTTGCCCTGCAGGTGCAGTTCCAAGCAGCGGTCGACAAACACCCGGCCGATCTGAATTTCCGTGGCCATTTCCGCCAGTTTGAAACGGGTGTTCTGGAAGTCACCAATCGGCTTGCCGAAGGCCTTGCGCTCGCGGGTGTACTCCAGGGTCCACTGCAGCGCCGCCTCGGCCGAGGACAGCGCACCGATACCGACGGTCAGGCGCTCCTGCGGCAGCTCCTGCATCAGGTAGGCGAAGCCCATGCCGGCCTGGCCCAGCAGGTTTTCCTTGGGCACGCGCACGTCTTGGAAGAACAACTCGGAGGTGTCCTGCGCCTTCATACCGACCTTTTCCAAACGCTTGCCCTTGGAGAAACCAGGCGTATTGGCCTCAACCAGAAACAGGCTGGTGCCCTTGGCCCCGGCTTTCGGATCGGTCTTGGCCACCACGATCACCAGGTCAGCGAGAAAGCCGTTGGTGATAAAGGTCTTCGAGCCGTTGATCACATACTCGTCGCCATCCAGCACGGCGGTGGTTTTCACACCTTGCAGATCGGAACCAGCACCCGGCTCGGTCATGGCGATGGCCGTAACCATCTCACCGGACACCAGCTTGGGCAGGTAATGCTGCTTCTGCGCCTCGCAGCCGTAATGCAGGATGTAAGGCGCGACGATGTCCGAGTGCAGCGAGAAACCGATGCCAGTCAGCCCCAGGCGGCCGACTTCCTCGATCACCACGGTGCTGTAGAGAAAATCCGCCGCCATACCGCCGTACTCTTCCGGGATATGCGAGCAGAGCATCCCCGCCTCCCCCGCCTTGTTCCACAGCGCGCGGTCGATATGACCATCCTTCTCCCACTGCTGATGGAAAGGCACGGCTTCCTGCTCAAGGAACTTGCGCACGCTGTCGCGAAATTGTTCGTGTTCGGAGCTGAAAATCGTTCTGGGGATCATGGCAACACCTGCTTGATAGAGCGGTTTTAAAGTGGCCTCGACTTTAGCCAAGCAAACGCTTGGTTACACTGGACACAAGCGCCAAAAAATAAGACGATCCAGCCAGCTCATGACCACTTAGCCTTAATAAGAACAATATCTATGCCTATTCAGTCACCAGCGCCGCTGCACCGCGTCAGCATTCTTGCCACCGAAGGCGTGTTCGCCTCAACGCTGATGCAGGCCAAGGATTTCTTCCATATGGCTAGCCTGCGTTACGGCAAACAGCAGGGCTTGGGCCTGACGCCAACCTTCGAAATTCATCTGGTTAGCCCCGACGGCCAGCCGGTGCGCAGCTTCAGCGATGTATTGATCCCAGTCGACGGCGCCCTGGAAGATGCCGACGTGATCATCCTGCCGGCGTTCTGGGATGACTTTGATGCCCTGTGCCAGCGCCACCCGCAAGTGCTCAGTTGGCTGAAACAGCGCCATGCAGCCGGCAGCGCAATCTGCGGCGAAGCCACCGGGGTGTTCTGGATGGCCCAGGCCGGCCTACTCGACGGTAAGGAAGCGACCACCTATTGGCGCTTCTTCAACGAGTTTGCCGAGCGCTTCCCCAAGGTACTGCTCAATCAGGAAAAACACCTGTCGGACGCCGACAACCTTTACTGCGCCGGCGGTGTGACCTCAGCCTGTGACCTGTATATCTACCTGATCGAACGCTTCTGCGGCGCCAGCGTGGCGCAGGGTGTGGCCCGCGACATTCTTTATGAAGTGCAACGCAACTACGCCCCTGGGCGCATCGGCTTTGGCGGGCAGAAGCTGCACCACGACATGACCATCCTGCAGATCCAGCAATGGCTGGAAGACCACTTCGCCGACAAGTTCCGCTTCGAAGATGTCGCCCGCGAGCACGGCATGAGCATCCGTAATTTTATGCGCCGTTTCCAAACCGCCACCGGCGACAAGCCGCTGCACTACCTGCAACGCCTGCGTATCGAAACCGCCAAAGGTCTGCTCAGCGCCACCCGCAAAAGCATCAAGACCATCAGCTATGAAGTGGGTTACGACGATGCCAGCTTCTTCGCCCGTTTGTTCCGTCAGCACACGGAACTGTCACCCAACCAGTACCGCCGACAGTTCCAGCACAAGGACAGCCATGCTTAAGATCGGCACCGCAGCAGGCTCAACGCACTGAAAAACCGCGCAACTCATCCTTGGATGGGTGGGGCGCGGGCGGCAGCACTCTATGATCGGCGCATACCTACAACAATCAGGTCATCGCCATGCGCCGCACACTTATCGCCTTACTTGCCGCCTGCAGCTTCAGCGCTGTCGCCGCTGACAACTGGAAACCTTTCCCCTACGACCAAAGCGCCTACGACTACTCAGGCGATAAACTGCGCCAGGCCTGGCCGCAACTGACACGCGGCTTTGGCGCCAACTACCCCTTCCCCGACGCTGACTGGGTGGTGACTATGGCCACCACGCACCCTCAGGCGCTGGAAAAAACCGTGCTGGCCAACACCGGCTTCACTGGCAAGCCGGAAGAAGCCGAGGTTTACGCGGCCAAGCTGCAGGATGTCTGGCGATTGATGTTCCGTGGTGATTTCGCCGAGGCCAAGCAACAGGGCCTGGCCTTGGGTGTTGGCGGGCAGATCCCGGCGATGTTTGCCCAGGTGGTGTATGCCATGTTCCTGGTGCCCGACCAGGCCGAGAAGCACAAGCTGCTGGAAGAGGTGATCACTTACACCGACCAGGCCGGCGAGCTGGTTCAGGCCGATACGGTGGCGCAATTCGGCCGCGTGTACGCCAAGGCACGCCTGGGTGAAGAGCTGTCAGTACCGGTAGTACTCAAGCGCGGCTACACCTCGCAGATTCCTGACGAACTCAAGGCCCTGCTGGCCAAGCACCCGCAACAACCCTTTGCTCTAGCCCTGTATGGCGGCTACGAGGCCGGGGTAATTCGCAAGGTCGGCAAGATGGTCGGACGCATGACCTATGGCGTCAGCGCTGACAACATGGAGAAATACTTCAGCCGCAGCTTCAAGGCCCAGGACAATCTGCCCATCGGCCACTACGAATACGCCAACGCCCTGACCTATGTATACGGCGACGACGAACAGGCCAAGGCCCTGCAGCACCTCAAGCGGGCCGTGTCGATCAAACCGATCAACGCCATGGAAGCCCTGGAAGTGGCCCACGCGCAGAAAATGCTCGCCCAGTACGAGCAGAAGCTGGCGCACAACTGAACGCACGCAAAAATGCAAAAGGCTGTCTAATGGCAGCCTTTTTTATATCCCCGCAAACCTCTTCAGGGCTTGTCGCGCTCCAGCGGCTCAAGCTGGGCCCACAACGCCTGTGCTTCTTCCGTCAGCATCGAATAGCTGCGGATATCACCATTACGCTGCGCCTGCATCGCCTCTTCCAGCTTGGCACTGTATTGCTTGCGTAGTTTCTTGGCGGGATCGCTTTTAAACAAACCGAACATGCTGTATGCCTCTGTCGACAAAGAGCCCCGGATAGGTGCCTGTCCAGCTTAATTCAGCCACGCGCCATGGTTGAGACGCAGATGTAACAAGCCGCTAAAAGTATCGTCAGCCAAAGGCGTGATCACGAATTTTCTGCAACGCCAGCGACATCTTCGCGGCGGGCACCCGCTGCAGGTTGCACAGCAGCTCATGGGAAATCTCGGCAATGCCATGGCGCTCACGCAGCAACGCCGCCATAAAGCAGGTTAGGTTGGCCGCCATCTCGGCATCTGCCATCGCACGGTGCGCCTTGCCGGTATCCGGCAACCCCGCCCAACGATTGAGATTGCCCAGCTTGTGGCTAGGCGCCATCGGCAACAGGCGGCGCGACAACAGCAGCGAGCAGGCAAACGGCTGCACACGTTGACGGCGAATCAACGCCAGCTCGGCGTCCCAGAACTTCTGGTCGAAGCTGGCGTTATGCGCCAGCAGCGGACGGTCGCCGACAAACTCCGCCACTTCCTGCATCACCTGCGCAGCCGGCGGTGCGGTGCGCAACATGGCGTTGCTGATACCGGTGAGTTGCTCGATAAACGGCGGCACCCAGGCACCGCTGTTCATCAGGCTCTGGTAGCGCGCAACGATCTGCCCGCCCTCGACAATCACTACGCCGATCTCGGTGGCGCGGGCCTGCTGGGCCGGCGACATACCGGTGGTTTCAAAATCGAGTACGGCAATGGAATCGGCAAGCATCAATCAATTTCTCAACAGCAGTGCGCCGTCGATCGGCACGTAGCGGCTGGCCGCACGCACCAGCGATTGCGCGGTCAGCCCCGGCACGCCATAGGCCACCGCCTCGACGCCATAACTGCCGCGGATCTTGTCCAGCAGCAGGTCGAAGTCACCGTCACCAGAGGCCAGCACCACTTCATCGACACGCGGCGCGGCGTCCATGATGTCGATGGTGATACCGACATCCCAATCGCCCTTGGCCGAGCCATCGCTGCGCTGGATAAAGGGTTTGAGTTTTACGGTGAAACCGAGGTTGCGCAGGATCTGCTGAAACTGCTGCTGCTTCTGATCACCGCGATCAATAGCGTAGGCATAGGCTTCGACAATCTGCCCATGCTGGCTGATGTCAGCCCACAACGCGGCGTAGTTGAAATGACAACCATAGGCCTGACGCACGGTGTAGTAGAGGTTCTGTACATCGGCGAATACGGCGATCTTCTTCACCGGTAATCCTCATCATGCGGCTGACGGGCAGAAAGCCCTCAGGTTAAAGTCAGCGCGCAGTATGCCAGCCCACAGCCAAGGACGGTCGAAATGCATCCACACCCGAACGAGACGCCCGCACTGCTGATCATCGATATGCAGCAAGGCATCCAGCGCGTCAGCACGCCGCGCAACAACCCTGGCGCCGAAGCCTGCATCGCTCAGCTGCTGGAATACTGGCGCAGTGCGGGCCTGCCGCTGGTGCATATCCGCCATATTTCCCGTCAGGCCGACTCGGTGTTTGCCCCTGGGCAAAGTGGCGCGTTATTCCAACCCGCACTGGCGCCACGAGCTACAGAGCAGGTCTTCGAAAAGAACGTGACCGACGCCTTTACCCATAGCGGCCTTGAGCGCTGGCTACATGCACGCAACATTCGCCGTGTGGTGATTGTCGGGGTAGCCAGTGAGAATTCGGTCGAAGCCACCGCACGCAGCGCCAGCAATCTGGGCTTTATCACGCAAGTGGTGGCAGATGCCTGCTACACCTTCGACAAGACTGACTACTACGGACAGCTACGCAGCGCCGATGAGGTGCACGCCATGGCCATGGCGAACTTGCGCGATGAATATGCCGAGGTGTTAAGCAGCACAGATCTGCTTGGTACGTTACTGGGTACGGCAACTGGGATCAGCTAGAGTGCGAGCCTGAATTCGAGTAAGACCTACCCAATGAATATGCTCTCCGTATTGCGTGACTCCTGGTATTTCTTCAGCCACAACCTGGCGGCGATTGCGCGCCTGTGCCTGCCGCTGATTGTGCTCGAAGGCTTGCTGCTGCAGCAGGTCACCAGCATGGTGGCCGCCGAATCCGCCACCCTCTGGCGCCTGCTCGCCGGCTTGCTGTTCTACCCGTTGTACAGCGCCGCGCTGATCCTGTTTCTCGATGCACGCAGCCAAGGCCTGCAGCCGCGCGCTCGCGACCTGCTGGCCGCCAGCCTGCGCCTGTGGCCAAGTTTCGCCCTGCTGGCGGGGCTCAATACCCTGGCGATTCTGCTCGGCGCATCGCTGTTCGTGCTGCCGGGAATCTGGCTGATGGTCAAACTGGCGTTTGCCGAATACCTGCTGGTGTTGCGCGGTCTGAGCCCGATGAAGGCGCTGCACGAGAGCTTCCAACTGAGCAGCGGTTACTTTTGGCCCATGCTCGGTTGCATCCTGATTGTGATGCTGCCGCTGTGGCTGCTCGATGGCTGGAGTCAATCCAGCGAAGCCTTCACTGATAACGCCCTGGCCAGTTTGCTGCTGGACTGCGCAAGCCGCTTTTTACAACTATTCTCAAGCGTAGTGCTGTTTCGTCTATTTATGCTGCGCAGCGCCCAGCCCGAAGTCGAGTGAACGCCAGCGACACCCCAAGGAGGACAGGCCCATGGCTGACGCCAACCCCAGCATCCTTTCGCATATCTCCATCGGCACCAATCAGTTCGACAAGGCCACGGCCTTCTACGACCAGGTCCTCGCTACCCTCGGCTGCAAACGCGTACTCGCCCACCCTGGCGCAGTCGCCTATGGCCGCGAATACCCGGAGTTCTGGGTACAAACGCCGATCAACGGCAAGCCGGCGAGTATTGGCAATGGCAGTCACTTTGGCTTTGTTGCATCGAACAGGGCAGCGGTACATGACTTCTATCATGCCGCCCTGGAAGCCGGCGCCAGCGACGAAGGCGCCCCTGGACCACGCGCAGAATATGGCGAGCCCTACTACGGCTGCTTTGTCCGCGACCTCGACGGGCACAAGATCGAAGCGGCGTTCTGGGATTTGGAAATGGTCTACGAGGTGTATATCGAGCCGCACGAGCATTGATGCCTAAAGGCGCTTGAGCTCAAGGCGCAGCGGACTGATAGCGCTGCGCTGCCTTGGCGATCCAACCCTCGGCCTGCATCTGCGCCAGGGCCTGAGTCACTTTTTGGTACTGCACCTGCAAGCCGCGCTGGCGGGAGAAGCCGATATACAAATCGGTACGCGCCTCGGGCTGAAACGCGGCCTTGGCGATACGGCCATTCCAGCGCGCGTCGCGTAATTCATAGTCGACCTGGCAATCGGTGCCAATCACCGTTTGCAGGCGGCCGCGCACCAGCATTTCCAGCAGCTGGCTCTCCGTGTTGACCGCGTTTTTGCGCAGCTGCTGATCCGAATCAAACGGCTCGAAGTACGCCGACTCCAGCACATGACCAATGGTCAGACTGGCCAACTGGCTATAGCTCTGCAGCGCCTTGGCCTGCGCGGGGGTCGCATAGAAACGCGGCGCACAGGCGTAATAGGGCTGCGGCAGATAATCGATATAACCTTCCCGCTCGGGGGTTTTCGCCAGGCCGGTCATCAAATCGGCTTTGCCACTCTGCAGCGCCGCCAGACCACGCGCCCAGGGCGCACGCTGCACCTCGAAGCGCAACCCGGTGCGCTGACTGAGCTGATCGAGCAAGTCGATATCCAGGCCGCTCAGCGCACCATCGCCCGTCTGCATACGAAAAGGCGGCCAGATATCAGTCATCACCAACAGCGCGGGCGGCTCCTCGGCCTGCAGCGGTACGCCGAGCAACAGCAGCAGACCCAGCCATGCACGGTGCATCAGAAGCGCCCTGCACGCTGCGGCTTCAAGCCGGATAGGCGCGGTAGCAGCACCCGCTCAAACAGCCGTGGGAAGAACCGCGCCAGCACCCGCGCGCGCCAGTCGACATTCGACAGCACCAGCAGCCGACGGCGTTTCAACGCGCCGTGGTAAATCGCCTCGGCGACGTCCTGCGGCGAAGCGACTTTGCCCATCGCCAACGGCGGTTGCGCGGCCACCGAACCATCGCCAACCAGGGCATTCTTGCGCAGGTCGGTGGCGGTAAAACCGGGGCACACCAACATCACATTGACCCCAGAGCCTTTCAGCTCATAACGCAGGGTTTCAAACAACCCATGCAGAGCATGTTTGCTGGAGTTGTAGGCGCTGCGGTAAAGCAGCGGGGCGAAGCCTGACAGCGAGCTGAGCACAATAATCTGCCCACTGCGGGCAATCAGGCTGGGCAGTGCGGCCTTGGTGCAGTGCAGCGCGCCAAAATAGTTGACGGCCATGATCCGCTGGAACACCGCCAGCTCGGTGTCGGCAAAGCTGCTGCGGTGGGTAATGCCGGCGTTGTTGACCAGTACATCAATGCCACCGAAACGCTCGACGGTCAGCGCCATCGCCCGCTCAACCGCCGCAGCATCGGCAACATCACAGAGCACGCCAAGGGCCTCGGCGTTGTGATGGTCGGCCAGGTGCTGCACCAGGCTGTCGAGCGCCTGCTGCTGCAAATCAAAGATCACCAGGCGCCCGCCCGCCTGCGCCAATCGCATGGCCAGCGCGCGGCCAATGCCGGCACAGCCGCCCGTAATCACCACAACCTTGCGGTCGAATACCTTGTTGGCGAACACCTTGCGGTACATAACCTGTCCCCGACCCAGTTACTACAAAGCCGTTACTACAACCTGTTATGGCTGCCATCGCAACAAGGCGGCGTCTGCGTGTGCTTGCAGCCACAAAAGTACAGAGTAGCGTCCTCGTCCGCGTGGTATTTCAGCGGGGTAAAATCGCTACCTTTGTGCTTACCGTCGCAGAACGGCTGCGCAGCGCTGCGCCCGCAGCGGCACCAGAAGTAATCGCTGCCGGCCGTGACCGCAACCGCATAGGGGCTGCGCTGGGCAATCGTTGGGCTATTCATATGACCTCCTGAGGCACCCGAGCAAGGCGCGGCAGCATCGGCAGCGCCACGCATCTCCGATATGCTTCCTCAGCATAGTTCACCCGCCGGCGACCCTGTTTATGCCCCTGCCCCGACTTCTGCGCCTCTGCTTGCTCAGCCTGGCCAGCCTGCTCTGCGTGCTGGCCGCGCTGATCTACAGCCTGACCTGGCACCCGGCCGCCCGCGAAGCCGCCCCGGTGAGTTGCCAGACCAATGCGCCGCAACTGCAACCGGGTCAGGCCTTGAAAGTGATGACCTGGAACATTCAATACCTGGCCGGCAAACGCTATGTGTTCTGGTACGACCTGGCAGACGGCAGCGGCCCTGACCGACGCCCCAGCTCAGAGGATCTGGCGTTCACCCTGGATGAAGTGGCGCGCATTCTGCGTGACGAGCAGCCCGATATCGTTCTGCTGCAGGAGCTGCACAACGGCGCCAAAGCCACGGACTACCAGAACCAGCTGGCGCTGCTGCACGAGCGCCTGAGCGACCTCTACCCGTGCAGTAGCCAGGCCTATTACTGGAAGGCCGCATTTGTGCCGCACCCGCAGATTCTCGGCAGCGTCGGCATGCAGCTGGGCACCCTCAGTCGCTTCCAGATATCCCGCGCCGAACGCCTGCAGCTGCCGCTGATGCCCGCCGACCCGATCAGCCGCCAGTTCAACCTCAAGCGCGCCCTGCTGGTCAGCCACCTGCCCGTGCGTGGCGGTGGCGAGTTGGTCGCCATCAACACTCATCTGGATGCCTTCGCCCAGGGCAATGACACCATGCAGCGTCAGGTGGCCATGACCGCCAGCCTGCTTGATCAGCTACAAGCCGATGGCACGCCCTGGGTTATCGGCGGCGACTTCAACCTGCTGCCGCCTGGCCAATACCAGCGCCTGCCCGAGAACCAGCGCAGCTGGTACAGCCCGGATAGTGAGCTGCAACAACTGGCCGAGCGCTACCCGATGGTGCCGAGCCTGGAGCAAGCCAACGGCATCGACCAGGCGCGCTGGTATACCCATTACCCCAACGACCCAACGGTGCCCGGCCCGGATCGCACTCTCGACTACCTGCTCCACAGCCCACAGCTGACGCTACTCGACAGCCAGGTACGCCAGCACGACAGCCTAGGGATTTCCGACCATCTGCCGGTGCTCGCCCGCCTATTGCTGCCGACGCTGGACTAAGCTTTTTCAGCAAGCCACTGGACAAAGTTGCTGGCAGTTAGCCATGCTCGGAAAATGTGACACTTTTATAACGAAAAGACGGCAGATAGCCGCAGTACGTACCCATTTGATGCCACGATTTCTCTGCCTTGCACTGGCTGCAGCCCTGTACTGCAGCTCCGGCCTCGCCGCTCCCACCGATGATTCACGACCATTGGTGCAGATCGGTTATTACGAATTCCCACCGTATTCCTACACAGACAGCCAAGGCCGCTCCAAGGGTGCCATCTTGCAGCTGAGCAAGCGCCTGCTGGAACACGCCGGCTATCGCGCCGAGCTGCGCTCCTACCCCAGCGCGCGCCTGTACAACGCCTTACAGGATGGCAGCGTACAAGTCTGGCCTGGCGCACCGGGCAAAATCGAACTGCGCGAGCACACCCTGGAAACGCACACCAAACTGGGCGAGATCGTGCTCAACCTGTACTTCCGCCGCGACACCCTGATGCCGCGTCTACCCGACGACCTCAAGGGCCGTGGAGTGATCATGATCAGCGGCTACACCTACTGGCAGCCGGTCAACGAAATGCTCAACGACCCGCAGCTGGCTGTTGAGCAACACCGCACCGGCACCCACACCGCCGCATTGGAAATGCTCCAGCGCCGTCGCGGCGACTTCCTCCTCGACTATCAGACCCCGGTGGAGCAGGCGCGCAAACGCTTGGGCATGTCCGAGCTGCCGTATGTGGAACTGCAGCGCATCCCGCTGAAGTTGATCGTATCCAGTAAAGCGCCCGGCGCCGAAGCCCTGCGTGATGCATTGGATCGGGCCTATGCCGAGCTACAGGCTGCTGGCGAAGACCTACACCTGCCCTGAACCTACTTGCGCGGCTTAGCACGCGCGGTGGGCTCGGCGATCAGCGGATCATCCGGCCAATAATGCTTGGGGTACCTCCCCTTAAGGTCTTTCTTTACTTCGGCGTAGGTACTGCGCCAGAAGTTGGCCAGGTCCTGGGTCACCTGCACCGGCCGCCGCGCTGGCGACAGCAGGTGTAGTTTGACTACCTGACGACCGCCGGCAATGCGCGGCGTATCGGCCAAGCCGAACAACTCCTGCAAGCGCACCGCCAACACCGGCGGCTGTTCGCTGTAATCCAGACTGATGCGCGAACCGGACGGCACCTGCACGCTGCGCGGCGCCAGTTCATCCAAACGCTGCGGCAGCGGCCAGGGCAGCAGGTTGAGCAGCAGGCTGGGTAAATCCAGGTTGGCGAAATGACTGAGCCGGGTGATGTTATCCAGATAGGGCTGCAGCCAGGCTTCCAGGGTCGTCAGCAAGGCAGCGTCACTGACATCCGGCCACTCGCTGGCATCTTTGCTGGCCAGGTCCAGCGTGCGCAGCAACGCCACCCGCGCCTGCCACTGGCGTAACTCCGGCGTCCAGGGCAGCAGCGCCAGGCCCTTACGCCGCACCAGGCCGAGCATGGCGCGACTGCGCTGTTGCGCATCCAGCCCAGTCAGCGCCTCACGCGACAGCACCAGCTCACCGACCTTGCGCTGGCGTTCTGCGCGCAGAGCGCCTTCGCGCTCATCCCAATCCAACACTTCCAAGTTGCTGACCTGCTCGGCCAGCACGCCCTCAAACAACTGCGGCTCCAACTCGGCGGCCAGGTAGATGCGCTCTTCGCGCTGGCCCTGGCGACTGCCCAGGTCAGCCACGACCAGCCAACTGTGTTTCATCAGACCATCGACCTCGGCAAACAGCGCCGCCCGACCGTTGGCCAGGCGATATTCCGCACCTCCCGCACGGCGCTGCTGGGCGATCCGATCCGGGTAGGCAAAGGCCAACAACGCGCCCAGCCAGCGTGGATGCTCGGGATCACTGACCGCATGCGGGCTGGACCTACGCTTTAGGTAACCCTGAAACTGCCGGGCCAGTTGCCGGGCACGCTGCACACTACCCTGGGCGCCACGGGCGGCCCGCTGCTCACCTGCTAACAAAGCCAGGCGACTGTGCAGATCGGCGCCTGCGCCACGCAGAATGTCGCGTTCGCCAAGCAACGCCGCCAGATCACAGGCCAATGGCCCCAGACCGAGTTCCTGACCGCGCAGCAGCAGATGAGCGATACGTGGATGAGTCGGCAGTTCGGCCATCGCCTGGCCGTGAACGGTCAATTTTCCCTGAGCATCCACCGCGCCCAGTCGCGCCAGCAGCTCCAAAGCCTGGGCATAGGCGGCTGCCGGCGGCGGATCGAGCCAAACCAGCTCGGCCGGCCGCACGCCCCAACGCACCAGCTGCAGGGCCAGACCGGCGAGATCGGCCTGGAGCATTTCCGCCGTGCCGTAGGCCGCCAATTGCTCATGCTGCGCCTGCGACCACAGGCGATAACAGACACCCGGCTGCAAGCGCCCGGCCCGACCGCTGCGCTGAGTGGCGGAGGCGCGGGAGATACGCTGGGTGTCCAGGCGGGTCATGCCGCTATTCGGGTCAAAACGCGGCACCCGCGCCAGGCCGGCATCAATCACCACACGCACGCCATCGATGGTCAGGCTGGTTTCGGCGATATTGGTCGCCAGCACCACCTTGCGCAGGCCCGGCGGTGCGGGTTCGATTGCGGCGCGCTGGGCGCTGAGGTCCAGTTCGCCATGCAGCGGGCAGAGCAGAATGTCGCGACGCCCGGCCAGGGATTCGGCCAGCTGTTCATTGACTCGGCGAATCTCCGCCTGCCCCGGCAGAAACACCAGCAGGCTGCCCGACTCATCAGCCAGCGCCTGCAACAGGCACTGCAGCACTTTCGGCTCAAGCCACTCGCCCGTCTGCCAGGGCGCGCCCCAGCGGATATCCACCGGAAACATTCGGCCTTCGCTGCGCAGCACCGGCGCATCGCCGAGCAGCCCCGCCAGCCGCTCGCCTTCCAGGGTCGCTGACATCAGCAACACCTTCAGCGGCAGCTCGCCGGAGTCCGCGCCACGGAACATCGCACGGCCATTCAGGCACAACGCCAAAGCCAGATCAGCGTCCAAACTGCGCTCGTGAAATTCGTCAAAGATGACCACGCCAACGCCTTCCAGCGCCGGGTCGTCTTGCAGGCGCCGCGCTAGAATGCCTTCGGTGACCACTTCAATACGGGTACGCGGGCCGACCTTGCTGTCCAGGCGAATACGATAGCCAACGGTTTCCCCCACCGCCTCGCCCAACTCGCTGGCCAGGCGCTCGGCCGCCGCTCTCGCCGCCAGGCGCCGTGGCTCGAGCATGATGATGCTCTGCCCGGCCAGCCAGGGCTGCGTTAGCAACGCCAGTGGCACCCGCGTGGTTTTGCCAGCACCGGGAGGCGCTTCCAGCACCGCTTCATCACGCAGAGCAAGGGCCTGGCACAGCTCAGGCAGCAGCACATCGATTGGCAGGGAATTCATGCGGGCTCCATTCAAGGCGCACGATTATAACGGCGAACCTGTAGGGTATTGGTGCTGTCTCAGTGATAGCCATCGCCGCGTACGAAATGCAGCTGTGGCGCCTGATGCAGCGGCATTGCAATACAGGCATTGGTATAGTTGCGCCACTTTTTCCATGGAGATGTTCAATGCGCACCCAAACCCGCGTTATCGGTGGCCTTATCGTCGCCGCGCTGCTCACTCAACTGACCGCCTGCGGCACCTTGTTCTTCCCGGATCGCCGCGGCCAGATCGAAGGCCGCATTGATCCCATGGTGGCCGGCCTCAACGCTATCGGCATCCTTTTCTATGTGATTCCGGGACTGATCGCCTTTGGTATCGACTTCGCCACCGGCGCGATCTACCTGCCTGGCGGCCTGACCTCCCAGGTTGACCCACAAGACCTGCAGAATGTGGTGGATGCTGACGGCAAGATCGACGCAGCCAAGCTCAAGGCGCTGATCGAAGTGCAAACGGGCCACAGCCTGCCACTGGATGACCCACGCCTGATCCAGCACAGCGGCAGTGTCGAGCAGCTGGCGGCCTATGGTCTGCGCCCAGCAGCCTAGTCACTTGCCGACGATCAGCTGCGCGTCGGCCCTGCTGCGTTAAAAGCAGGCTCCGCCCTTTCATAGGCACCTTCTGGATAACCCGTGAACATACTGCCGCAACACGCCCGTTTGATGCGCCTGGCGACCTTCGCCGCGCTGGCGGCTGCCCTCACTCTGGCGCTGGCCAAAGCCATCGCCTGGTGGCTCAGCGGCTCGGTCAGCCTGCTGGCGGGACTGACTGACTCGCTGCTCGATGGCGCCGCCTCGCTGCTCAACCTGATCGCCGTGCACTATGCTCTGCGCCCGGCCGATGAGGATCACCGCTACGGTCATGGCAAGGCAGAAGCCCTGGCAGGACTGGGCCAGGCGCTATTTATCGGTGCCAGCGCGCTGCTGGTGGGCAGCCACGCCATCGACCGTTTGCTCAACCCCGAGCCAATTGGCGCACCGGCCCTGGGCATCGCAGTGATGCTACTGTCGCTGGCGGTAACCATCGCCCTGCTGCTGTTCCAGGGCTATGTGGTGCGGCTGACCGGCTCCACGGCGATTCGCGCCGACTCGCTGCACTACCGTTCGGACTTACTGCTTAACAGCAGCATCCTCGTGGCGTTGCTGCTGGCCAGTTATGGCTGGCCACAACTGGACGCGATCTTCGGCATCGGCATTGCGCTGTATATCTTCTGGAGCGCCATCACTATCGTCCGCGAAGCCGCCACCGTGCTGATGGACAAGGAGCTCGACCCGCAGATCAGCACGCAGATGTACAGCCTGGCCTGCGCCGTACCAGGCGTGCTGGGTGTGCATGACTTGCGCACACGGCTGTCCGGTACTCACTGGTTCGTGCAGCTACACGTGGAACTGCCGGGTGAGCTATGCCTGCAGCAGGCGCACAGTCTGTGTGATCAGGTTGAAGCGGCGATCCGCAGCGAGTTCCCCCGCGCCGAAGTACTGGTGCATGCCGACCCCAGCAACGTGGTGACACCGGCGACGGCCTCGTAAGAGCAACTCGCAGGCAACAAAAACTGCCTGGAGCAATTTTGACGTCGTGCTGCGAAGGTCCGCCAGGGATGGCGGACACAAAAAAGGGGAAGGCCTGCAGGCCTTCCCCTTTTTTGCGTGTCCGTCATTGTGGCGATGGTAACGCCTTTTCTTCGCCTGCCTGGTTGGGCAGTGCGGACCCGGGAGCCGTGACGATCCGGTGGGATCGGCGGCGACCGCTCACCTGATTGGGCGAGGCGGCTGGACGTGTCGTCCGGGCTTTGAAGTTGAGGTAAAGCTTACGCCCGCCGAGGCAGTGAAAGATTGCGAATATTGCTGATATGCCTACCACTTGCGCAATTAATCACCACAAGCGCATCATTCATAACAATCAAATAACGAAAGCACGACAAAGATGAACAGACTTGATCGTTACGACCTGAATATCCTCGCCGAATTGCAGCGCGACGCGACCCTGTCTAACCAGGACCTGGCCGAACGCATCGGCCTGTCACCCTCGCCCTGTTCGCGCCGAGTCAAACAGCTTGAAGATGACGGCTATATCCTCGGCCAGGTCGCCCTGCTCGACCGCAAACAGCTAGGCCTAACGCTGACCGCCTACGTGCTGATCGGCATGGACAAGCACACCCCGGAACGCTTCGAGCATTTTCAGGAAGAAATCCGCAAATGCCCGCAAGTGCTCGAATGCTGCCTGGTCACCGGGATGGACGCGGACTATCAACTCAAAGTGGTGGTGCCGGATATGGATCATTACCAGCAGCTACTGCTGGGCACCCTGACCCGTATCGAGGGGGTTTCCAGCGTGCGCTCCAGCTTTGTGTTGCAGCAGATCCTCTCCAGCACCCAGTTGCCGCTGCAGCATCTGCGCGGCTGATCGCCGCACCTTTGCCCTGGTCGGCTGGCAGCGCGGCCGATGGTGCGTATAATCGCGCCCTCTGTGACGGCGACCGCGATTCCACACGCCGCCGCACAGCGATTGTCGGCACCCAGCCGAGCACCTGCAGGTTCACGAGGCCCGAATGGAAACCGAACAGTTCGAATCCCTGATGATGTACGCACTGGTCGGCGGGCTGATGGTGTTTATGTTCTTCATCATCTGGGACCTGGCAAAAACCTCCAAAG
>JAHJXZ010000124.1 GCA_018827205.1 Gammaproteobacteria bacterium | reverse complement strand
GTTTCGCGGCATTCTACCTGCTTGTCTGTCATTAGGGAGTCCCATGGATATCACTGAATTGCTGGCCTTCAGCGCCAAGCAAGGTGCATCGGACCTGCATCTCTCCGCTGGCCTGCCTCCGATGATTCGGGTCGACGGTGATGTTCGCCGGATCAATTTGCCTGCGCTGGACCATAAACAGGTGCATGCGCTGATCTACGACATCATGAACGACAAGCAGCGCAAGGATTTCGAGGAATTCCTCGAGACCGACTTCTCCTTTGAAGTGCCAGGCGTGGCGCGTTTCCGGGTAAACGCCTTCAACCAGAACCGTGGCTCTGGTGCAGTATTTCGGACCATTCCGTCGAAAGTGCTGAGCATGGAAGACCTCGGTATGGGTGATATTTTCCGCAAGATTTCCGATGTGCCGCGCGGCCTGGTGCTGGTGACCGGGCCGACCGGTTCGGGCAAATCGACCACTCTGGCGGCGATGCTTGACTATATAAACAGCAACAAGTATCACCACATCCTGACGGTTGAAGACCCGATCGAATTCGTTCACGAATCGAAAAAGTGCCTGATCAACCAGCGCGAGGTGCACCGCGACACCCTCGGCTTCTCCGAAGCCCTGCGCTCGGCGCTACGGGAAGACCCGGACATCATCCTGGTCGGTGAGATGCGTGACCTGGAAACCATCCGCCTGGCCCTGACCGCTGCAGAAACCGGTCACTTGGTATTTGGCACCCTGCACACCACCTCGGCGGCTAAGACCATCGACCGTGTGGTTGACGTGTTCCCGGCCGAAGAGAAGTCCATGGTCCGTTCCATGCTCTCCGAGTCGCTGCAATCTGTTATTTCGCAGACCCTGTTGAAGAAGATCGGTGGCGGTCGCGTAGCCGCCCACGAAATCATGATCGGTACTCCGGCCATCCGTAACCTGATCCGTGAGGACAAGGTGGCGCAGATGTACTCGGCAATCCAGACCGGTGGCTCGCTGGGTATGCAGACCCTCGACTCCTGCCTGAAGACCCTGGTGTCCAAGGGCATCGTTAGCCGCGAAGCGGCGCGCGAAAAAGCTAAAACGCCAGAAAATTTCTAAATCGACAGTACCCTGCAGGCACCTGCCTGTCGGGTTCAGCCCAGCGGCAATCCACGCGCCTGCCGCTGGCCTTGCATAACCGCGCGATGCACATGGGCGAACAACGATGGAATTCGAAAAACTGCTGCGCCTGATGGTGGAAAAGGGCGGCTCCGACCTGTTTATTACCGCTGGCGTGCCGCCGTCGATGAAGGTCAACGGCAAGATTATGCCGATCACCAAGACGCCCATGTCGCCGGAGCAGACCCGTGAGACCGTGCATGCGGTGATGAACGAGCAGCAGCGCCGCGACTTTACCGAAAATCACGAATGTAACTTCGCTATCAGCGCCCGTGGCGTTGGTCGTTTCCGCGTCAGTGCCTTCTACCAGCGCAACCTGGCCGGCATGGTGTTACGCCGTATCGAGACCAATATTCCGACGCTGGATGAGTTGAAGCTACCGGAGATTCTCAAGAAGCTGGCCCTGACCAAGCGCGGTCTGGTGTTGTTCGTCGGTGCGACCGGTACCGGTAAATCGACCTCGCTTGCGGCGATGATTGGCTACCGCAACAAGAACAGCAGCGGCCACATCATCTCCATCGAAGACCCCATCGAATATATCCACCAGCACCAGAGCTGCATCGTCACTCAGCGTGAAGTGGGCATCGACACCGAGTCTTTCGAGGTGGCGCTGAAGAACACCCTGCGCCAGGCGCCGGACGTGATTCTGATTGGTGAGGTTCGTACCCGCGAGACCATGGACCACGCCGTGGCCTTCGCCGAAACCGGCCACCTGTGTCTGGCTACGCTGCACGCCAACAATGCCAACCAAGCGCTGGACCGCATCATCAACTTCTTCCCAGCGGATCGGCAGAACCAGGTGTGGATGGACCTGTCGCTCAACCTCAAGGCCATCGTCGCTCAGCAACTGATTCCCACCCCGGATGGTAAGGGCCGCCGTGCGGTGATCGAGGTATTGATCAACACCCCGCTGGCCGCCGACCTGATCCGCAAGGGTGAGGTGCACGAGCTCAAGGCGTTGATGAAGCGCTCCACCGAGCAGGGCATGCAGACTTTCGATCAGGCGCTTTACAACCTCTACAGCCAAGGTGAGATCACCTACGAAGATGCGCTGCTGTACGCCGATTCGGCCAACGACCTGCGCCTGATGATCAAGCTCGGTTCGGAAACCGATGGCGACCATCTGAGCAGCATGGCTCAGGGCTTGTCGCTGGAAGTCAGCGAGGAAGATCCGGGTCGCCGCTTCCGCTGACTGCTGGCGGTTTCGCGTTGGTGTGGCGAATGCGTTTGCCGCCCTGGCGCGCGACGGCTTCGGCCTGGCCATCGCGTTGCGCGCCGGCGCGTGCCTGGCTCATCAGCTTTGGAATCAGCGGCCCTTCCGGCAGGTTTTTCCAGAAACGCACGGGCATGCTGGATTCCAGGGCGCTGCGATTCAGGCGCGCCGGGTTGAAGGTGCTGCCGTAATAGGCCAGCCACAGCGCTTCTCCCTCATCCTCGGGCGCTTGCGCCAGGCGTTGCCACTCACTCGGGCAAGGCCGCTGGTAGTGCAGGCGCTGGCCATCCCAATAAACGCCGTCATCCGGTGTGGCAATCAGCCAGGTACTGCGCCCCAGGCGTTCGGCAAAGTGGCCACTGGCGCTGGCCAGAATGTCGTGGGCGGGCTCATACCAGGCCACCAGTTGTGGCCCTTCGGCGCTTTTCGGCCGCGGATGAAAGCGCAGAAAGGCATGCAGATGATGGGCCTCGCGGCGCACTGCCTTGAGCCGTTTATGCAGCTGGCTGCCGTCGATATCACCCGGCAGCATGGCGGCGCGATCACCCTGGGCGACACGCCATAGAATTCGATAGAGCAGGCTCCAGCGATCCTCTACGCGAAAGCGTGCGGCGCTCTGCAGCAGCTCAAGCAGCTGCTTGGGGATGCGTGGTGCGGGCGTTGCCGCATGAGTGCTGCTGGGCGCTGGTGTCTGACCAAACAGCCCACCACTGTCACCGTCACCCAGCCAGGTGACTTGGTGCGGCGGCACGCCTTGCTGTAGCAGGCTTCTGGCAACTTCACGCCAGCCAGCAAAGCTGCCATCGAACTGCGCGCTGTGCATCACCACAGTGCCATCTGTGCGGGCGTTTCGCTGAGTTGCTGACGCAGCAGCAGGGATTCGCGGCTGGCCTGCAGGGGGCGATAGTCCTGCGTGACGATAAAGGGCTTGGCTTTTTCCAGAGCGCAGCGCAGGCGCGTCAGGTCTTCAAAGCGGATGCGCTTCTGCCGGCGCAGGGCCACTAGGCGTTTCGCACTGAGTACGCCGATACCCGGCACACGGGCGATCATGGCCGGTTCGGCGCGATTGAGATCGACGGGGAAGTGCTCACGGTGATTCAGCGCCCAGGCCAGTTTTGGGTCGATATCCAGAGCCAGGTTGCCGGGGCCGCTGAGCAGTTCGGAGGCGGAGAAACCGTAGCCGCGCATAAGGAAATCAGCCTGATACAGGCGGTGTTCGCGCAGCAAGGGAGGCGCTTCGAATGGCACGGTATTCGGGCTTTGCGGGATTGGACTGAACGCCGAATAGTAGACCCGGCGCAGGCGGTAGTCGCCGTACAGCGAGGCCGCGGTGTGCAGGATGGTGCTGTCATCGGTGGCGTCGGCGCCAATGATCATCTGCGTGCTCTGGCCCGCCGGGGCGAAACGTGGCGCACGTATTTCCGCGCGGGCCTCGCTCTCGCCCTGGTGGATCGAGTGCATGGCCTGCTTGATGGTGAGCACTTTCTTTTCCGGGGCTAGGCGGATCAGGCTGGCTTCGGTGGGCAGCTCGATATTCACGCTGAGGCGGTCGGCGTAGCGCCCGGCTTCGGCAATCAGCAGTGGGTCGGCGTCTGGGATGGTCTTGAGGTGGATATAGCCGCGAAACTCGTGTTCTTCACGCAGCAACTTGGCCACGCGGATCAGCTGCTCCATGGTGTAGTCGGCCGAGCGAATGATCCCGGAGCTGAGAAACAGTCCGCTGATGCAGTTGCGTTTGTAGAAGTCGATGGTCAGGGTTACCACTTCTTCCGGGGTAAAGCGCGCGCGCGGCACGTCGCTGGAGCGGCGGTTGACGCAGTACTGACAGTCATACAGGCAAAAGTTGGTCAGCAGGATCTTCAGCAAGGCCACGCAGCGCCCGTCCGGGGTGAAGCTGTGGCAGATGCCCATGCCGTTGGTCGAACCTATTCCGCTTTTACCCTTGGAGCTGCGGTTGGGTGCGCCGCTGCTGGCGCAGGAGGCGTCGTACTTGGCGGCGTCGGCGAGGACGGTGAGTTTCTCGATCAGCTGCATGATGCTGCCTGTTTAACTGGTTATGCATACAGTATTTAGTAATCCAGTGCAGGCTTCAAGCGTGGCGATGGTGCTGGCTGCGCTGGATTTCCCCAGGCGGCGAACCTTGCGTAGAGTGTGGCGTCAAAGCGTTATAAGTCATCAGGAGGCACGCATATGCAGCGGCAGGACACGCACAGCAAACTTATCGGCTATCTGCTGTGGATTTTCGGCTTTCTCGGGGCGCACCGCTTTTATTACGGCAAGCCGGTGACCGGGACTATCTGGTTCTTCACCTTCGGTCTGCTGTTTATCGGTTGGATCGTTGACCTGTTTCTGATCCCGGCGATGGACCGTGAAGCCGATCTGCGCTTTACCGCGGGCGACACCGACTACAACGTGGCCTGGATTCTGTTGACCTTCCTCGGCATTTTCGGCGTGCACCGCATGTACCAGGGCAAGTGGATCACCGGGATCATCTATTTATTCACCGGTGGTCTATTCCTGCTCGGTGTGCTGTATGACTTCTGGACGCTGAACACTCAGGTGTCGATCAAGAATGCCCAGCGCGGCTGATTCTCCGGCACACAAAAAATCCCGCCATGGCGGGATTTTTTGTGTGGTCAGGTTTTAAGCCTGGTAGCTGACGTGCCCGTCCACCAAGGTGTAACGCACGGCGCTGGGCAGGCAATGGCCGATAAATGGACAGTTGGCACCTTTCGAATACCAGGTTTCACCGGCCAGGGTCGAGGCCTGTGGGTCAAACAGCAGCAGGTCGGCGGGTGCGCCCACGCTCAGTTTGCCGGCTGGCAGACGCAGCGCTTGCGCTGGACCGCTGCTCAGGCGGGCGAGCAGGGCGGGTAGGTCGAGCAGGCCATCCTGTACCAGGCTCATGGCCAGCGGCAGTAACAGTTGTACGCTGCTGATACCTGGCTCGGTGGCACCGAAGGGTGCCAGCTTGGCGTCGCGCTCATGCGGCTGATGGTGGCTTGAGATAGCGCTGATCACGCCGTTTTTCACCGCAGCGCGCAGACCGTCGCGGTCGGCAGCGGTGCGCAGCGGTGGCTGCACGTGGTACAGGCTGGAGAAATCACTCAGCGCTTCGTCGGTGAGAATTAGCTGATACAAGGCCACATCAGCGGTGACCTGCAGGCCACGGGCTTGAGCGTCGGCGATCAGCTGGGCGCCACGTGCGCTGGTCAGCTGGCTGAAATGCGCACGCACACCCGTCTGCTCGACCAGTAACAGGTCGCGGGCCAGGGCCACGGTTTCCGCAGTTTCCGGAATGCCTGGCAGGCCGAGGAAGCTGGCGGTGGCACCCTCGTGGGCCAGGCCGCCCTCGGCCAGATCGTGATCCTGGGAGTGGAAGATCACCGTCAGGTCGAAGGTGGCGGCGTATTCCAGGGCGCGGCGCAGGGTGCGGTTATTGCGAAAGCTGTCCAGGCCGTTGCCGAAAGCCACGCAACCGGCGTCGCGCAGCGCAACGAGTTCTGCCAGCTGCTCGCCTTCCAGGCCTTTGCTCAGTGCGCCAATCGGGAACACTTTGGTGTGCCCGGCTTCACGGGCGCGGTCGAGGATCAGCTCGGCTACAGCTGGCGTGTCCAGCACGGGTTTGGTGAAGGGCGGGCAGCACAGGCTGGTAACGCCGCCGGCTGCTGCGGCCAGGGTTTCCGTGGCGATGCTGCCTTTGCGGCTATAGCCCGGCTCGCGCAAGGCAACATTGAGGTCGACCAGGCCGGGGGCGGCGATCAGCCCCTCGGCGTCAATACTCTGCTCAGCGATGAAGCCGGCTGGCGCCTGGCCAATGGCGATAATTTTGCCGCTTTCGATATAGATATCGGCAAGCTGATCGAAGCCGCTGCTAGGGTCGATAACGCGGGCACCGAGGATACGGATGCGCATCAGTTTTGCTCCTCGGCATCTAGGTTGAATTGACGTTGCGCAGTTTGCCCGCTCATGGCCATGGAAAGCACGGCCATGCGCACAGCGATGCCATAGGTGACCTGGTTGAGAATCACCGACTGCGGGCCGTCGGCCACCGCCGACTCGATCTCTACACCGCGGTTGATCGGCCCAGGGTGCATGACCAGAGCATCCGGTTTGGCGAGTTTCAGGCGTTCTTCGGTGAGGCCGAATAGGCGGTAGAACTCGCCTTCGCTAGGCAACAGACCGCCGGTCATACGTTCACGCTGTAAGCGCAGCATGATGACCACATCGACATCTTTGAGACCTGCAGCCATGTCGCTGTAGACGGTCACGCCGTATTGCTCGATGCCGACCGGCAGCAGGGTTTTCGGTGCGATCACACGGATGTCTGGGCAGCCGAGGGTTTTCAGCGCAAGCATATTCGAGCGCGCCACCCGCGAATGCAGAATGTCGCCGACGATCGCCACCGAAAGATTCTCGAAGCTGCCCTTGTGCCGGCGAATCGTCAGCATGTCGAGCATGCCCTGGGTTGGGTGTGCATGCCGGCCGTCACCGCCGTTGATGATCGCCAGGTTCGGACACACATGTTCGGCGATAAAGTGTGCGGCCCCGGAATCCGCGTGGCGCACCACAAAGATGTCGGCGGCCATGGCTTCGAGGTTACGCAGGGTGTCGAACAGAGTTTCACCCTTGCTGGTCGAGCTGGTCGAGACGTTGAGGGTGATGACGTCAGCAGATAGGCGCTGGGCTGCCAGTTCGAAGGTGGTGCGGGTGCGTGTGGAGTTCTCGAAGAACACGTTGCACACGGTCTTGCCGCGCAGCAGCGGGACTTTCTTCACCGCGCGGGCGCCGACTTCGAGGAAGGAGTCGGCGGTGTCGAGGATTTCTGTCAGCAGCTCGCGCGGCAGGCCGTCGAGGGACAGGAAGTGGCGCAGTTGGCCTTGGTCATTCAGCTGCAGCGGGCGCTTGGTGGCTAGGGTCGTCATCTGGCGAGTCTCAGTGGGCAAGCGTCTGGAGTTCGAGGGTCAGCGGCGTGGGGCCGGACAATTTTACCCGCTGATCCGCCGGCAGCGACAGGGTTGCACCGACCACGTCCGGGCGCACCGGCAGCTCGCGGGCATTTAGGTCGAGCAGGCTGACCAGGGTCACGCTGGCCGGACGGCCGTAATCGAATAGTTCATTTAGCGCGGCGCGGATGGTGCGGCCACTCATCAGTACGTCGTCGATCAGCACCAGGTGCTGGCCTTCGATCTCGAACGGCAGCTCGGACGGCTGCACTTGTGGATGCAGGCCGTTCTGGGTGAAGTCGTCACGGTAGAAGGACACATCGAGAATACCCAGCGCGTCGTCGCGGCCTAGGGCTTCCAGCAGCGCCTGGGCAACCCAGACGCCACCTGTGCGGATGCCGATAAAGCGCGGTTCGCTGATCTGCCGCTGGTTAAGGTGGCTCGTCAGGGCGGCGGCCATTTGCGGCAGTAGTTCGGCCGGGTTGGGTAAACTCATGGCAACACTCCAGATGCAGTCTTAGTGGGGGTTAGCCCAGGCAATTTTCTTCGAGCCAGCCTTGCAGCAGTAAGGCGGCTGCGAGTGCATCGACCGGGCGCTCGCGGTAGCCGCTGTTCTGCCCTTGCTGCAGGCGCTGGCCTTTGGCTTCATAGGTGGTCAGGCGTTCGTCGTGGGTGTGCACGGGCAGGTTAAAGCGGCCATTGAGCCGGCGGGCGAATTTCTCGGCGCGGTCGCTCATCTCGCTTTTCGTGCCGTCCATGTTCAATGGCAGACCAACGACGATGGCGTCCGGTTGCCATTCCTTGATCAGCGCTTCGAGCTTTTGCCAGTCAGGCACGCCGTTTTGTGCCTTGAGGATGCACAGCTCGCGTGCCTGGCCGGTGATGACCTGGCCGACCGCAACGCCGATCTGTTTGCTGCCGTAATCGAAACCCAGCAGCAGGCGTAGCGGTTTTGCCTTCGGCTCGGTCATCAGGCGTGCCCGGCTTGTGAGGTGAGTAGGCTGAGATTGATCCCCAGGCGCGCGGCGGCGGCATTCAAGCGTTGGTCGAAGGGCAAGTCGAAAAGGATGGCGTTGTCGGCTGGGCAGGTTAACCAGGCATTGTCGGCCAGTTCGGCTTCCAGCTGGCCAGCCTCCCAGCCGGCGTAGCCGAGGGTGATCAGGTATTTGTCCGGGCCGCTGCCGTCGGCAATCGCAAACAGCACGTCCTGCGAGGTCGACAGGCCCAGCTCGCCCAGCTCCAGGGTGGCCTGAAACTGCGGGCCGCTGGGATGCAGCACAAAGCCGCGGTCGGTTTGCACCGGGCCGCCGGTAAAGATCGGTAGGCTCTGGCAGAGCACGGGCGGCTCGTCATCCGGGCGCAACTGTTCGAGTACGTCAGCCAGGTTGAGGCCGTTGGGCTTGTTGATCACCAGGCCCATGGCGCCGAACTCGTTATGGTCGATCAGGTAGGTGACGGTCTGCGCGAAATGCGGATCGGCCATGTGCGGCATGGCGATCAGGAAATGATGTTTGAGGTAGCTGGGGCTGGCGTCTTTCATGGGCGTTAGTTTCAGGCTTCAGGCCATTGGCTTCAAGCGCGACGCGGTATCGCGGGGTAACAATCTGCCAATCAGTTGCTCGACAGACGGTCGCCGCGTTCGAAGCGCCAGGTGCGGATGATTTCCAGGCGATCGACATCGGCCAGGTCACCGGTAAACGGTGCGAACGGCGCGGCCAGGCGTACGATGCGCAGAGCTGCCTGGTCGAGCGTGCGCTGCCCTGAGGATTCCAGTACCTGCACTTCGTACAGGGTGCCGTCGCGGTTGATCGACACCAGCAGGCGCAGGCTGCCGTAAATGCCCTGGCGGCGCGCTTCATCCGGATAATTAAGGTTGCCCACCCGTTCGACCTTCTTGCGCCACTCATCCTTATACCAGGCGCCTTTGTCGCGCATGGTTGAGGCAGCGTTGAGGCGGTGAATCTTCGGGCGCTTGGCATATTGCTGAACTTCCTGGGCCAGTTCGGCTTCCAGGCTAGCGATTTCTGACGACAGCTGAGCACTGTCAAACACCGGTGCTGGTCGGGTTTGCGGCGTGGGCTTGGCTTCTTCGCGTTTGACCGGGGTTTTCTGCTGTTGCGGTGCGCGGGTGGCGACTGCTGCTTTGGGGGCTTGCTGGCGTACAGCGGGCTGCTGTGGCGCGGCGGGCGGAGTAACGCGCTTGACTTCGCTGTCCTGAAACAGCGCCTGCTCAGTGGTTTTCGGTGCGGCCTTGTGTTCCAGGGTACCGCTGCCTTGCTGGTTGTCCTGGGCGAGGAAATCGGCCTCTTTAGGCTTTTCTTCGCTTTTAAAGGTGGAGAGAGTGATTTCCAGGGTTTTACTTATTTGGCTCGGCTCGGCCAGGGTAAAGCCCAGGCCGAGGATCAGCGCGGCATGCAGCGCGGCAGCGAGGAACAAGGTGAAGCCCAGGCGGTCCGCCGGCTGTACGCCGGCGCTGGAAAGTTCAGGGAGTTGGGCTGCTGCGTTCATCGCGTGTCGGGTCTGCTCAGGTTGCCGCGCAGTCTGCCGAGGGCGCATGGAAAAGTCTATGAAGCACTGCGCGCATTGAGCTTCTCGGCAATCTTGTCTATCAGCTGCTCGCCGATACGCGTATCGAAAGCAGCGTCGATCTCGCGGATGCAGGTCGGGCTGGTCACGTTGATCTCGGTCAGGTGCTCGCCGATCACGTCCAGGCCCACGAAAAACAAGCCTTTCTCGCGCAGAGTCGGGCCGACAGCGGCGGCGATTTCACGGTCGCGCGCGGTCAGTGGGCGGGCTTCACCGCGGCCGCCGGCGGCGAGGTTGCCGCGGGTCTCGCCGGCCGCTGGGATGCGCGCTAAGCAATAAGGCACAGGCTCGCCATCAATCATCAGAATGCGTTTGTCGCCATCCTTGATCGCCGGCAGGTAACCCTGGGCCATGATCTGCTGCTGGCCGTGGTTGGTCAGGGTCTCGAGAATCACGGAAAGGTTGGGATCGCCCTCGCGATGGCGAAATATCATCGATCCGCCCATTCCATCGAGGGGTTTGAGAATGATGTCACGCTGCTCTTTGGCAAACTCGCGCAGAATGTCGGCCCTGCGGCTGACCACGGTCGGCGGTGTGTATTGGCTGAACTGGGTGGCAAAGTACTTTTCATTACAGTCGCGCAGACTTTGCGGGCGGTTGACCACCAGAACGCCTGCTTGCTCGGCTTGTTCCAGTAAGTAGGTGGAGTAGACGAACTCGTTATCGAAGGGCGGATCCTTACGCATCAGGATCACGTCCAGCTCGCTTAGCGCGATATCCTGCTCGTTACCCAGTTCGAACCAGCGCTGTGGGTCGTTGAATACGCTAAGCTCTGAAAGTCGAGCGCGTGCTTCGCCCTTGGCTTGGTAAAGATCTTTTTGTTCCATATAGAAGAGGGTCCAGCCGCGCGCTTGGGCGGCCAGTAACATGGCCAACGAGCTGTCCTTCTTGAAGGCGATCTGGGCGATGGGGTCCATGACAATGCCGAGGCGGACGCTCATGGCGGTGTTCTCCGTAAAATGGCAGTGATTAAAGTGTGTTAAAGCGTGATGTGGCGTCAGGGTGGCGCTGGCAAGTCGGGTGGTCAAGGAAAAACCTTGGCCCCGCGTGGCTTATAGATTGCATCTGGAGAGTGTGCTAAAAAGGCCCAACGATTGGGTTGTAGCCCGTCGGTGACAGGGCCTCAGGCGCACTGATATAACGCAAAAATAACGACTCACCGAGGCGATGGTAGGGCAAACATGGAACAGCATTCCGAGGGTTTGAGGGTGATGGTGATCGACGATTCGAAAACGATTCGTCGTACCGCGGAAACCCTGCTGAAAAAGGTGGGCTGCGAGGTAATTACCGCAGTTGACGGCTTCGATGCTTTGGCAAAGATCGCCGATACCCATCCGAACATCATCTTTGTCGACATTATGATGCCGCGGCTCGATGGCTATCAGACCTGTGCCTTGATCAAGAACAACAGCGCTTTTAAATCCACCCCGGTGATCATGCTGTCTTCCAAAGACGGTTTGTTCGATAAAGCCAAAGGGCGCATCGTTGGCTCCGATCAGTACCTGACCAAACCCTTCAGTAAAGAAGAGCTGCTCGGTGCGATCAAAGCTCATGTGCCTGACTTTGTACCGGTGGAACAAGCGTCCTGACGCCTGGCTGAACAGCTGAGCGCCTTTTTAAAGTATTGGGAAACACCATGGCTCGAATTCTGATTGTTGATGACTCGCCGACTGAAATGTACAAGCTGACCGCCATGCTGGAAAAGCATGGCCATCAGGTACTCAAGGCGGAAAATGGTGCCGATGGCGTTGCTCTGGCACGCCAGGAAAAACCGGATGCGGTGCTGATGGATATCGTCATGCCTGGCCTCAACGGTTTCCAGGCGACCCGTCAGCTGACCAAGGATGCCGACACCAGTCACATCCCGGTGATCATCGTCACCACCAAGGATCAGGAAACCGACAAAGTCTGGGGTAAGCGCCAGGGTGCGAAGGATTACCTGACCAAGCCGGTTGATGAAGAAACCCTGGTTAAAACCTTGAATGCGGTATTGGCCGGCTAATACCGGGTCAGTCCGCAATTAAAAAAGAATAAGGCCGCAGCTGGCATGTCGGACGCGCAAACACCTTTTCAAACCCTTCAAGATATCGACAGGCTCTGTCGTTCGCTGGCTGCTGGCTTGCCTTCGCAGCAAGCGGTCGTGCAGACCTGGAGCGGTATCGGTTTTCGTATGGGCGAACGGTTTTTCGTCGCACCCATGGGCGAGGTTGGCGAGGTGTTGCATGAGCCGCGCCATACTCTGCTGCCCGGGGTGAAAAATTGGGTCAAGGGCGTGGCCAACGTGCGCGGTCGCTTGTTGCCGGTGATGGACCTGTGTGGGTTCTTCGGCAATGAGCTATCGCCACTGCGCAAAAAGCGCCGAGTACTGGTGGTTGATCACCAGGAAGTCTTTGCTGGCCTCACGGTCGATGAAGTGTTCGGTATGCAGCATTTTCCTGTGGACACCTTTTCCGAGCAGCTGCCGCCGCTCGAAGCGTCCATAGCACCTTTCATCCATGGAGTATTTCAACGTGAACAGCCCTGGCTGGTGTTCAGCCCACACGCGCTGGCCCAGAACCAGGGTTTTCTCGACGTGGCGTATTAACAGTTTATCGGTGGGGCCGGCTTTGTCGGCCTTTTGGCGTTACATGGGAACCGTAGTGCGGTCGGTCCAGGCGGGGGCCAGTAAATGAAAAAACTAAATGCAGGTAATTTGTTAGCAGGTGCGCGCAGTAGCACATTGATTGCAG
>JAHJXZ010000123.1 GCA_018827205.1 Gammaproteobacteria bacterium | reverse complement strand
TCGAACGCATGCAATCGGTCAGCAAAGTCATACAGGTCGCAGGTGAATATCAGCTCATCGGCACCGGTTTGCTCCAGCAACACTTCCAGGCGCGTACGGACTTTCTCCGGACCGCCGATCATCGCCAGGCCGAGGAAGCTGCTCACCGCCTCTTTCTCATGCGGCAGCCACAGGCCCTGCATGCTGCTCACTGGAGGCTTCTGCACCAGGCTTTGCCCGCGAATCAGGGCGAGAATGCGCTGGTAGGCCGAGGTGGCCAGGTATTCGGCCTGCTCATCGCTATCAGCGACGATCAGCGGCACGCCGAGCATTACATAGGGCTTATCGAGCACTGCCGACGGCTTGAAGTGGTTGCGATAGACGCGAATCGCCTCATGCATATAGCGCGGCGCGAAGTGCGAGGCGAAGGCATAGGGCAAGCCCTTTTCGCCCGCCAGCTGGGCGCTGAACAGGCTGGAGCCGAGCAGCCAGATCGGCACGTTGGTATCTGCGCCTGGCATTGCTATCACCCGTTGATCCGGCGTGCGCGGGCCCAGGTAGCGCTGTAGCTCCTCAACATCGGCGGGGAAGTCATCGGCGTTGCCAATGCGGTCGCGGCGTAATGCCTGGGCCGTGAAGTGATCGGCGCCCGGCGCGCGGCCCAGACCTAACTCGATTCGCCCCGGATAGAGGGTCGCCAGGGTGCCGAACTGTTCGGCAATCACCAGCGGGGCATGGTTGGGCAGCATCACCCCGCCGGAGCCCAGACGAATGCGCGAGGTGCCGGCCGCCAGGTAACCCAGCAGCACGGAGGTGGCTGAGCTGGCGATGCCATCCATATTGTGGTGTTCGGCCACCCAGAAGCGCTCGAAACCCAGGCGTTCAACATGCTGGGCCAGTGCCAGCGAGTTGTGCAGGGCCTGGGCGGCGTTGCCGTCGTCACGAATCGGGGCGAGATCGAGGGTGGAAAATTTGCTCTGTGCGAGTGCGCTCATCGGGCCTGCCTATTGGTTATTCATTTGCACGGACGCGGTCATACGCCAATACCTGAGTTAGATAGTGGGGTTTGTTCTGCGGATTCCAAGGGCAGGTGGTGCGGCGGCGATAGCCGGGCCGTGCGCAAGCGACGGCCCGTGGTACGCAATCAGCTACTACTAAGGCGGAAGCCGATTTTCAGGGTGACTTGATAATGGCCGACCTTGCCATCAACGATATGCCCGCGGGTTTCCACTACCTCGAACCAGTCCATATTGCGTACCGACTTGGCACATTCGGCCAGGGCATTTTCGATGGCATTTTCGATGCTGGTTTTCGAGGAGCCGACGATTTCGATTTTCTTGTATGTATGGTGATCGGACATGAGCGTTCTCCTTTGGCTGATAGTTCAACGCTAGTTGAACGCCTGCGGTTTGCCCGATCTGTAGGGTCTAAGCTCGGCGCTCCAGTTCGTTGCGTAACCAGTCGGCCAATAGCTGAGCGCGCTTGTCCAGGCGGCGCGCCGGTACCCACAGGGCCAAGCGTGCCGAGGTTTCGACAAAGCCCCAGGGTGCAACCAGGCGACCGGCGGCTAGATCGTCGGCCACCAGTTGTTGCGGGGCGATGGCTACACCCAGGCCTGCGGCAGCGGCTTCCAACAGGTAGTAGAGGTGTTCGAAGCCCTGGCCGAGTTTCAGTGTCGTGGCATCCAGTGCATTGCTAGCGGCCCAGCTGGGCCAGGCTTGCGGGCGCGAACTGGTGTGCAGCAAGGGTTCGCCGAGCAGGGCCGCTGCGGGAGCCTGATGCAGCGCGGCGAAGTGCGCGTAGCGCGGGCTGAGCACCGGACCAATACGCTCGGCCGCCAGCTCGAACACCTGCATATCCGCCGGCCATGGCGGCTCAGCGAACCACAGAGTGGCATCCACACCGCTGCGGCGTGGGTCCAGCTCACCTTCGCTGGCGGACAGTTGCAGGCGCAGTTCCGGCAGCTCGCGATTGAGCCGGTCCAGGCGCGGGATAAACCAGCGCGCCAGCAGGCTGCCCGGGCAGGCCAGGACAAATGGCGCATCGGCCTGGCCCTGCTGCAGTTCGGCGCAGGTGCTGCGCAGGCGGCCGAACATTTCTGCGCTGACATCGCGCAAACGAATCCCCGCATCTGTGAGTTTAAGGCCGCGACCTTCCTTGCTGAACAAGGCCACACCCAGGTGCTCTTCGAGGAGGCGAACCTGCCGGCTGACGGCGCCATGCGTCACATGTAGCTCATCTGCTGCTTGGCTGATGCTGTTCAGGCGTGCGGCGGCCTCGAAGGCACGCAGGGCGTTTAGCGGCGGAAGATCGTGGCTCATCTGTGAGTTTTCCTAACAGGTTGCAGCGATCTTATCGCTTTTGCCACGCGTGCCACAGCTTTATCCTGTGCCCATTGCCGTAGCAGCGTGGCGCATGCCCGCGAACTACAGCCCCACTTTCCCAAGGAGAACGCCATGACTTCCTTCCGCGCTGGCCCTGACGCCAACGGCCTGTTCGGCTCGTTCGGCGGCCAATATGTTGCCGAAACCCTGATGCCGCTGATTCACGACCTGGCCGCCGAATACGAGAAGGCCAAGCTTGATCCTGAGTTCCAGAAGGAGCTGGCCTACTTCCAGCGTGATTTCGTTGGTCGCCCAAGCCCGCTGTATTTTGCCGAGCGCCTGACCGAAATGTGCGGCGGCGCGAAGATCTACTTCAAGCGTGAAGAGCTAAACCACACCGGCGCGCACAAGATCAACAACTGCATCGGCCAGGCCCTGTTGGCCAAGCGCATGGGCAAAAAACGCATCATCGCCGAGACTGGCGCGGGCATGCACGGCGTGGCTACAGCCACCGTGGCGGCGCGCTTCGGTATGGAATGCGTGATCTTTATGGGCACCACTGACATTGATCGTCAGCAGGCCAACGTGTTCCGCATGAAGCTGCTGGGTGCCACCGTGATTCCCGTAGTTGCGGGCACCGGTACGCTTAAGGATGCGATGAACGAAGCCCTGCGTGACTGGGTGACCAACGTCCACAACACCTTCTACATGATCGGCACCGTGGCTGGCCCGCACCCGTACCCGGCGATGGTCCGCGACTTCCAAGCCGTCATCGGTAAAGAAACGCGCGAACAGATCCTCGACCAGGAAGGCCGTCTGCCCGACAGCCTGGTGGCCTGCATCGGCGGCGGTTCCAACGCCATCGGCCTGTTCCACCCATTCCTTGACGATAAAGACGTACAGATCGTCGGCGTTGAAGCCGCCGGCTACGGCATTGCCACCGGCAAGCATGCGGCCAGCCTGAATGGCGGCGTGCCGGGCGTGCTGCACGGTAACCGCACCTTCTTGTTGCAGAACGACGATGGCCAGATCATCGACGCTCACTCGATTTCCGCCGGCCTCGACTATCCGGGCATCGGCCCAGAACACGCCTGGTTGCATGATGTTGGCCGCGTCGAATACACCTCGGTGACAGACGATGAAGCCCTGGCGGCGTTCCACACCTGCTGCCGTCAGGAAGGCATCATCCCGGCCCTGGAAAGTGCCCATGCCCTGGCCGAAGCCTTCAAGCGTGCGCCAACCCTGCCCAAGGAGCACCTGATGGTGATCAACCTGTCCGGTCGTGGCGACAAGGACATGCAGACCGTTATGCACCACATGGAAAACACTGTGCAGGAGAACCACTGATGAGCCGCCTGCAAACTCGCTTTGCCGAGCTGAAAGAGCAGAACCGCGCCGCCCTAGTGACCTTCGTCACCGCTGGCGACCCGAATTACGACGCCTCCCTGGCGATTCTCAAGGGCCTGCCCAAAGCCGGTGCCGATGTGATCGAGCTGGGCATGCCCTTCACCGACCCGATGGCCGATGGCCCGGCGATCCAATTGGCCAATATCCGCGCCCTAGACAACGGTCAGGATCTGGCAAAAACCCTGCAGATGGTTCGCGAGTTCCGTGAGGGCGAACAAGCTACACCGTTGGTGCTAATGGGCTACTTCAACCCGATTCACAAGTATGGTGTCGAGCGCTTTATCGCTGAAGCTAAAGACGCCGGTGTAGATGGTCTGATCGTCGTCGACCTGCCGCCCGAGCACAACGTTGATCTGTGCGACCCCGCGCAGGCGGCGGGCCTCGACTTTATCCGCCTGACCACGCCGACTACCGATGATAAGCGCCTGCCGAAGGTGCTTAACGGTAGCTCTGGCTTCGTTTACTACGTCTCGGTCGCCGGTGTGACCGGTGCCGGCTCGGCCACCTTGGATCACGTCGAGCAGGCGGTTACTCGCTTGCGTCGTCACACTGATCTGCCGCTGTGCATCGGCTTCGGTATCCGTACCCCGGAGCACGCTGCAACCATCGCCCGCCTGGCTGAAGGCGTGGTGGTTGGCTCGGCGCTGATCGACCAGATCGCCAATGCCAGCAGTCACGAGCAAGCGGTGGATGGCGTGCTGAGCCTGTGTGCGGCGCTGGCTGAAGGTGTACGCGGCGCTCGCGTTTAACCTGCTGGGTTCTCAGGGCAGCACTGCGCTGCCCTGAGAAACTTGCGAGTCGGCCGCTGCTTGGCGTCCAATAGCGCACCCCTTGCTCTAGAGTCATCTCATGTCACGTCCGCCTGTCGCCCGCAAACCCCGCGCCAGTAGCCAGAGCCGTATCGTCGGCATTCTGGCCGCTGCCCGTGAGTTGCTGGCCGAGCAGGGCGTGGCCAGCTTGTCGATCTACAGTGTCGCCGAGCGCGCGCAGATTCCGCCGTCGTCGGTGTATCACTTCTTCGCCAGCGTCCCGGCCTTGTTGGAAGGGCTGACGGCAGATATTCACGGGGCGTTTCGCGCCTGCCTGCAGGAGCCGATTGCGCATGAGCAACTGCGTGACTGGCGTGATCTGTCGCGGCTGGTCGAGCAGCGCATGCTGGCGATCTACGCCGCCGATGCTGCTGCGCGGCAGCTGATTCTGGCGCAGCATGGCCTGGCGGAAGTGACCCAGGCGGATCGTCAGCACGACATCGAGCTGGGCCAGTTGATGCAACAGCTGTTCGACCGCCACTTCCCGCTGCCGCAACTGCCTGAGGATATCGATGTGTTTGCCCTGGCCATGGAGCTGGGCGACCGCGTGTACGCACGCTCGGTGCAGTTGCACGGCGAAATCACCCCACGCATGGCTGAGGAAGGCATGCGGGTGTTCGATGCTTATCTCAGCCTCTATCTGCCACCCCATCTACCGAAACGCAACCTGTAGGAGCGGCCTTGGCCGCGATGGCGGACACCGGTGATCGCGGGCAAGCCCGCTCCTACAACCGTTGGAATCAGAGCGCCTTTTCAAACACCTGGGAGTTGCGCTGGTAGTTGTACAGCGAGGCGCGTGCGGCGGGCAGGCGGTCGACGCTGCTGGGCATAAAGCCGCGTTCGCGGAACCAGTGGGCGGTGCGGGTGGTGAGTACGAACAGGGTTTTCAGGCCCTGGGCCCGTGCGCGATCTTCGATACGTTCGAGCAGCTCGTCGCCACGTCCGCCATGGCGGTAAGCCGGATTGACCGCGAGGCACGCCAGCTCGCCGAAATCCGAGTCGGCAATCTGGTACAGCGCGGCGCAGGCGATGATCAGCCCTTCGCGCTCGACGATGCTGAACTGCTCGATCTCGCGCTCCAGCACCTCACGTGAGCGGCGCACCAGAATGCCCTGGTCTTCCAGCGGGGTGATCAGCTCCATCAGCCCGCCGACATCCTCGATGGTTGCCTCGCGCAGTGATTCGAACTGCTCCTGGGCCACCAGGGTGCCATTGCCCGTGCGGGTAAATAGCTCGCTGAGCAGCGCACCGTCTTCGGCATAGCTGACGATATGGCTGCGGCGGACCCCGGCCTTGCAGGCTTCGGCGGCGGCGTCGAGCAGTTCGCCCTGATAGCTGCTACCCAGGCGCTGCAGATGCGCCGGCACCTGCTGTGGGCGCAGTTCGCGCACTAGCTTGCCGGCTTCATCGAGCAGGCCGCATTCGGCGCCGAACAGCAGCAGCTTGTCGGCGTCCAGATCGATGGCGGCGCGGGTGGCGACGTCTTCGCAGGCCAGGTTGAAGATTTCCCCGGTGGGCGAATAACCCAGCGGCGACAGCAGCACGATGCTGCGCTCATCCAGCTGGCGATTGATGCCCTTGCGGTCAATGCGCCGCACTTCGCCGGTGTGGTGGTAGTCGACGCCATCGACCACGCCAATCGGCCGTGCAGTGACAAAGTTGCCACTGGTGATGCGCAGGCGTGAGCCCTGCATGGGCGAGCGCGCCATGTCCATCGACAGGCGCGCTTCGATGGCGATGCGCAGCTGGCCGACGGCGTCGATCACGCACTCCAGGGTCGGGCTGTCGGTGATCCGCAGGTCACGGTGAAAACGCGGAGTCAGGCCGTTGTTGGCCAGGCGCGCTTCGATCTGCGGGCGTGAGCCGTGCACCAGCACCAGGCGTACACCAAGGCTGTGCAACAGCACCAGGTCGTGAACGATATTGCCGAAATTCGGATGGGCAACGCCTTCACCCGGCAACATCACCACAAAGGTGCAGTCGCGGTGGGCATTGATGTAGGGCGAAGCGTGGCGGAGCCAGTTGACGTGGTCGTGCATTGCTTGAAGAACCTGTGTCGAGTACGGAACGCATGGGTAAGGCGCAGAGGCGCGCCAGGCGGCAGCCGAGAGCAGCGGTTTTATCGTCGCAGTTGGGGCAGCTTCACGCGTTCTCTCCTCCAGATGACACAGTGCTTTGGCCCGGGTGGGCCGGTTGCAGGCAGTAATGCTCAATCAGTTGTTGCAGCAGACGCACAGTAGGCTGCAAACGTGACATTTCCAGGTATTCGCCCGGCTGGTGAGCGCAGTCGATATCGCCGGGGCCGAGTACCAGGGTTTCGCAGCCAAGTTGCTGAAGATAAGGCGCTTCGGTGGCAAATGCCACCGCGGCGGCCGTATGCCCGGTCAGACGCTCGGCGACGCGTACGAGTTCGGCGTCGGCGTTCTGCTCGAATGGTTGCACGCTGGGGAACAGCGGGGCGAAGTCGATCTTCACCTGGTGCTGCTCGGCCAGCGGTTGCAGCTTTTGGCGGATTGCCGCGCGCAGTGCTTCCGGCTGCATGCCCGGCAGTGGGCGTAGGTCGAACTCCAGCGAGCACTGACCGCAAATGCGGTTGGGGTTGTCGCCACCGTGGATGCAACCAAAGTTCAGGGTTGGTAGCGGCACGCTGAACTGCGGATTGTTGTACTCGCGCTGCCATTGCGCACGTAGGCCGCGCAGCTCAAGCATTACATCCTGCATAGCTTCCAGGGCGCTGTGGCCGAGGCTCGGGTCGGAAGAGTGGCCGCTCTGCCCGAGAATATCGATGCGCTCCATCATGATGCCCTTGTGCAGGCGGATCGGCTTTAAGCCGGTCGGCTCGCCTATCACCGCTGCGCGGCCCAGCGGCCGTCCGGCTTGGGCCAGGGCACGGGCGCCAGACATCGAGCTTTCTTCATCACAGGTGGCGAGAATCAGCAGCGGCTGCTGGAAGCGTTGCTCCAGCAGCGGTTGCACGGCTTCGATGATCAGGGCGAAAAAGCCCTTCATGTCGCAACTGCCGAGGCCCACCCAGCGGCCGTCAACTTCTGTCAGCTTGAGCGGGTCGGTCTGCCACAGTGCGGCGTCGAAGGGTACGGTATCGCTGTGCCCGGCCAGCACCAGGCCGCCTGGGCCGTTGCCATAGCTGGCGAGCAGGTTGAACTTGCCGGGGGACACTTGCTGGACGTCGCAGGTGAAACCAAGGTCGCTGAGCCAGCTCGACAGCAGTTCGATCACGGCGCGGTTGGATTGATCCCAGTGCGCCTGAGTGCAGCTCACTGACGGCGCGGCGATCAGGGCAGCGAATTGCTCTTTGAAGGAAGGCAGTGGCATGGGCGGTCTCCGCAGGCGATGACCCATGATAGGGGCATCGCCTGCGCAGATGAAACCGCTACGGCGTTTAGAGGAAGATGCCGCGCAGGATATAGAAGAACACGATCGACAGCGCAGCGCCCACCGGCAGGGTGATCAGCCAGGACATAAAGATTTTGCCGATCACGCCCAGGTTCAGCGCGCCGATGCCGCGCGCCAGGCCGACACCGAGCACAGCACCGACCAGGGTATGCGTGGTGGAGACCGGCAGGCCGATGGCCGAGGCACCCACCACGGTGGTGGCGGTGGCCAGTTCGGCAGCGAAGCCGCGGCTTGGGGTCAGCTCGGTGATTTCCTTGCCGATGGTGGCGATCACCTTGTAGCCGTAAGTGGCCAGGCCAATAACGATGCCGATGGCGCCGAGCAGCAGCACCCAGGCTGGCAGCGCGGCTTTAGCCCCGACTGCTTCGCCGCCAGACTGGATCACCCCAACAATCGCCGCCAGTGGGCCGACTGCGTTGGCTACATCGTTGGAGCCGTGGGCGAAGGCCATGGAGCAGGCGGTGAAGATCATCAGTACAGCGAAGACCTTCTCCACGCTGGCGTAGTGGAAGTCCTTGTCGGCCTCGACGTCGATCTTGATCCGGCTCAGCAGCGCAACGCCCAGCAGCATGACCAGGCCGCCAACGGCCAGCGAGAGGAGGAAGCCTTCGTTGCTGGAGAGGTTCAGGCCGATATGCTTGAGGCCCTTGGTCAGGGTCATGATGCTGACCATGAAACCGGTGGCGAACATATACAGCGGTACAAAGCGCTTGGCATTAAGAAACGGGTTGTCGGTGTCGATGATCAGCTTCTGTACGCTGACAAACAGGCCGAAGGCAACGATGCCAGACAGCACCGGAGACACCACCCAGCTGGCGACGATGGGGCCAACGCCGGCCCAGTTGACCGCGTCCATGGACACACCAACGGCGGCAAAGCCGATCACCGCACCGACGATGGAGTGGGTGGTGGACACCGGCCAGCCGCGAGTGGAGGCAATCAGCAGCCAGGTACCGGCCGCCAGCAATGCCGACATCATGCCCAGGACCATCAGATCCGGGGTGATCATCGATGCATCGACGATGCCACTCTTGATGGTTTCGGTGACTTGGCCGCCGGCCAGATAGGCGCCGGCAAACTCGAACACCATGGCGATCAGGATCGCCTGTTTGATGGTCAGTGCGCGTGAGCCCACCGAGGTACCCATGGCGTTGGCCACGTCATTGGCGCCCACACCCCAGGCCATGAAAAAGCCGAAGAGACAGGCAAGCAGCAGCAATACGAGGCCGTAGTCCGCAATCAGAGACATAAATAATTAATCCGTAGATTCCAGAAAGGACACTGGCGCTTAGCGCGCCAGCAGTTGTTCCAGTCGGTTGCCGACACGTTCGGCACGGTCGGCTACGTCGCCGATCCATTCGATGATCTTGTAGAGGAACATCACATCGACAGCGGGAAGATCCTTCTCCAGTTTGAACAGCGCACGACGAACGTCGATTTGCATCTTGTCAGTCTCGCGTTCGATTTGCTCCAGCTCCATGACCATGGACTCGACCAGCGCTGCTTCACGGCCACCAAAGCCGGTTTCCAGCAACTCATCAAGCTCATTCATGGCTTTCAGCGCCTGGGCGCTGGCATCCACGGTACGTTGTACAAACGTACGCATCAGTGGCTGCAGCGCCTGTGGAATGGCCATTTCGCGGCCGAGCATCAGGCCGGCGATGTCCTTGGCGCGGTTGGCGACTTTGTCCTGTACACTCAGCAGCTCAAGCAGATCCGAGCGCGGTACGGGCAGGAATAGGCTCTTGGGCAGGTGCAGACGCACGCTTTTCTTGAGCTTGTCGGCCTCATGTTCGAGGCTAGCCATTTCCTGTTGTACCTGTTCCACCTTGGCCCAATCTTCCACCATTACGGCTTCGAAGAAGGGCACCAGATTCGCTGCGCACTCGTGGGCTTTGGCAAAGTGTTTTTGCATCGGCCCAATCGGTGAACGGCCAAACAGGCTGGCAAATGGATTGACTGGCATAGGGTGAACCCCGGCGTTAAGAAGGCGGCAAGTATACGGATCAGTCCGCAGGCTCGCCAGCGCAGGTAATCGGACTGTCACAATTTCATAGTAGGCGTTGATCCCCATCATCATGAACAAAGAAACCGAAATCAAACTGCGGGTTAGCCGTGCAACTCTGGCCGCCCTGCGTGATCACCCGTTGCTGAAGAAACGCAACAAGAGTGGTTGGGAGCAGCGCGAACTGTTCAATCAGTACTTCGATACCCCCGAGCGTGATCTGGCCGCCGCCAAGGTGGCCCTGCGCGTGCGCCGTGACGGCGAGCAGTTTATTCAGACCCTGAAAACCCGCGGGCAGAGCGTGGCCGGTTTGTCCGAGCGCAATGAGTGGGACTGGAACCTGGCCAAGGCCAAGCTGGACCTGAAAAAGCTCGATGACAGCTGCTGGCCGGCGGCCCTGGCCGAGCTGGACAAGAAGCAGCTGGTGCCGATCTTCACCACCGACTTTATCCGTGAGAAGGCGGAAATCGCCTGGGGTCGCGGCAAGGCCAAGGTGGTCATCGAGGCCGCTCTGGACCTGGGCAAGGTGATTGCCGGAGAAGGCGAAGAAGAAATCTGCGAGCTGGAGCTGGAGCTGCGTCAGGGTGAACCTGAGGCGCTGTTGGAATTGGCCGCCGAGCTGGCGGCTGACCTGGCGCTGATGCCCTGCGATATCAGCAAGGCTGAGCGCGGTTATCGCCTGTTCGATGCGGGCAGCTACAGCCTGAGTCTGCCGGCGCCGAGCCTAAGCGCGGAAACCAGCCTGGATGACAGCGTTGCGGCATTGGCCTGGCATCTGCTGGGCAGCAGTCAGCGTCTGGCCGAGCAGTACCGCTTCAATGGCCACTGGCGTTTGCTGGTCGACTGGTTGGAGCAACTGATCGGCCTGCGCGCACTGCTCAGCAGTCTTGGTCAGGCCGCGCCGCGTGCCAGCAGCCATGCCTTGCGTGAGCTATTGGATGGCTTGCTGCTGGAATGGCGTCCGCGCGTCCTGGCTGGCCAGGACGATGACAGCCTGCGCAAAAACGCGCCGGCGCTGTTCGCCGCTGAACTGCAGGGCAATCGCTGGGGCCTGTTCTCGTTGAACCTGTCGCGCTGGCTGTTGGCCCGCAGCTGGACTGTGGAGCGCAACAACCGGGGCAATCGCCAGGGCGCTGCGCCACTGGGCAACTGGTTGCCGACGCTGATTGCTGAAGAGGGCGCGGCCCTGCAGTTGCGCCGATATCAGCAGCAGCCGGAAGACCTGGCTGAGCAGCTGCCGCGCATCGAGCGCTTGCTGGTCTGGCTGCACCTGGCCCGCGAGGTGCTGGAGGTGGCGGAAGTCGACCGTCTGTACGGTGAGCTGAACAAGTTGGTTGAATTGGCCAATCAGTCCATCGATCCTGAGGTGCTTGCTGCGCGCAAGGCGCAGCTGCTGACCATCGGTTCGCTAAAGGCCTGGCGTCAGCTGGTCAAGTAAGGCCTGCAGCATTGTGCAGAGGGGCTTTAGCCGCGAGCTAAAGCCCCTCCTGCCTAGATAGCCCGCTGTATCACTCAACTGCCATCACGAAAGCGCGTCCATACGGCATCGCGGGTAGCGCTGTGCTTTTCCGGCAGGGTTTCCAGCGGATGCAGGCGGCGTTTGGTGTCACGATCCGGGTAAAGGTCTGGCTGATTGCGCAGAGCCTCGTCGAGGAACTCGCGGGAATCAGCGTTGCCGCTGGGGTACAGGGTTTCGGCGGTGATCAGCGCGGCAACCTTGGGCTGCATCAGGTAGTCGATAAAGCGGTGCGCCAGGTCGACGCGCTTGGCGCTGCTGGGAATCACCAGGTTGTCGATAAACAGGATCGAGCCTTCATCCGGCACTAAAAAGCGCACGGGTTGACCCGCATCCGCTGCTGCCAGCGCATCGCCAACCCAGGCCATGGCCACGCAGAGCTTGCCCTGGTTGAGGTCTTCGATATACCGCTCACTGTCGATGTAGCGCAGATTTGGTCGCAAGCCATCCAGCACCTGGCTGGAGCGCTCGATGCGGCTCGGCGCGCTGCGCGCCAGGCTGCGGCCCTGGTAGTTGAGTAGCAGGGTCAGGGTCTCGTCGGGAGCGTCTAGCACGCTGATGCCGCAAGTGGCCAAGCGCGCGCTTTGCTCCGCATCAAACAGCAGGCTCCAGCTATTGGGCAGTGGCCCACCAAAGGCGGCTTCGGCTTGCGGCGTGTTGATCGCCAGGCCCACTGCGCCCCACAAATACGGCAAGGCATGGCGGTTAGCCGGGTCGAGAGCGACCAGGGTGCTGAGCAGCTGCTTGTCGAGGTGCTTGCGGTTGGGCAGCAGGCTGAAATCCAGCGGTTGCAGGGTACCGTTCTTGATCATTGCCGGCAGGGCGTCATGCGACGGCACGGCGACATCGATGGCTTCACCGCTGGCCAGCACAGCTTCCAACTCTTCGGCAGTGCTGTAGGTGTGGTAGTCGACGCGGATGCCGGTTTGCGCCTCGAAGTCTTTCAGAACCTGCGGGGCGATGTAGTCGTTCCAGTTGTAGACGCGAATCACCTCTTCGGCGCTTGCCAGCAGCGGCGTCAGGGCTAGTAGCAGTGAAACGAACAGGCGAGGCATGGAGATCTCCTGAATAGGTTGATGTCGCGTCAGCAGGAATTCGCGGCGCAGCCTGCCCGTCATCGCGCTGAAGCGTGATAAAGGGCAGGGTTGCGCAGTGCGCGGAATAAAAAACGCCGGCTCAAAGGCCGGCGTTGGGTGTTGCATCAAACCGTGTGCAAGTACCAGTTGTATTCGAGGTCGGAGATCGAGTTTTCAAACTCAGCCAACTCACTTTCCTTACAGGCGACAAAGATATCGATGTATTTCGGGTCGATATAGCGCGCCAGTACTTCACTGTCGTCCAGCTCGCGCAAAGCATCACGCAGGTTGTTCGGCAGGCTTTGCTCGTTCTGCTCGTAGGAGTTGCCCTCTACCGGGGCGTTTGGCTCGATCTTGTTGGTCAGGCCATGGTGTATGCCTGCCAGAACGGCCGACATCAGCAGGTAAGGGTTGGCATCGGCGCCGGCCACGCGGTGCTCAATGCGCACGGCATCGGCAGTGTCATTGGGTACGCGCAGCGCTACGGTGCGATTGTCGATGCCCCAGCACGGCGAGTTCGGCACATAGTACTGCGCGCCGAAACGACGGTAGGAGTTAACGTTCGGGCAGAGGAATGCCATCGAGGCAGGCATGGTTTCCAGCACGCCGCCAATGGCGTGGCGCAGGGCATCGTTCTGTACCGGGTCGTCGCAGGCAAAGATGTTGTTGCCCTGCTTGTCGAGAATCGAGATATGCACGTGCAAGCCGTTACCCGCCTGGTTGGGGTAGGGCTTGGCCATGAAGGTGGTATCCATCTCATGGTCGTAGGCAATGTTCTTGATCAGGCGCTTGAGCAGCAGTGCGTGGTCACAGGCCTTGATCGGGTCAGCGACGTGGTGCAGGTTGACTTCGAACTGCGCCGGGGCGCTTTCCTTGACGATGGCGTCGGCAGGGATGCCCTGCTCCTTGGCGCCTTCGAGGATGTCCTGCAGGCACTCGGCATATTCGTCGAGGTCATCGATCAGGTACACCTGGGTCGACTGCGGGCGCTTGCCTGACAGTGGCGACAGCGGCGGCTGTGGGCGACCGTTCACGTTGGCCTGGTCGATCAGGTAGAACTCGATTTCGAAGGCTGCGCAAATGGTAAGGCCCAGTTCGTCGAACTTCGTAACCACCTGACGCAACACTTCCCGTGGGTCGGCAAAGAACGGCTCGCCTTCCATTTCATGCATGGTCATCAACAGTTGCGCGGTTGGGCGCTTCTGCCATGGCTCATTGCACAGGGTGTTGGGGATGGGAAAGCAGACACGGTCGGCGTCGCCGATATCCAGACCCAGACCGGTGCTTTCCACCGTCGAACCGTTGATATCCAGGGCGAATAGAGAAGCCGGGAGATTAATGCCGCGCTCGTAAACCTTATGCAGGCTCGCGCGCTCGATACGCTTGCCGCGCACCACACCATTCATATCTGCGATCAGAAGGTCGACGAACAGGACCTCAGGATGTTTCTTAAGGAACGCGTTCGCTTCATTAAGCTGAACGGCACGCGGGGGTACCGACATGATGCAACACCTTTTTTGTTAAAAATATCAATCATGCAACTGCACGGGTGTGAGTCAATCTTAAACACCAGATGCTGTCAAGAGAGGCGCATTTTGCCCCAAAAGGGGGCTTGATGGCCAGTTTTAGGGCATTACAGGGCAATGCAGCCCTGCTGGAAGCCTTGCCTGCCGGGGTGCTCAGTCGGGTGTGTTCAATTTTTTACATGACTATTGTGAAAAAAAATGAACAAGGCTAAGCTCGGTCGAAACCCATAACAGCAATAAAACGGGTGTCTCATGTCGCGCCAGCCGATTATCGGCGTTAGTGCCTGCACCAAGCAGATCGGGCACAACATCTACCACACCGCAGGCGATAAATACTTGCAGGCCATCGTTCAGGTGGTTGGCGGTATGCCAGTGATCATTCCCGCACTTGGCGAGCAGCTTGATCAGGCTTACCTGTTGCAGCACCTCGATGGCCTGGTGTTTACCGGCTCGCCATCCAACGTTGAACCGCACCACTATGCTGGTGACGCCAGCGAACCCGGCACCGCCCATGATCCGGCGCGTGACAGTACGACTCTTCCTCTGATTAAAGCAGCAATTGCCGCCGGTATCCCGGTGCTTGGTATTTGTCGTGGTTTTCAGGAGATGAATGTGGCCTTCGGCGGCGCGTTGCACCAGCGCGTACACGAGGTCGACGGGCTGATGGATCACCGTGAACCCGGTGATCTGCCCGCAGAACAGCAATATGGCCTGCGTCACGCGCTGCATGTGCAGCCTGGCGGGCTGCTCGCCAGCATCGGCTTGCCGGACGAGATTCAAGTCAATTCCATTCATGGCCAGGGCGTTCAGCGTCTGGCGCCGGGCCTTCACGTAGAAGCACTGGCGCCTGACGGGTTGATCGAAGCCTTCTCCGTCGAAGGTGCCAAAAGCTTTGCCTTGGGGGTGCAATGGCACCCTGAATGGCAGGTACGATCCAACCCGAATTATCTCGCCATCTTCCAGGCCTTTGGTGAGGCTTGCAGGAAGACGGCGGGGCAACGCTGAGCCGACTATATATAAGTCGGCTCTAACCAACCCTGAGGTCTCTATGAGCACCAAATTAGACCAGCTTTCGAGCTGGCTGAAAGAACGCAAAATCACCGAAGTTGAATGCCTGATCAGCGATCTTACCGGCATTGCCCGTGGCAAGATTTCGCCGACCAACAAGTTCCTCGACGAGAAGGGCATGCGTCTCCCCGAGAGTGTGCTGCTGCAGACCGTGACCGGCGACTACGTCGAGGACGACATCTATTACGACCTGCTCGACGAGGCGGACATCGACATGTTCTGCCGCCCCGACGAGAACGCCGTGTTCCTCGTGCCTTGGGCCATTGAGCCGACTGCGATGGTGATCCATGACACCTTCGACAAGCAGGGCAACCCGATTGAGCTGTCGCCGCGCAACATTCTCAAGAATGTGCTCAAGCTCTACGCTGACAAGGGCTGGAAGCCAATCGTCGCGCCGGAAATGGAGTTCTACCTGACCAAACGCAACAGCGACCCGGATTTCCCGCTGGTCGCGCCGATGGGCCGTTCCGGTCGTCCGGAAGTGGGCCGTCAGTCGTTCTCCATCGACGCTGCCAACGAATTCGATCCGCTGTTCGAAGATGTCTACGATTGGTGCGAAATCCAGGGCCTAGACCTCGACACGCTGATCCATGAAGACGGTCCAGCGCAGATGGAAATCAACTTCCGGCATGGCGATGCCTTGCACCTGGCCGACCAGATCACCGTATTCAAGCGCACCATGCGTGAAGCGGCGCTCAAGCATGATGTGGCCGCCACCTTTATGGCCAAGCCGATCACCGATCAGCCGGGCAGTGCGATGCACATCCACCAGAGCGTGGTCGACATCAAAACCGGGAAGAATCTGTTCTCCAACCCCGACGGCAGCATGAGTGAGCTGTTTATGCAGCACATCGGCGGCCTGCAGAAGTACATCCCCGAGCTGTTGCCGCTGTTCGCGCCGAACGTTAACTCGTTCCGCCGCTTCCTGCCGGACACCTCGGCGCCGGTAAACGTCGAGTGGGGCGAAGAGAACCGCACCGTCGGTTTGCGCGTACCAGAAGCCACGCCGCAGAACCGTCGTGTGGAGAACCGCTTGGCCGGTGCCGATGCCAACCCGTATCTGGTCCTCGCCGCTTCCCTGCTGTGCGGCTACATGGGCATGGTCGGCGACATCAAGCCAAGTGCGCCAGTTAAAGGGCGCGCCTATGAGCGCCGCAATCTGCGTCTGCCGATCACCATTGAGCATGCGTTGGAGCGGATGGAAGCCTGTAAGGACGCCGAAAAATACCTCGGTGAGAAGTTCATGCGTGGCTACGTCGCGGTGAAGCGCGCTGAGCACGAGAACTACAAGCGCGTCATCAGTTCCTGGGAACGTGAGTTCCTGCTGCTGTCGGTGTAACAGTCCGGTGGTTGGCGCGGGTGATCCCTGCGCCAGCCGCCAAGAATTTTTATCGGGCTGCAATGCGCAGCCTGCGTAAGCAAGGTGTTGTTATGAACAGTCAAGTGACCAACCCGAAAACCCGCGAATGGCAGGCCATGAGCCGCGAACACCATCTCGCGCCGTTCAGCGACTTCAAGCAGCTGGCGGAAAATGGGCCGCGCATCATCACCAAGGCCGACGGCGTGTACCTGTGGGACAGCGAGGGCAACAAGATCCTCGACGCCATGGCCGGGCTCTGGTGTGTGGCGATTGGATATGGTCGCAAGGAACTGGCAGACGCCGCCGCGAAGCAGATGCAAGAGTTGCCCTACTACAACATGTTCTTCCAGACTGCCACGCCGCCGGCGCTGGAGCTGGCCAAAGCGATTGCCGACTTGGCCCCGCAGGGCATGAATCATGTGTTCTTCACCGGGTCGGGCTCGGAAGGCAACGACACCATGCTACGGATGGTGCGCCATTACTGGGCAATCAAGGGGCAGCCAAACAAGAAGGTGATCATCAGTCGGGTTAACGGCTACCACGGTTCCACCGTGGCTGGTGCGAGCCTGGGTGGCATGAAGTACATGCATGAGCAGGGCGACTTGCCGATTCCAGGCATCGTGCACATCCCGCAGCCGTACTGGTTCGGTGAGGGTGGCGACATGAGCCCCGAGGAGTTCGGTATCTGGGCCGCTGACCAGCTGGAGCAGAAGATCCTCGAAGTTGGCGAAGAAAACGTCGCAGCCTTTATTGCCGAGCCGATCCAGGGCGCGGGCGGTGTGATCGTCCCGCCAGACAGCTACTGGCCGCGCATCCGCGAAATCCTCGCCAAGTACGACATTCTGTTTGTTGCCGATGAAGTGATCTGCGGGTTTGGCCGCACCGGCGAATGGTTCGGCAGCGATTATTTCGGTAACACGCCGCACATGATGACCATCGCCAAAGGCCTGACCAGCGGTTACATCCCCATGGGCGGGCTGATCGTGCGCGACGATATCGTCGAGGTGCTTAACCAGGGCGGCGATTTCAACCACGGCTTTACCTATTCCGGGCACCCGGTGGCCGCTGCAGTGGCCCTGGAAAACCTGCGCATTCTGCGCGAAGAAAAGATTGTTGAGCGGGTTAAGGCAGAAACGGCACCGTATTTGCAAAAGCGTCTACGTGAGCTGGCCGATCACCCGTTGGTAGGTGAAGTGCGCGGCGTTGGCATGTTGGGCGCCATTGAACTGGTGCAGGACAAAGCCAGCCGCAAGCGTTTCGCTGGTGATGTGGGCGTTGGCATGATCTGCCGCAGTCACTGCTTTAATAACGGTCTGATCATGCGCGCCGTAGGCGACACCATGATCATTTCGCCACCGCTGGTGATCAGCTTTGCTGAGATCGACGAGTTGCTGGAAAAGGCCCGTAAATGCCTCGACCTGACCGCTGCAGAGGTGCTGGTTTAAGGTTTAATAATCTTTGGTTTCAGATGCTTACGTCTGAATGTTGTCAACCGGGGTGTGACCTTGCCAGACTGCGCCAATGCGTAGGTCAGGCTCACCGGAAGGTGTTGCAGATGGCTGCGCATCTTTCGGATATGACTACAACAACAGGAGCTGTACGCATGAAAACTTTCGGCAAAACCCTTCTCGCGTTGTCCCTTGCTGGGGCTGTGGTGAGTACCGCACACGCGGATGACAAAGTCCTTCACGTTTACAACTGGTCCGACTACATCGCAGAAGACACCATCGACAACTTCCAGAAGGAAACCGGCATCAAGGTCGTCTACGACGTCTTTGACAGCAATGAAACCCTGGAAGCCAAATTGCTGGCCGGCAGCTCCGGTTACGACGTCGTCGTGCCGTCCAACCCATTCCTGGCCAAGCAGATCAAGGCTGGTGTTTACCAGAAGCTGGACAAGTCCAAGCTGCCAAACTGGGAAAACCTGGATAAGAACCTGCTCAAGGCCCTCGATCCGAGCGATCCGGGTAACCAGTACTCGATTCCCTACATGTGGGGCACTATCGGTATTGGTTACAACGTCGACAAGGTCAAGGCTGCGCTCGGCACGGACGCACCGGTCAACTCCTGGGACCTGGTGTTCAAACCGGAAAACATCGCCAAGCTGAAAGACTGCGGCGTGTCGTTCCTGGATTCGCCGACTGAAATCCTCCCGGCGGCACTCAACTACCTGGGCTTCAAGTCTGACAGCACCGACGCTGGTGAGCTGAAGAAAGCCGAAGAACTGTTCCTCTCGATCCGTTCCTCGACGTCCTACTTCCACAGCTCCAAGTACATCGGCGACCTGGCTAACGGCAACATCTGTGTGGCCATCGGCTACTCGGGCGACCTGTATCAGTCCAAGTCCCGTGCTGAAGACGCCAAGAACGGCGTGAACATCTCCTACAGCATCCCGAAAGAAGGTGCTGGCAGCTTCTTCGACATGATGGCCATCCCAGCCGATGCGAAAAACGTTGAAGCCGCTCACGTGTTCCTCAACTACCTGATGAAGCCAGAGGTCATGGCCAACATCACCAACTTCGTGCAGTTCCCTAACGGCAACGCCGCGGCCACCCCGCTGGTTGACGATGTGCTGCGTAACGATCCGGGCATCTACCCGGACGCGGCCACCATGGCCAAGATCTACACCTTCCCGGATCTGCCAGCTAACGCGCAGCGCGCGATGACACGCAGCTGGACCAAGATCAAATCGGGCAAGTAATGCCATAGCCCTAACGGTGTGCGGCGGGTTGCTCCGCCGCATTCACCCACAACAATAAGGAATCTCCTATGCGTCGTACTCCACTTCTGGCCGGCCTGCTGGCCGCCGCCGTCAGCATCAGCGCCGTGCAAGCCGCTGAACCAGTGGTCAATGTCTATAACTGGTCTGACTACATCGGCGAAACCACCCTGGTCGACTTCGAGAAGGCCACGGGCATCAAGGCCATGTACGACGTCTTCGACAGCAACGAAACCCTGGAAGGCAAACTGCTGGCGGGCCGCTCCGGCTACGACATCGTGGTGCCGTCCAACCATTTCCTTGGTAAGCAGATCAAGGCGGGCGCGTTCCAGAAACTCGACCGCAGTCTGCTGCCAAACTGGGAAAACCTTGACCCAACCCTGCTCAAGCAATTGGACGTCAACGATCCCGGTAACCTGTATTCGGTGCCGTACCTGTGGGGCACCAACGGTATTGGCTACAACGTAGCCAAGGTCAAGGAAGTGCTCGGTATCGACGAGATCGACTCCTGGGCCACGCTCTTCGAACCGGAGAACCTGAAGAAGCTCAACGCCTGCGGCGTAGCCTTCATGGACTCTCCCGACGAGATGTTCCCGGCGGTGCTCAACTACTTGGGGCTTGATCCGCGCAGCACCAATCCAGAGGACTACAAGAAGGCTGAGGCCAAGCTGATGGAAGTCCGTCCATACGTCACCTACTTCCATTCCTCGAAGTACATCGGTGACCTGGCCAATGGCAACATCTGCATCGCCTTCGGCTATTCCGGTGACGTCTTCCAGGCGGCCGCACGCGCCGAGGAAGCAGGCAAGGGCATCGAAATTACCTACAGCATCCCCAAGGAAGGCGCCAACCTGTGGTTTGACCTGATGGCCATTCCAGCCGATGCGAAGAACGTTAAGGAAGCACACGCCTTTATCAACTACCTGCTCGACCCAGCAGTGATCGCCACGGTCAGCGACTACGTCGGCTATGCCAACCCTAATCTCAAGGCGGGCGAGTTGATGGATCAGGAAGTGCGTAACGATCCTTCGATTTATCCATCCCAGGCCGTGTTGGACAAACTCTACATCTCTGCTGAGCTGCCACCGAAGATCCAGCGTTCCATGACTCGCGCCTGGTCGAAGATCAAGTCGGGCCAGTAAGCGGAAGCTAAAACACAGCGTACGGCAGGCCCAGCCTGACCGTACGACCCGCTGCGCCAAGCGCGGCAGATTTTATTCGGGTCAGTGACCCAATTCTTGCGGGAGTTTTGGTAATGGCAGTTGCTTCCAGTGCCTATAAAAAGGTTCTCGAGGGCGATCAGCAACCGAAAGAGGTGCTGGTCAAGATCGAGCGTGTCACCAAGAAATTTGACGAAACCATTGCCGTTGATGACGTTTCGTTGACCATCAACAAGGGTGAAATCTTCGCCCTGCTCGGTGGCTCCGGCTCGGGTAAATCGACTCTGCTGCGCATGCTTGCAGGTTTTGAGCGGCCTACCGAAGGGCGCATTCTGCTCGACGGTGAGGACATCACTGACCTGCCGCCATACGAGCGGCCGATCAACATGATGTTCCAGTCCTACGCCTTGTTCCCGCACATGAGCGTGGCGGACAACATCGCCTTTGGCCTCAAGCAAGACAAAATGTCTAAAGCTGAGATCGATGCCCGCGTCGAAGAAATGCTCAAGCTGGTGCACATGACCCAGTACGCCAAGCGCAAGCCACACCAGCTTTCCGGTGGTCAGCGTCAGCGTGTTGCTCTGGCGCGCTCGCTGGCCAAACGGCCGAAGCTGCTGCTGCTCGACGAGCCCATGGGTGCTTTGGACAAGAAGCTGCGTTCGCAGATGCAGCTTGAGCTTGTCGAGATCATCGAGCGCGTCGGTGTGACCTGCGTCATGGTGACCCACGATCAGGAAGAGGCCATGACCATGGCCCAGCGTATCGCCATCATGCACCTGGGCTGGATTGCCCAGATCGGCAGCCCGGTTGACATCTATGAGACGCCAACCAGCCGTCTGGTCTGCGAATTTATCGGCAACGTCAACCTGTTCGACGGCCAGGTGGTCGAAGACATGGAAGGCCACGCGCTGATCGCCAGCCCGGACCTGGAACGCAATATCTACGTTGGCCACGGCGTCAGCACCTCGGTGCAGGACAAGAGCATCACCTACGCCATCCGCCCGGAAAAACTGCTGGTTACCACCGAGCAGCCCTCCTGCGAATACAACTGGTCGCGCGGCACTGTGCATGACATCGCCTACCTCGGCGGCCATTCGGTGTTCCACGTGTTGCTGCCGAGCGGCAAAGTGGTGCAGTCCTTCGTTGCCAACGCTGAACGGCGTGGCGCCCGACCTACCTGGGACGATGAAGTATTCGTCTGGTGGGAGGACGATAGCGGGGTGGCATTACGCTCATGAACATTATCCGAAGCATCAGCCGCCGTATGCCCAAGGGCCGGCACCTGGTAATCGGGGTGCCGTTCCTCTGGCTGTTTATGTTCTTCCTGCTGCCGTTCATCATCGTGATGAAAATCAGCTTCGCCGAAGCCGACGTGGCTATTCCGCCGTACACCGACGTGTACACCTGGGTGGAAAACAAGTTCACGCTGGTACTAAACCTGGGTAACTACATCTTCCTCAGTGAGGATGCGCTGTACCTGGCGGCTTACCTTGGCTCCTTGAAAATGGCCACGGTCAGCACCCTGCTCTGTCTGGTAATCGGCTTCCCGATGGCCTATGCCATTGCCCGTGCCGACAAGGACAAGCAGATGGTCCTGTTGCTGCTGATCATGATGCCGACCTGGACGGCGATCCTGATCCGTGTGTATGCCTGGATGGGCATCCTCAGCAACAACGGCCTGCTCAATGCCTTCCTGATGTGGCTGGGGCTAATCGACGAGCCGCTGCAGATCCTCAACACCAACCTGGCGGTGTACATCGGTATTGTCTATTCGTACCTGCCATTCATGATCCTGCCGCTGTTCGCCAACCTGGTGAAACATGACCAGAGCCTGCTGGAGGCAGCCGCTGACCTGGGGTCGAGCACTTACAACAGCTTCTGGAAAATCACCGTGCCGCTGGCCAAAAACGGCATCATCGCCGGCTGCATGCTGGTGTTTATCCCGGTGGTCGGTGAGTTCGTGATTCCTGAACTGCTCGGCGGCCCGGAGACCCTGATGATCGGCAAGGTGCTGTGGCAGGAGTTCTTCAACAACCGCGACTGGCCGGTAGCGTCCGCCCTGGCTGTGGTGATGCTGGCGATCCTGATCGTACCCATCATTCTGTTTAACCGTAACCAAGCTAAAGAGATGGAGGGCCGGCCATGAAGCGTTTCAGTTTCTCCAACTTTATGTTGTGGGCCGGTCTGGGGTTCATCTACTTGCCGATGCTGATTCTGGTGATCTACTCGTTCAACGCCTCGCGGCTGGTAACGGTGTGGGGCGGCTGGTCGGTGAAGTGGTACGTCGGCCTGCTCGACAATACCCAGCTGATGAACTCGGTAATGCGCTCGCTGGAAATCGCCTGCTACACCGCGATTGCCGCCGTAGCGCTGGGCACCATGGCCGCCTTTGTGCTGACCCGCGTGACCCGCTTCAAAGGGCGCACGCTATTCGGCGGCCTGGTCACCGCACCGCTGGTTATGCCCGAGGTGATCACCGGTCTGTCGCTGTTGCTGCTGTTCGTGGCCATGGCCCAGCTGATCGGCTGGCCTGCCGAGCGCGGTGTGCTGACTATCTGGATCGCCCATACCACCTTCTGTTCTGCCTACGTGGCAGTGGTGGTGTCGTCGCGCTTGCGTGAGCTGGACCTGTCCATCGAAGAGGCGGCCATGGACCTAGGCGCCAAGCCTTGGAAAGTGTTCTTCCTGATCACCATCCCGATGATTGCGCCATCACTGGCGGCCGGCGGCATGATGTCGTTCGCCCTGTCGCTGGACGATCTGGTACTCGCCAGCTTCGTCTCCGGTCCTGGCTCGACTACCCTGCCGATGGAAGTCTTCTCCGCCGTGCGTTTGGGCGTGAAGCCGGAAATCAACGCCGTGGCCAGTCTGATTCTGCTGGCAGTGTCGCTTGCCACCTTCCTGGTGTGGTTCTTTGCCCACCGTGCCGAAGAGAAGCGTAAGAAGGCCCTGCAGCAGGCCATGGATGAAACCACGGGTGCTGCGCTGATGAACGGCCCGGACAGCCGTCGTGACCCATCCCAGGTGCATGCCTGATCGCACCACGGCGTAACACCCACAAGGGCCACATTCGTGGCCCTTGTGCATTCTGCGCAGCCCGTTTGCTCTAATCGCTTGCCAACAGTACTGGCCATTCAGTCGCACCAGTGTTGCGCCAGTTGCTGGTCTTGGTTACAACCTCAGCCATACCCCGCCCGGATTGCTTCCCATGCCTGACTCGATAATTAACGACAGCGCGGTTTACAAGACCCTGCTGGAATCGACCAAAGCCATTCCTTGGAAGATCGACTGGGCCACCATGACATTCGCCTACATCGGCCCGCAGATTGAAACCCTGCTCGGCTGGCCACGGGCGAGCTGGGTCAGTGCCAACGACTGGGCCGAGCGCATGCACCCCGAAGACCGCGACAGCGTGGTGGCTTTCTGCGTGTCGCAATCCCAGGCAGGCACCGATCATGAGGCCGATTACCGTGCCCTGACCCGCGATGGCGGCTACGTGTGGATACGCGATGTGGTGCACGTGCTGCGCAACGAATCCGGCGAGGTCGAGTCGCTGATTGGCTTTATGTTCGACATCAGCGAGCGCAAGCAGACCGAGCAGCAACTGCTGCAATTGCAGCAACAGCTCGAAGAGCTCTCCTACCTCGACGGCCTCACCGGCGTGGCCAACCGGCGCATGTTCGACAACCGCCTGCAGGTGGAATGGAGCAACGCCCAGCGCACCAGTCAGCCGCTGTCACTGATCCTGCTGGATATCGACTATTTCAAGGAATACAACGACCACTACGGCCATATCCAGGGCGACGACTGCCTGAAAAACGTTGCCCTGGCCCTGAGTGGCGCGGTCGTGCGCCCACGTGATCTGATGGCTCGCTATGGCGGCGAAGAATTTGTTCTGCTGTTGCCGGAAACCGATGCCCAAGCCGCCGCCCAGGTCGCGGAGCGCTGCCGCCAGCTGATCCACGAGCAGCAAATCCAGCATGCCCATTCCCAGGTCGCCCCGCTGCTGACCCTAAGCCTCGGCGTTGGCACCCTGATTCCAGGCCCGTTCGATCAGCCTCAGGCACTTCTTGAGCAGGTCGATCGTCTGCTCTACAAAGCCAAGCACAGTGGCCGCAACCAGGCAGTGCTGGCCACGACGCCTTAATGCGGATAGCTGCGCTTTAGCGCTGTTTGTATTGGCTCGGGCAATATGCACGGCCCACATTCGGATCGCGCAGCTGCAGGTGTTTGGTCTGCCGTCCGCTCACTCGGGCGCGCCAGAGTTTGAAACTGCCGGCTTTCAGGCTGCGGCGCATCAATGCGATCACCTGGGTTTCGCTCAGGCCGAATTGGCTTTCTATCGCCTCAAAGGGCGTGCGGTCTTCCCAAGCCATTTCGATGATTCGTGACCACTCGTGCTCTGTCAGTTCCATCGTGTACCTCGCCTTGGCCGAAGCCTTAACCGATGTTCGCCGCCCTGGCCCGCGCCGCATGTAGCTTCTTGTAGCTTTCCACCAGGCGTAGATGCCGATCCAGCCCTTCCAGCTGCATATTGGTCGGCGTCAGGCCATAGAAGCGCACACTGCCCTCCAGCGAACCCAGCACCGCGTCCATGCGCTCGTTGCCGAACATACGGCGGA
>JAHJXZ010000122.1 GCA_018827205.1 Gammaproteobacteria bacterium | reverse complement strand
GACTTCAACTCGCCGAAAGAGAAGTCCTGGATGCTGCGCTACGACCTAGATATGGCCAGCTATGGCGTTCCTGGACTGACCTTCATGACGCGCTATGCGCTGGGTACAGATGCGGACTATTCCGACGCCAACAGTGTGTATATGCGTCGTGATGCCGATGGCAACCCGCTGACTGACCAGAAGCGCTGGGAACGCAACATCGAAGCCAAGTACGTCGTCCAAACGGGCTCACTGAAAGAGATGTCCTTCCGTGTTCGCCAGATGACTACCCGCGCAACGGATTACGAGTCGGATCTGGACGAGGTTCGTCTGATCGTCGAGTACCCACTGAGCGTGCTCTAAAAATGGATGGGCGGGCGGGTTCTAAAAGCCCTGCCCGCTCATTCATAACAAGAGACACAGTGATTAGATTGCAAGAATGTAATGTTGAGCTCACGCTGCTGTTAGCTTCACCCCCGTAAAATTCATTCGAACTTGCAGAACTTATCCATAAATCTCGACAAGTTACTAATTGAATCTTACGAGGTCTGCCTTATGAAGATGTTGAAAGCCCTAGTTATTGGATCGGTACTTCTTGTCGGCTCAACACAGACTTATGCAAGAGGAGATGGTTACGACCGCTCAATGAAATTTCAGGAGAGATTTCGAGCAGATCAAAAACGAATTCACGGAACTAAGCCCGCTGCCAAACAGGCGGACGAGTCAAAGGTTAAGAACAGCAGCCAAGATCGGATCGATACCGATCCTAAAAAAGAAACCAAAGCTGATTAACTGCTCACTTCCGAACGATGTTCACCTCTAGAAGCTCCCGAGCTCCTTGGAAAGAGGTGTACCCTAAGCGCCCTTCGGGGCGCTTTTTTTATTTAATTCGTTCCATAGCCAACAAGCTTCACTGAGAATATAAAAACCACGACAACGAACCAACTCTACTTCTTCGCAAGTCATTAATACCAGCAACAACCACACGCTAGAGCGTGTAGCAAGAAGGGCAAAATGATACGGGTGAAGACCTTTATATTGATCTGCCTGATATCTGCAAAGGCATCTGCCTATCTCCACGATGCTAGAACACGGTGTCATTTGAATACCGCGACCTTGCACCGTCAGCAGATACCCATTCAATAGCCAGACGCCGTGCCCATCTCAATCTTTCATGATTCAGGCCATCCAAGAGTATCGCCACGCTCTCCGCTACCTAATGTAAGCTGACGCTTTTGCTCCTTGAGGATGCTATGAGTAGGGATGCGCTTGAACAAAACCAGATACCGATCTATTTCGTCGCGGTCATTGCAGCGGCAATCGGTGGGTTAATAGCTCCTGCAGCAGCGCAGAGCCTGAACGCATTAGTGACCCCGACTATCGCCGTGCTGATGTACGCGATGTTCCTGCAAATTCCCTTTCTTGATCTCCGCGAAAGTCTTAGCAACAAGCGCTTCATGTCAGCCTTGCTTATCGCTAATTTCGTACTGATTCCACTGCTGGTGTGGGCACTCACCAGAGGGCTCGCAGAACACCCGGCAATCCTAATCGGTGCTCTTCTGGTTTTGCTCACCCCCTGTATCGACTACGTGGTGGTCTTTACTCACATTGGCAAAGGCGACTCGCGCGCGATCCTTGCGGCAACCCCCATTCTCTTGCTGCTGCAACTTGTGCTGTTGCCTGTGTATTTGGCTTTCATGCTAGGGGAGCAATCCCAAGTCGTTATCTCGATAGCGCCTTTCGCTGAAGCCTTTCTCGCACTGATTGTCGTGCCTTTATTGCTCGCGGTTGCTACAGCAGCCTTGGCTAAGCGCTCACGGTTCGTAGGTCGCTGGAACACCGTATGGGCATGGATGCCAGTCCCTGCGATGGCGGCAGTTCTCATTGCGGTGGTTGGGTCGCAAATCTCGCCGGTGGTTCGTGATATCGACCAGCTTTTACCGGTGATCCCGGTGTACATCGGTTTCATGCTTTTGGCCCCCGTAGTGGGCGCACTGGCTTCAAGAGCTTATAAACTGCCCGCCTCGACGGCGAGAGCGGTTACTTTCAGTACCTCCACACGTAACTCGTTGGTGGTTCTTCCGCTGGCCCTGGCATTGCCTGAAGAAATACGGGGGCTTGCAGCCGCAGCGGTCATCACCCAGACGCTGGTTGAGTTGGTGGGTGAGCTTGTCTACATCCGGGCAGTTCCGATTCTTATTTGGCGTAAAAAAAGCCGCTGAGGACGTCACAGGCACAGTCACCGCCCACATTGAGCGGTATTTACGGTAAGCAAAAAGCCCCGCTCAAGAGCGGGGCTTTTCAGTTGCACACGAATAGCGCTGTGAACTTAGCGCAGACGATGGGCCAAGCGGTAGAGCAATGGCAAAACCAGCAGCGTCAGCACGGTTGAAGACAGGATTCCGCCAATTACCACCGTGGCCAGAGGCCGCTGAACCTCCGCCCCCGTACCAATTGCAGTGGCCATTGGGATAAAGCCCAGAGACGCCACCAAGGCAGTCATCAGCACTGGCCGTAGGCGAGTCAATGCGCCTTCGCGAATGGCCTCGTCCAATCCCATGCCGTTCTCACGCAAACTGCGAATAAAGGAAATCATGACCAGGCCATTGAGTACCGCCACGCCCGACAAAGCAATGAAACCCACGCCTGCGGAGATCGATAGCGGAATATCACGCAGCCACAAGGCCATGATCCCGCCTGTCAGCGCAAAGGGCACGCCGGTAAATACCAGCAAGCCATCTTTGACATTGCCGAACATCATAAAGAGCAGCGTGAACACCAGCAGCAGTGATACCGGCACGACAATCTGCAGGCGTTTGGCCGCCGACTGAAGCTGCTCGAAGGTGCCGCCCCAAGTCGTCCAATAACCTGTAGGAACTCTCACCGCCTGGGCGATCTTGCTCTCGGCCTCGGCGACAAAAGAGCCGATATCGCGACCACGAACGTTCGCGGTGACCACCACGCGACGCTTGCCACTTTCACGGCTGATCTGGTTCGGACCCGGTGCGGACACCACGCTCGCCACATCAGCCAAGCGCACAAACCCTGGGCCATCCAGCCCATCGCCATTGGCCAGACGAATAGGCAGCTGCTGGATCTTGTCGACATCATTGCGCCACTCGTCCGCCAAGCGAACTTGGATATCGAAACGCCGGTCACCTTCAAACAGCGCTCCTGCTTCACGCCCACCGATGGCGGTGGAAATGGCGTCCTGAATCTCCGAGACATTCAAACCGAATCGTGCGGCTTTCTCACGGTCGATTTGTACGCTGAGCATCGGCAGCCCCGTGGTCTGTTCAACTTTCACATCGGCGGCACCCGGAATACCCTCCAGCACCTCGGCGATTTGTTCGGCGGTCTCGTTCATCACATCCATGTCGTCGCCAAACACTTTCACCGCGACGTCACTGCGTACGCCGGAGATCAGCTCGTTGAAGCGCATCTGAATGGGCTGAGTAAACTCGTAGTTGTTGCCGGAAACCTGCTCGACCGCCTCCTGCATCGCAGCAACCAGATCGGCTTTGCTGCGATCAGGGTCGGGCCACTGGTCGCGCGGCTTGAGCATGACAAAGTTGTCTGCCACGTTCGGCGGCATGGGGTCTGTGGCGATTTCGGCGGTTCCCAGCTTGGCAAACACGGTATCAACCTCGGGAAAGGATTTGACCCGCTGTTCGAGCTGCACCTGCATGTCAATTGCTTGTGAAAGGCTGGTTCCTGGAATACGCAAGGCATGCAGCGCGATATCGCCTTCATCCAGGCTCGGCACGAACTCGCTGCCCATCCGCGAAGCAGCCAAGCCGGAAAGCAGCATGATGACTGCCGCGATAGTCAGCACCAGCGGCTTGCTGACCATGACCCAATCCAGCAACGGCGCGTAGCCTTGCTTGACCCAGACCATCAAGCGGTTTTCTTTCTCACTGACGTTGCCATTGAGGAACAGCGCAACAGCCGCTGGGACGAACGTCACCGAGAGGATCATGGCCCCCAGCAGCGCTGTCACCACGGTGAACGCCATCGGGTGGAACATCTTGCCCTCCACACCGGTCAACGCAAAGATCGGCAGGTACACCACCATGATGATCAGTTGCCCGAACAGCAGCGGACGACGCGCTTCCTTCGACGCCGCGAAAACTTCATGAAAGCGTTCGTTACGAGTCAGCGTTCGGCCCGCGGAGGCTTGGGCGTGAGCCAGACGACGCACGCAGTTTTCAACGATCACCACGGCACCATCGATGATGATGCCGAAGTCGAGCGCACCGAGGCTCATCAGGTTCGCGCTGACCTTGTTGCTGACCATGCCCGTGAAGGTGAACAGCATCGACAGCGGGATCACCATCGCGGTGATGAGTGCTGCACGGATGTTGCCCAGGAACAGGAACAGAATCGCGATAACCAGCAGAGCGCCCTCGATCAGGTTCTTTTTCACCGTGCTGATGGCTTTGTCGACCAATACGGTGCGGTCATAGACCGTCTTCGCCATGACCCCTTTCGGCAGGTTGCGGTTGATTTCCTTCAAGCGCAGATCGACCGCCTGCGATACATAGCGGCTGTTCTCGCCAATCAACATGAATGCCGTGCCGAGCACCACCTCCTGACCGTTTTCAGTGGCGGCACCAGTGCGCAGCTCTTTACCCAGTCCAACCTCGGCCACGTCACCAATACGCACGGGAACGCCATCGGTGCTCTTGATGATGATATTGGCGATGTCGGCAATACTGCCTACCTGACCTGGGGCACGGATCAGGTACTGCTCGCCACTGCGCTCGATGTAACCCGCCCCGACGTTGGCGTTGTTGTTTTCCAGCGCCGCAACAATGTCCTGCAGGCTAAGGCCATGGGCAACCAGACGCTCCGGCATGGGCGAGACCTGGAACTCCTTGGCATAGCCGCCAATGGTGTTGATCTCGGTAACGCCTTTGACGGTGCGCAGCTGTGGCTTGACGATCCAGTCCTGAATTTCACGCAGATCCATCGGAGTATAGGCGCTGCCATCCGGCTTCTTTGCGCCCTCTTGCGCCTCGATGGTCCACATATAGATCTCGCCCAAGCCAGAGGCGATAGGCCCCATGCTCGGCGACAGCTCGCTGGGAAGATTGCCACGGGCTTCCTGTATCCGCTCATTCACCAACTGGCGCGCGAAGTAGATGTCCGTACCGTCCTCAAAAATGACCGTGACCTGCGACAGTCCATAACGCGAGATAGAGCGCGTTTCCTGCAAGTTGGGCAGCCCCGCCATAACCGTTTCAATCGGAAAGGTCACCCGTTGCTCGGTTTCCAGTGGCGAGTAGCCCTTAGCCTCGGTATTGATCTGCACCTGCACGTTGGTGATGTCGGGAACCGCATCAATCGGCAACTTCTGGTAGCTGTAAACACCCAACGCTGCCATGCCGAGCACAGCCAGCAAGACTAGCCAGCGCTGGTCGATGGCGAAGCGAATTAATCGTTCGTACATGTCAATTTCCCCTAAAGCGCAGCATCACCGCGCTCTCCAGTACGGATGCGCAATGCGTCGGTCAAAGGGGCCACGGCGACGATTCCATCACCGGG
>JAHJXZ010000121.1 GCA_018827205.1 Gammaproteobacteria bacterium | reverse complement strand
CAAGCACACCCCGGAACGCTTCGAGCATTTTCAAGAAGAAATCCGCAAATGCCCGCAAGTGCTCGAATGCTGCCTGGTCACCGGGATGGACGCGGACTATCAACTCAAAGTGGTGGTGCCGGATATGGATCACTACCAGCAGCTACTGCTGGGCACCCTGACCCGTATCGAGGGGGTTTCCAGCGTGCGCTCCAGCTTCGTCCTGCAGCAGATTCTCTCCAGCACCCAGCTGCCGTTGCAGCATTTGCGCGGCTGATCGCCGCACCCTCGTCATGCGCGGCTGGCAGGGCCGCCCCCGGCGCGTATAATCGCGCCCCTCTGGCGAGCGTCACCGCGCCCGCCTACGCATCGATTTTCGGCACCCAGCCGAGCACCTGCAGGTTCACGAGGCCCGAATGGAAACCGAACAGTTCGAATCGCTGATGATGTACGCACTGGTCGGCGGGCTGATGGTGTTTATGTTCTTCATCATCTGGGACCTGGCAAAAACCTCCAAAGCCGGCCGCCTGGGTACGGCGATCCTGTTCCTCGGCCTGGGCCTGTGTTTGTTCGCCTTCCTGGCCAAGCCGATCATCACTTACATCATCGAAGTAAGTCGCGGCATCCACGGCTGATAAAGCTGCCCGCGCCGACTACTGCACGCCCAGCCGCATCCAACCGCGCTAGAATGCGGCTTTCCGCCGTTCCCCAGGAGTATTCATGTCCCCCACCGACCGGGTGATGCAGAGCTATGGCCGCTGCTGCGCCAGCCCTGATTTCTTCGACAATTTCTACCAGCACTTCCTCGCCAGCTCACCCGAGGTGCGCGAGAAGTTCGCCAATACCGAGATGAACGGGCAAAAGCTGCTCTTGCGCCAGGGCATTCTCAACCTGGTGATGCATGCGCGCGGCATGCCTGACACCAAGTTGCGCGCCCTGGGCTGCAGCCACTCCCGCGCCGCCATGGACATTCGCCCTGAGCTGTATGTGCTGTGGCAGCAAGCACTGCTGCAGACCATCGGCGAGCATGACCAGCAGTACTGCAACAAAACCCGCAGCGCCTGGAATGAAGTGCTGGATAAAGGCATCGCCGTTATCAAAGCCGGCTACTGATCAGACCAGCCGAGGTGGCACTTCACGCCACTGCCCTGGCTGCAAATCATCCAGACTGAACGGGCCGATACGCACCCGCACCAGACGCAGCGTCGGCAGGCCAACCGCCGCTGTCATACGCCGCACCTGACGGTTGCGGCCCTCACGAATCACCAGTTCCAGCCAGGCCGTCGGGATGCTTTTGCGAAAGCGTACCGGCGGGTTGCGATCCCACAACTGCGGCTCATCTAACAGACGCGCTTCAGCCGGCAGGGTCGGGCCGTCATTCAATTGCACGCCCTCACGCAGCTGCTGCAACTGCGCTTCGCTCGGTTCACCCTCGACTTGTACCCAATAGGTTTTCGCCAGCTTGTGCTTGGGATCGGCGATGCGTGCCTGCAGGCCACCGTCGTTGGTCAGCAGCAGCAAGCCTTCGCTATCACGATCCAGCCGGCCAGCCGGATAGACGCCGGGCACATCGACAAAATCCTTGAGGGTGGCGCGGCCCTGCTCGTCGTTGAACTGGGTCAGCACGTCGAAGGGCTTGTTCAGCACCAACAAACGCGGCTCGGCGGGTGGCGCCTTGGCCACACGGCGCACGGCAGGTTTGCCGCTGTGCGGACGAGCGGACGCAAGGCGAGGTGGGCGTGACATAGGTGATCCAGCTGCAGGTTACGAAGCGGCCAGTGTAACCGAGGCCAAGGTTGGACTATCAGGCTGAGTGATCCGCGCAGCCTTCACCGACGGAGCGGGCTATGCTGGCAAGATTGTGTTTCCCGTCCCGAGGCCATTGTTATGAGTTCGTCCGAATCCATCGTCGAAACCTTTACCGGCTGGGCTGCCAAAGCCCCCGGTGCGCCCCTCGAACCGCACAGTTATGACCCCGGCCCGCTCGGCGCCGAAGAGGTGGAAGTGGCGGTGGAATACTGCGGCATCTGCCACTCCGACCAATCGATGATCGACAACGAATGGGGCAATGCGCGCTATCCCTTTATCCCCGGTCATGAAGTGGTCGGCACCGTGGTGCGCCTCGGCCCGCAGGCGCGCGGCCTGAAGCTCGGCCAGCGAGTGGGCATCGGCTGGTACAAAGGCAGCTGCATGCATTGCAGCTCGTGCATGGAAGGTTCACACCAACTCTGCGGCACGGTGAAACCGACGATTGTTGGCAGCAACGGCGGTTTCGCCGACCGCCTGCGCAGCCACTGGGCCTGGGCCGTACCGCTGCCGGAAGGTCTCGACCCAGCCTTGGTCGGCCCGCTGTTCTGCGCCGGTTCCACAGTGTTCAGCCCGCTGCTGGATTTCGACGTAAAACCCACCGATAAAGTCGGCGTGGTCGGCATCGGCGGCCTCGGTCACCTGGCGCTGGGCTTTCTCAATGCCTGGGGCTGCGAAGTTACCGCCTTCACCTCATCGCTGAGCAAGCAGGACGAAGCCAAACGCCTGGGCGCACACAAGGTGGTGGCATCGACCGACAGCGCTGCGCTGAAAGCCATTGCCGGCAGCCTGGACTTCCTGCTGGTCACCGCCAGCGCGGACTTGGATTGGAACGCCATGATCGGCACCCTGCGCGGCAAAGGTCGCCTGCACTTTGTCGGCATCGTACCGAGCGCGATTCCGGTGCATGTGTTCAACCTGATTCCGAAGCAGAAGAGCCTGTCCGGCTCCCCGGTGGGCTCCCCCAGCAACATGGCCACCATGTTGGAGTTCTGCGCGCGCCATCAGATCCTGCCGCAGGTCGAGCACTTTCCCATGAGCAAGGTCAACGAGGCCATCGATCATCTTCGTGCCGGTAAAGCGCGCTACCGAGTGGTGCTGGACGCCAGTTGCTGATGGCTCGTGCCTGCCGCCCAGGCATCCCTGGGCGGCTGCCCCCTCAGAATGACTTATCGCGGTAGGTTTCCTCACCGCCGAGCAAGGTCCATAGCACCTTGGCTTTGCCGATTTGATGAACCGGCATGTCAAAGATGTTTTTATCCAGCACCAGCAGATCAGCCTGCTTGCCGACTTCCAACGAGCCGGTGTCATCCTCCTGGCGCAGGGTGTAGGCCGCATCTAGGGTGTAGGCCTTGATCGCGGCGTCAAGGTTCGGCAAACCCCGTTCGCCCAGACTCAAAGCGTTTTGCATGATGCCCAGCGGCGACAGTGGGTTCACGTCCCAGTCAGAACTCAGGGTGACCCGCGCACCACTGTCGTACAGCGCGCGCAGGGGCAGCATCTGGTAGGCACGTTCGCCGATCAGCGGCTGGTTGTCCTCGAGAAAGGACGTGGTGAAGTAACGGCTGGGCTGGAAGTCGGCAATCACATTTAACTGGCGAAAGCGCGGCAGATCGGTCTTATCTACCAGCTCAACGTGGGTCAGGCGATGACGCCCCGAGGTGGCCTGCTCGATGGCATCCAGGGCATCGCGTACCGCCTGATCGCCGATGGTGTGGATGTGCATATCGAAACCACTCGCCGACAGCTCGCGGGCATAGCGTTCCAGGCGCTCGGGGGTGAAGTAGTACAAACCATGCGAGTTGACACCCGCCAGACTGTGTCCATAAGGCTGGCGCAGGCGCGCAGTGGTGTTGTGTACGATGCCGTCGACATACAGCTTGATCTGGCTAACGCGCAACAGGCTGTCGGCGCTGCTGGGCGCGTACAGCGCTTTGAGCTCAGCCAGCTGCTGTTTGTCGTCCATTTGCGGGTAGGCCCACAAGCCCAAGGTAGTGCGGGCCTTGAGCCGGTCCTCGCGCTGCGCACGCTGCCAGGCATCAAGATGGCCACGTCGCCAGAACACCCGCGCATCGGCTACCGAAGTGATGCCGTTGCTGGCCAGCGCCTCCTGGCCATCCAGCACGGCCTGGTAATACACCTGCTGCAGCGCCTTGGAAGGTGGCAGGGCCTTGTCCATCACCAGGTCACCGGCATTGTCGAGGACGACACCGCTCGGCTCGCCCTGGGCATCACGCAGGATCACCCCACCCACGGGATCATGCTCGGCACCCGCGAAGCCGGCCAGTTGCAGCGCCTTGCTGTTGAGCCAGTAGGAATGCGAGGTCTCCTCCATGATCGCGATCGGCGAGTCGGCGTCGATCTCATCCAGCAGTGCACGCGGGCTTTCCCCACTGTCCAGCAAGGTATGCAGGCTAAAGCCGCTGCCCAGCAGCCAGTCACCGCGTGATGCCTTGGCGCACGTACCAATCTCATCCAGCCACTCATCCAGCGCACTGTCGGCCTGCAACGGGCAATCGCCTTGAGCCTCTGAAGAGGCATCCAGCACGTGAGCGTGGCTGTCTTGAAAACCGGGTAACACCAAGCGGCCGCCAAGGTCGACGCTTTCAGTTTCATCGTCGACATAGTCGGCCACATCCTCACCCTCACCAATCGCGACGATGCTGCCGTCTTCATCGATCACCATCGCGCTGGCCCAGGGCTGCTCGGCATTCACCGTGTAGATACGGGCGTTGTGCAACACCAGGCTGGCGGCCTCGGCGGTGCCAGCCAGGGCAATGGACAACAACAGGGGTAAGCAACGCATGGCATTTATTCCTCAAACATAAAAGCCATGCCCCTAGCAAGCAGGGCACGGCGCAGAGGCCTGTTTTTTTCAACAGGCAGTGGAGCAAGTAAAGATCACAGGCGCGGCATGTTCTTGGTCACACAGTGAATACCGCCACCGCCGCCGGCAATCGGATCGATATTCACCTGCACAATGTCGCGCCCTGGATAAAGCCGGGTCAGCAGATTTTTGCAGTACTTATCCGCCGCCGCGTCGCCGAACTGCGGGGCGATCACCGCGCCATTGATCGGTAGATAGTTGATGTAGCCGGGGGCAAAGTCCGGGTTATTTCTGCTGTACAGGTTGCTACGCGGCTTCAAGGGTGGCGGCAGGGTGTGCACGGTCAGCGTGCGCCCATCGGCATCGGTGGCAGCCTTGAGGATCTCCAGATGGGTGCGCGTTACCGCGTAGTCGTAAGACTTCGGATCGTTATCCAGGTTGGCGATGACCACGCCAGGCGAGACGAAGCGCGCGTAGAAGTCGACGTGGGCGTCGGTGATGTCCTTGCCCTTGATGCCCGGCAGCCAGATGATCTTGCGCAGGCCGAGGCTGGCCTTCAGCTCGGCCTCGATCTGCGCGCGGCTCATGCCTGGATTACGATTGCGGTTGACCCAGCAGCTCTCAGTCATGATCGCCGTGCCATGGCCATCCACCTCAATACCGCCACCCTCACCAGTGAGCATGCTGCTGATGTAAGTCGCATAGGTTTCGTAGCTGAGGGTGTCGGCGACCTGGGTATCGTTGCTCGCTGCTTGCTTGCCACCCCAACCATTGAAATTGAAATCAACTAGGCCGCGCCCACCCTGGCCATCGACCACAAAGCAGCCGCCGTAGTCGCGCATCCAAATGTCATCCAACGGCATCATCAGGAACTTGATATTACGGGTGCCGCACTTCTGCCTGGCCTGACTCAACTGGTTAGCGCGACACAGCACGGTCACCGGCTGGTACTTGGCAATGGTCTTAGCCAACAGCGCCACACAGTTGTTCACTGGTGTCGCCCAGTCAGCCCAGATCGATGCCGAGGCAGCGAAAGCCAGGAACACCCGCTCTTGCGGGGCATGTTCATCCGGCATGTACCAGCTGTTGGCCAGTGCGGCGCGCACCCGGGGGGCGCTCACACCCAACCCCAGGGAAGCCACCGCGCCCAGGCCGGCGGCCAGGCTCAGGTGTTTGATGAAATCACGACGTGTCGACATAGGATTGTCCCTCGGTGGTGGATGGTGCGGCCGCCGATCAGCGCGCATGGCTTCGAAGTACGCCCTGTAGTTTTGGCTGCAGGGCGCTGACTGGCGTATGGGTCAGTTGTTGCTGGTGGTTTTAAAGGTGGTCCACGCCCGCATGCGCGCACGCATGTCGCGCTGCGGGATGTCCTTGCCGGGGATTAGTCGCGCATAAGCGGCTTCATCAACGTAGATATCCGGGTTGTTGCGCATGTCCGCATCGACCAGCGGCCTGGCCTTGGCACTGGAGGTCGGGTAGCCGGTGAAGTTGCTGATTGCTGCCATGTTCGCCGGACGCATCACGAAGTTGATAAAGGCGTAGGCGTACTCTGGGTGACGGGCATCCACCGGAATGGCCATGGTGTCCATCCACACCGTGGTGCCTTCACGCGGAATGCGGTACTGGAAGTCCATCGATTTTCCAGCAGCGCTGGCCGTGCGCTGGGCCTGGGTGACATCACCGCTGTAGCCAAGCGACAGACACAGATCACCATTGATCAGATCAGTAACTGGCTGCGACTGGAACTTGCGGATATAGGGTTTGATCGACGCCAGTAGCTCACTGGCGGCCTTGAGGTCAGCAGCCTCAGCGCTGCGTGGCGAACGGCCTAGGTAGTTGAGCACTACGGCCAGCACTTCGTCCGGTGAATCGATCATGGAAATACCGCAATCGGCGAACTTGGCCGCATTTTCCGGCTTGAACAGCAGGTCGAGACTGTTTACCGGCGCATTGACCAGGCGCTTGTTGATCGCTGCTGCGTTGTAGGTGATGCCGATGCTGCCCCAGGTGTACGGCACTGTAGCGTGCCGCGAATAGGGATACTGGGTCTGCAGGTTGCGCAGCCCTGGCTCGATATCAGCCAGGTATTCAAGCTTCTCTGGCACCAGTTTTTGCAGCGCACCCGCGCGCATGAGGCGCTCGGCCACGGTATCACCCGGGAAGATCAGGTCGTAGCCACTATTGCCCGACATCATCTTGGCCTCTAGCGTCTCGCTGCCCTCCATCACGTCGTAGATCACCCGGATCCCGGTTTCCTCGGTGAAATTGGTCAGCGTGTCTTCGGCGAAATAATCCGCCCAGTTGTACAGACGCAGAATCTTGGCCTCATCCTCGGCGTGCGCCTGGGCGCAGCCAAGCGCAAGGCCCAGAGAGGCGAGCAACAGCGGTTTGCTAAGGGTCATAGCCGAACTCCTCGATCATGCCAATGCACATGGGTGTTGCTGCCATCCAGCCCCAGCAGCGACCCATACATTTCTGGGCGGCGATCCCGGTAGATGCCCCAGGTCAGGCGCTCCTCACGCATGACCGCCAGATCCAGCTCGCGCACCAATACGCCGCAACTGTCGCGGTCGGCCTCAGCCAACAACTGGCCCTTGTGGTCAGTGATAAAAGACGAACCGTAGAAGCTCATCTGCAGCGCCGGATCCGTGCTAGCCATTTCATGGCCGACACGGTTGGCGGCTACCACCGGCAGGATGTTGGCGGCAGCATGGCCGCGCTGCGTGAGCTGCCAGTGGTCACGCGAATCCAGCGCTGCGGCGCCCGGTTCAGAGCCAATGGCAGTGGGAAACAACAGCACCTCGGCACCCTGCAAAGCCAGGCAGCGTGCAGTTTCTGGAAACCACTGATCCCAGCAAATGGCTACGCCGATGCGCCCATAGGCGGTATCCCAAACCCGGAAACCGGTGTCGCCAGGGCTGAAGTATTCCTTCTCCTGATAGCCGATAGCGTTGGGAATGTGGGTCTTGCGGTACACGCCAAGCAGGCGCCCATCGGCATCGGCCACGCTCAGCGAGTTGAAGTAGGCGTTGCCGGCTTTCTCGAACCAGGACAGCGGCAGCACCACGCCCAGCTCCTTGGCCAGGGCCGCGAAGCGCTTGAGCACGCGGCTCTGGCCAAACTCCTCGGCCAGCGCCAAATGTTTATGGTCCTGCTCGATGCAGAAGTACGGTGTGGCGAACAGCTCCTGCAGCAGGATCAACTGAGCCCCCTTGGCCGCCGCTTCGCGTACCAGCTGCTCGGCTTGATCAAGGTTGTGCTCAAGGTTCCAGCTACAGGCGAACTGGGTGGTGGCAACAGTCAGTGTGCTCATCACTTCACCCCTGGCAGCGGCCAGGCCGGCTGCTGCTGGGTAATGCAATGCACCCCGCCACCGCCATGGGCCAGCTGATTGATCTGTACCGGCACCACTTCGCGACCTGGGAATGCCATGCGCAGTGTCGCCGCCGCTTCATCGTCAGCAGCAATGCCGTAGGCCGGCATGATGATCGCGCCATTACAGATGTAGAAGTTGGTGTACGAGGCGCAGAACACCTCAGCCTCAGTGTCCACCGCAGCGGTGGCCTCGAACAGCTCAAGCATCTCGAATCTGCGCCCCCGGGCGTCAGTGGCCAGTTCCAGAGCGCGACGGTTCTCGCGCACCACTTCTGCATACAGCGAAGACTGATCACGGGTCGCGTCTACCAGCAGCGCACCTGGTTTGGCGAAGGCACATACGCCATCGATGTGGCCGTCGGTCATGTCGCCAGTGACATAGTCCGGGTCGCCTGGCAGCCAGATGGTTTTCTTCACTCCGAGCAAACGGGCGAAAATACCTTCCATCTCGGCTTTGCTCATGCCCGGATTGCGATTGGGGTTTAGCAGTACCGACTCAGTGGTAATCAGGGTGCCGTCACCATCGACATGGAGCGCGCCGCCCTCGTTGCTTAGCGAGGTGCCAAAGCACTCCAGGCCGAGACCATTGAGGACACGTCGGGCAAGCCCTTCGTCGAGGTCGTGATCGGACTTGCCGCCCCAGGCGTTGAAGCGCCAGCTGACCCCAGCCAGACCCAATTGCGGGTGGCAGATGAAACTCGGACCGGAGTCGCGGCACCAGCTGTCGTTGACCGCCAGCACAATCAGCTCGATATTGGCCCCACACAGCTCTCGGGCGCGCTCGATGGCCGACGGGTCGACCACCAGCTTCACCGGTTCGAAACGAGCAATGGCATTGACCACCCGCGCGAAATCGACCTGCACCTCGGCCAGGGTCACGCCCCAGGTCGACTCCCACAGCGCCCGATTATGTGGCCAGACCATCCAGGTGGCGGCGTGCGGCGCCCACTCCGCGGGCATCATCCAAGCGTTCTGCGCGACTGCTTCATGCTGCATACAAATACCTTTCAGTTAAGACTTTGTTATCACTGAAAACCGCAAAAGCGGTGATGGCTTGTATGCTAGGCCTGTAAAAATTAGGCGACTAACGATAGATTTTGCACACTTCTGATTAGCAGGACTTATCAATCATGCTCAAGCACTGGCCTCCCCTGAACGCCCTTCGCGGCTTCGAAGCCGCCGCCCGCCTAGGCAGTTTCCACAAAGCCGCCGAAGAGCTGCACCTCACCCAGTCGGCAATCAGTCAACAGATCCGCAGCCTGGAAGGCTTTCTCGAACAGCCGCTGTTCTTCAGGAGCGGGCGCAGTGTGGCGCTCACCGATGCCGGACATGACCTGCTCAGCACCACCCAGTCACTGCTACAGCAACTTGCGGTCGGCATCCGCCGCCTGGAGCAATACCGCAAGCCCAACCAACTGGTGGTCAACACCACGCCAGCCTTCGCTCGCCACTGGCTGGTGCCGCGCCTGGGTGAGTTTCATCGCCTGCATCCTGAGGTTGATCTGTGGCTGCTAACCACCGATGAAACCCCGGACATGGCCACCCAGACCATTGATATCGCTGTGCGTGACGACCTCAGTGCTCAGGCCGAGTGCAGCTTTCGCGTATTACTGGAAGATCGCCTCTACCCTGCGTGCCACCCCAGCTTGTTAAGCCAGGCAGCGGCCGAGCGCACGACATTGCACGGCGAAAGGGAGATGGATTGGAGTCACTGGCAGGTTCAGGGCGGCGCGGATGTCGGCCAACAAAGCCAAGGCCTGAACTTCTCGGACCTGGGCCTGCTGCTGGATGCCGCTTGCCAGGGGCTTGGTATTGCCCTGGTCAGCCAGTTGCTGGCCGAACAGGCGCGCAACAGCGGAACATTACAACCGCTGGTGGAGCAGACCATTCGCGGCGCCAACTGGGCCTGGCTGATCCACCGCGACAGCGAACACGAGCCACTGACCCGCAGCTTCTGTCAGTGGCTGGAAAGCGCGCTGCACCAGAAGGCACACGGCGCGCCGAGACCGCGATAAACCCAGCACTACTGCGCCGGCAATGTACCCGGTACTGCTTGAACCTCAACGAACCCTTGGGGCCATTGCCGCAGCCTGCGCGACAGCCACAGTTCGGCGCCGATCATGGCAAGCAACAACCCCAGCAACGCGAGTAGCGTTAGGTAAAACGGCTTGAGCACCTGAGCCAACTGACGCTTGAGCAAGCCCAACAGGAAGTCAGCCTGGAACAGTTGCTCAACCCGCGCATCGAGTACATCGAACACCACCTGGCGGTCCACCCCAGTGTATTTATTGGCCTGCTCTACTGCCGTATCGCGCACCGCTGCGCTCAGCAGGCTGGCCTGTAAGTAGTCGAATAGCTGGAGGCCGATGCGCTCGCTCAACGAGGCCTCCTCCAACTGCAGCGCACGGGCCAGAAGCTGCGCTTGCAGGTACTGGGCAGCCATATGATTAAGTACGGCCTGCACACTGGTGCTCTGCAGTTCGCGCGTCATGACCTGTTGATCTTGAGCCTGCAAGTAAGTGGAGAAGTCCTGCCAGATACCATCCGCCACGCCTTGTACCAGCGGCGCATAACTATCCAGATGGCGATGAACCTGTTGCTGGCCGCCATAGAGCAACCCCGCCTGCACGCCGAGAAAGGCGCCGCTAACGGGTAACAGCAGAAAGTACAGTTTGAGTAGCCAGTGATGCCAGCGGTTGCGCCGCGCCAGCCAGCCTGAGCGTTGCAATTGCAAGGTCAGCAGCAGCCCGGCGACAGCACCGAGTAGCAGACCAAGACAGCTGTAGCCAAATAGGGGAAGAAAACTGAAAGGTTCCCACAAGCCTTCGAGTAAAACCTGGGCTCGATCCATGAATACAACACTCCTTGTCATGTTTGCAGGTCGCGCAGCCTAACCCTCTGCGCGACCACTCGCAGCCCTGCCGCCTAATCCTGTGCGGCGCGCCACAAAATCGCCCCGACTAACGGAACGGCGGCTCGTCGAAGCTGCGCAGCTTGCGTGAGTGCAACGAGTTGAGCTGGTTGCGCAGCAGGTCGAGGGCGGTGATGCCGATGTGCAGGTGCTGGGTGACGGCGCGTTCGTAGAACGCTCCCGCCGCCCCCGGCAGCTTGATTTCGCTGTGCAGCGGCTTGTCCGATACACACAGCAGCGTGCCGTAAGGCACCCGCAGACGATAACCTTGCGCGGCGATGGTGCCGCTTTCCATATCCACCGCCACGGCGCGCGACAGGTTGATCAGCGGCCGTTCCTGAGCCCAGCGCAGCTCCCAGTTACGGTCGTCGTAGGTCAGCACGGTACCGGTACGCAGGCGCTTTTTCAGCTCATCGCCCTGTTCACCAGTGACCTGTTTGGCAGCCTCCTGCAACGCCTGCTGCACTTCGGCCAGGGCCGGCAGCGGGATATTCGGCGGCAGGACGCGGTCGAGAATACCGTCGCGACGCATGTAGGCGTGGGCCAGTACATAGTCGCCGATGGTCTGCGATTGGCGCAGGCCGCCGCAGTGGCCAATCATCAGCCAGCAATGCGGACGCAGCACGGCCAGGTGGTCGGTGATGTTCTTGGCGTTGGACGGGCCGACGCCAATATTGACCAGGGTAATGCCGTCACCCTCCTTATCACTCTGCAGGTGATAGGCAGGCATCTGATAACGGTGCCAAACCACTGTCTCGATGATTGCCTGCATCTCGCCTTCGGCCATGCCACGCTCGATGACTACATTGCCCGGTAGCACCATGCGGGTGAAGCGCGACTCGCCCACCAGCATGTCCAAACCATGGCGAATAAACTGGTCGACATAACGGTGGTAGTTGGTCAGCAGTATCCACGGCTGCACATGTCGCCAGTCGCTGCCGGTGTAATGCACCAGACGGCGCAGGGAAAAATCCACCCGCGCCGCATCGAACAGCGCCAGCGGCAGCGGGTCGGTGTTTTCCCAGTCATACAAACCATCAGCAGTGCCATCGGTGGCAGCGGAGAGGTCGGTGCTGGGGAACACCCGCGCCAGTTCGGCGGCGGTCACACCGGAGCCAGCCAGCTCGTCGCCCTGCTCAACCACATAGGGGTAAGGGATGTTCTGCTGACTGATGCCCACTTCAACCCGCACGGTGAAGTCGCTCATCAGCGGACGCAGCTGCTCCAGCAGGTACTTACGAAACGCCGCAGGGTGCGTGACGGTGATGCTGTAAGTGCCCGGCACCTGCACCTTGGCATAAGCACGCACAGTGGTCGGCACTTCGCCCTGACACAGATAGATCAGGCGCAGCTCTGGGTAACGGAACTGGCACTGCTGGGCGGCATCTGGCTTGATGCGCTCTTTCAGGTAGCGCTTGAGCGCCTGACTGAGAGCGGTGGTCGCCTGCAGGTGCAGAGCGGCCAGACGATCCACCGCTTCTTCAGCGGTTTTGGCGACAATAAAGTCATCGGAGCAAGGGTTCACAAGGCACCTTCCTGGCTGAACGTAATGGCTCTATCTTGCCCTGATCCGCCGCGTTTGCGATAGCGCGGTGTTGCCTGTGCTGGCTACTTGAGCAGCGCTTGCAGATCCTCAGGAATATCCTGCGGGGTCAGCGGACCGACGCGACGCGTACCCGGATTCCCCGAGGGTAATAGGCCTAACAACGAGCCCAGACTACCGGGAATGCGCAGCAACTGCGCCAGCCCTTCGGCCCAGTCACGCTGGCGCCAAGCCCATGCAAGCATCCACAAATGACTGCGCAGGTGCTCGTTGAAATAACGCTGACCGAGAATATGCGCTCGCTCCAGATGGCGTAGCTCGGTAGCTGGATCAAGGCCGCGCTGGGCGCGGGCCAGTTGGTATTCTTGCCAAAAGGCGTGTTCGCGGGTCATGGCAACGCTCCTCGTTAAGCTGCACAGTCAGTCTGCAAGTGCGAGGCCGCCCCCAGGTCAAGCAACAACAGCTAATCTTCAACAACCCCAGCTCCTGAGGAAAACGCATGCCACGCGCCCTGCTCACACTTGTGCTGTGCCTGTTACCCAGTTTTCTGCTGGCCGACACCCTGGACGGCCACTACCTGACCACGCTGGACGGCCAGCCAGCCGAAATGCACCTGCGCAGCCAAGGCCAGCAAGTCAGCGGGGAATATATCGAGGACGGCACGTTGCGCCTGCAGATCAGCGGCAGCTTTGACGGCCAACTGCTCAGCGCGCAGATCAGCGAACCGCAATCCGGACAGTTGATCGCCAATATGAATGCCACCTACGCCAATGGCGTGCTCAACACCCATATCGCCGCGCGCAATCCGACTACCGGAGCAACCCTGGAACGCAAGGCGCTGTTCCACCGGCAAAACATTAGCGCTGCAGCGGCCACGCAAAGTAGCCGCCCAAGCAGCAGTGCAACACGCGACCCAGCGCTGATCGGCACCTGGATACACGAGAAGATCATCAACAGCGGCGGCGCCAATTTCGCGTCTATGACCACCCAGATGATTCTGCAACTGAGTGATGACGGCAGCGTTTCGCAATGGACGCGCAGCGTGGCAGGCGGCTCAGACTGGAACTACGACAGCCCTGGCGAGCTGCAATACAGCGGGCGTTGGCAGAGCAACAACGGCTTGCTGGAGGTGCAGATGCAAGGCCGCGGCGACTATCAGCCTGCCGCCTACTATCGCTTCAGTGACCAGTACCTGGTCACTGAGAGCAATACCGGCAAGCTGATCTGGCAGCGCCGCCGGTGATCAATCAGGCAGGCTGGTGCAGCCGCGCGTTGAACAACGGCCCACGGCTATAGGCGGACAGCGCCTTGGCGGCGGCCAGCACACCCAGATCGACCAGTGGCTCGATCAGGATCACGCTCATATAGGCCAAACCGAAGCTACCGACGGCAGCCAGGTTCTCGCCGGAGAAGCCGTTACCGTAGACCGCCCAGAAACCGACCCAGGCAACGATGCCACCCTGATAAGCCGTCGACAGCGCCAGCGCCTGCTTGTAGGAGAGGTCCACATACGCGGTGCCCGGCGCAATCAGGCGCTTGGCCAGCAGGCTGATACCCCACAGCGGTACCAGCAGCGTGGTCACGTTCATGCCGTACTGCGGCAAGTCGAACTGAGCGAACAATAGCCCCTGCAGCAACAGGCCAAGCGCCAGACCGATAGCCGTAGCACCCGCGCCAAACAGCAGCAGCAGGGTTGAGCCGAGGATCAGGTGTACTTCGGAAACGCCAACCGCCTGATGCGGAAAGACCTCGAAGAAGCAAAACACTAACGCAGTGGTCAGCAGGCTACGTAAGGTCAGGGCAGCAATGCCGCCGTTGCTGCGTACGCTGTCGAGGGCAAGCTTAGCCGTGAGGCCAAAGGCACCCGCGGCGGTTGCATAACTGAGGAAGAGTTTGGCGCCAGTAACGACTTCTGGTTCGATGTGCATAGAGATTCCTGTACCGCGCCCACCGCGCAATGATCTGGATTGAGGGATTGGGCATCGTGCCCGGCTTCGATGGCAGGTCTCCTGGCTCACGGTTTACTACTTCGCCCGCCTTCCCAACCTTGCGGTCAGTGGCATGTGGGCGTCGCTCGCCGCTTACAGTTGCGGGGGCAGCCATGGCTTCGGTACGTGTAGCAGTACCCACCATGTTCCCTTTTCATCCGCTCGCGTAACACGCTGCGGAACCATCGGCGGCCACCTTACCCGGCCGCACGCAGAAATGACAGAGCCCGGCGCAGAGGGCCGGGCTCAAGGTAAAGCAGAACACTGCAATTCGCGCAAAAGCCCTTGCTAGACGGGCATACACCTCACACCAGGTGCGGTGTGCTGCGCGCCAACAACGCCTCAACTTCCACCCCGCGCGGCAAGGTGCCGTAGACACGACCACCCTGGCCGCCCAGGCGGCTGGCGATAAAGGCATCGGACACCGCCGCATTACCGGCTTCCAGCAGCAACTTGGCTTGCAGCGCCAGCGCCACGTCTTCGGTGAGTTGGCGAGCGCGATACTGGATATCGGCGGTGTCGCGGAAATCCGCCTGCAACTTGGCGATATGCGCCTTGAGCCTTGCATCACCCTGACCGTCGCCCAGCTCATGGAACAGCGCATCAAGCACACCTGGTTCCTTGGACAGGGCACGCAACACGTCCAGGCATTGCACGTTGCCCGAGCCTTCCCAGGTGGAATTGACCGGTGCTTCGCGGTACAGGCGCGGCAGGATGGTTTCCTCGACATAACCGGCGCCGCCCATGCATTCGGCGGCCTCGTTGATCATCGCCGGCGCCCGTTTGCAGATCCAGTATTTGCCCACAGCGGTGACGAGCCGGGCGAACTTGTCTTCCTGCTCATCATGGGCGTTATCCAGCGCTTTACCCATACGCATGGTCAACGCTAGCGCCGCCTCACTTTCCAGGGCCAGGTCAGCCAGTACGTTCTGCATCAACGGCTGCTCGCTCAGTACGCGACCACCAACCTGGCGATGGGCACAGTGGTGCGCGGCCTGGGTCAGCGCCTGACGCATCAGCGCGCTGGAGCCGATCATGCAGTCGAAGCGGGTCAGCGCGACCATCTCGATAATGGTTGGCACGCCGCGGCCTTCTTCGCCGACCATCCAGGCTAGGGCACCGCGGAACTCTACTTCGCTGGAGGCATTCGACCAGTTGCCCAGCTTGTTTTTCAGGCGCTGGATATAGAACTCGTTACGCGAACCATCCGGACGGTGGCGCGGCAGCAGAAAACAGGTCAGCCCCTTAGCGGTATATGCCAGGGTCAGAAAGGCATCGCACATCGGCGCAGAGCAGAACCACTTGTGACCGACCAGCTCATAGGCCTGGCCTGGGCCACCGAGGCCAACCGGATACGCCCGCGTGGTGTTGGCGCGCACATCAGTACCGCCCTGCTTCTCGGTCATGGCCATGCCGATGGTCGCGCCGGCTTTCTGCTCGATCGGCAGGTTGCGCGGGTCGTATTGGGTCGAGAGGATTTTTGGCAACCACTTCTCGGCCACATCGGCCTGCAGTTTCAGCGCCGGCACGCTGGCGAAGGTCATGGTCAGTGGGCAACCACTGCCGGCTTCGGCCTGGCTGTGCAGGTAGCTCATGGCAGCGCGCGCCACCTGGGCACCGGCACGCGGATCGGTCCAGGGCATGGACGGCAGGCCATGCTCGATGGCTGCGCTCATCAACTGGTGATAGGCCGGGTGAAATTCCACCAGATCGGCGCGATGGCCATAGCGGTCGTGGCTTTTGAACACCGGCTTGTTTTCGTTGGCGAGAAAGCCAGCGGCCATCAGTTCACCGCCGGCCAGCCCGCCATATACATCCAGGCGCTGCTCGGCCCAGCCACCGCCAAAACGCTTGGTCCACTCTTGCAGCGGCAGATCGACGCGGTACAAATTGGCGCCATCCAGCGACGGCACCTGATTGAACACTTCATGGGTTTCGGCGTGTTGGCTGGCGTTCATGGCTGAGGCTCCTCTTCAGGCAATGGGGCGCCCACGGCGCGTAGACAAAAGGTGACCAGGGCCTGGCTGACTTCAGCCAGGCTGGGGGCGGGGTAACCGGCTTCGCGGGCCGCGCGCGCGGGCGGCGACAAAGGGCCGACCAGGGCTTCGGCAATGGCGCCGACCAGGCAGGCAGCAACCAGGTTGATCTGCTGCACGCGGAATACGCCGAGCGCGGCGCCTTCCTGCAACAACTCAACGAACAGCTCCGCGTAGGCTTCGCGGTAGAACAGGCGCTGCTCGTCGACTTCCGGGTCGACCGGCTCGGCGATCAGGGCAAAGGCCAAACGACGGCTGTCCCAGGCACGCGCCGCAAAGCGCTCAAGCCCTGCGCCCAGGCGTTGCTCCGGACGACCGGTTCCGCGCATGGTGGCCGCCAACGCATCCACCTCACGCTGACTGGCCACAGCAAACACCTCGGCTGCCAGGCTGCCCTTGCTGCTGAAGTGGCGATAGAGGCTGCCAGTGGCGATGCCAACATCCTCGGCCAGCGCTTGCATGGTCAACGCCGCAAAACCGCCCTCGGCAACCCGTGCAAGCGCGGCGTCGATAATGCGCTCGCGCAGGGCTTGATCGCGATCGATACGCAGTGCAGTGGTACGATAAGCCATGGTCTGAATCCTGATTCACTATTGCTCAAGTGAATCAGGATTCAGAGTTTGGCTAAAGGGCGATTCCGGGCACAACAGCGGGCATATTGGCCAGCCGTTGGCGCATGCCACCTAAGGGATCAGGACTCGCGGCAGAGCACCCAGTCGTGCAGCAGATTGCGCAGCTGCTCGAACTTCACCGGTTTGGCCAGGTAGTCGCTCATGCCGGCGGCCAGGCAGCGCTCGCGGTCGCCGCTGTGGCTGTGGGCGGTAATCGCCAGCACCGGCAGCAGCTGACAGCCAGGCAGGTTGCGCAGCGCGCGGCAGGTGGCGAAACCATCCATGACCGGCATCTGGCAATCCAGCAGCACCGCGTCAACGGTCGCGCTGCGCAACACTTCCAACGCTTCGGCACCGTTGTCAGCGGTACGCACCTGATACCCCAGCTTGAGCAACATGCCGCGGGTCACAAGCTGATTGATCGCGTTATCTTCGACGATCAATACCGTGCACTGCTCAGGCGCGCGCAGCGCCGGGCCGGTGGCGCGCAGCACCACTGCGGCCGGAGTGGTCATCTGCACGGGCAAGGCCAGCGGCAGCTCCAGGCGGAAACAGCTGCCCTGCCCTGGCTGGGATTCATGACTGAGATCACCGCCGAGCAGATCGACCAGTTGCCGGCAGATTGCCAGGCCAATGCCCAGACCGCCGTACTCGCGGGTCATCGAACCATCCAGCTGCTGGAAGCGCTGATACAGCTTAGCGTCGGCCGGCACTGCGAAGCCCACGCCGCTGTCGATCACCTCGATGCGTAGCGGCAAAATATCGCTGGCCGTGCCGCCACGACTGACCCTTACCAACACCTCGCCATGCAAGGTGAACTTGATGGCGTTATCCAGCAGGCAATTGAGGCTCTGCAGCAGTTTGCTGGCATCGCCTTCCAAGGTATCCGGCAGGCTGTCATCCAGCTCCAACACAAAACGCAGGCCCTTCTCTTCGGCGCGCGGCGCGTAATGCGCTCGCAAGCCATCGAACAGACCGCGCAGACTGAATGGCTCGCGCCGTGGATACAGGCGGCCCGCTTGCAGTTCGGTGAGGGCAAGAATGTCATTGACCATGCGCATCATGTCGCGGGCAGAGCTGGCGGCAGTGCGCTGGTAGTGCGCCAGTTCACCGTCGATCTCAAGCATCTGCATCAGCTCCAGCGAACCGATCACCCCATTCATTGGTGTGCGCAGCTCGTGGGTGACGGTGGCAAGGAACTCATCCTTAAGGCGGTTGCTGTTGGCCAGTTCCTGGTTGAAGGCTTCGAGCTTGAGCCCAGCCTCCTGCAGGATGCGCGTGCGCTCTTCCTTCATGGCATTGATGCGGTCAGCCAGGGCCAGCGAGAGCAGGCCGACTTCCAGCGCCGAACCGATCTGGCTGGCATACATGGTGAGAAACATATTCGGCAGGTAGCCCAACACCATCAGCGTATTGATCATTCCGCCGGCGAGAAAGGCTGTCCAGGCGATGATGAAATAGCGCGCCACGCGCATACCGCGCATCCAGGCGAGGATGCCAGCGCTGAAGATCACCACGGTAAAGCCCAGCGCCAGGTAGGTGGCCAAGCGCAGCGACAGGGCATAACTGGCCGTCAGTGCCAGGGTCATCACCAGCACACCGGAGGCCATCATCAACAACAACGCACGATCGACCCAAGGACTGTGCTCGGCGGTATGCAGGAAGCTACGGGCGAACTGACAGCCGAACAGCGCCGCCGCACCAATCAGGAACGGCGTGGCAGCGTTCGCCCACCAGGGGCTGTTAGGCCAGAAATATTCGATAGCCGCGCCGTTAACCGACAGCTGATAGAAGCCGAACGAGGCTATATAAAGGATGTAATACAGGTAGCTGGTGTCGCGGACGCTGAGGAAGATAAACAGGTTGTAGATCAGCATCACCAGCAGCACGCCGTAGATGATGCCCAACACGTAGATGCGTGCCGGCTGCTCTTCCAGATAGGCGTTGGGGGCCCACAGGGTCAGCGGTGCCTGAATCGAGCCCTGGCTTTCCAGGCGCAGGTATACGCTTTGCGGTTGTGCCGGCGGCAACCTCAGCTCAAACACATAATTGTGCTGTTTGATTTCGCGACTGGAGAACGGCAAGGCATCGCCAGTGTGCTGACTCAGCTGATAACGCCCCTGTGCATCGGGCAGGAACAGCTGCACATGATCAAGCGGCGGATAAGCCAGCTCCAGTAACCAGGGCTGCGCACCTGTGGCCTGTTGCGGACGATATTCCAGATCCAGGCGCAGCCAGAACACCGAGCGCGAATAACCGGCGTTCAGTACGCCCTTGTCGTGCTGGCGGAAACTGGCCTGCAGGGCCGGCGAGGTGATGTCCTCGATGCTGGCATCGCCGCGTACATCCTCGAATACCGACATGGCCTTGCCGAGCGGCAGGCTGCGGGTGTTTTCGTCAAAAACCAATGCCCCGGCCAACCCTGGCACCAGCATGAAGAAACAGAGAAGGATGTAGTGCATGCAACTCAGCCAGAGTAAGCCAACAGCGCCACGGTGCGCCGCTGGAAGCGGTGTATTTGGATGCTGGCACTCTAGCATAGGCCCTTGCGCCAGAGCCCCAGGAAAAACCTGAACTGTCTGGAGTTTTTTGACCTTCACAGGCTGAGGCAGCTGCTCTATGCCGGCATGCGACAGATCGTCCGCTAGGCTGGCTTTCCTGCCGCGACGGGGTCTGCAAGCCGTGGTTTGGTGGTAAGCTCGCGCACCATGAAAATGCCTACCTCTCGCCCCGTAGTGCTGTGCCTGTCCGGTCATGACCCAAGTGGTGGTGCCGGCCTGCAAGCCGATATCGAAGCCCTGCTCGCCCAAGGCTGTCACGCTGCTCCCACCGTGACCGCGTTGACCGTGCAGGACACAGTCAACGTTTCCGACTTCCGCGTGCTCGACCGCGAGTGGGTATTGGCCCAGGCCAATGCGGTGATCAACGACCTGCCGGTCGAAGCCGTAAAGCTCGGAATGCTCGGCTCGGTCGAGATGGTCGAGACCGTGCTCGAGATCATGCAACGCCTGCCGGGTATCCCGCTGGTCTGCGATCCGGTACTGCGTGCCGGCGGCGGCGGCGCGCTGGGCAAGGATGAAGTCGGTTATGCCATGCGCGAGCGCCTACTGCCCGTCGCCACCATCGCCACGCCGAACCTGCCGGAAGCACGCATCCTCGCTGAGCTGCCGGACGGCAGCGCTGATGAATGCGCCGAGAAGCTGCTGCCGTATATCCAACACCTGCTGATCACCGGCGGCCATGGCGATGAGCACGAAGTGCACAACCGCCTCTATAGCCGCGACGGCAGCCGCCACACCTTTACCTGCCAGCGCCTGCCCGGCAGCTACCACGGTTCCGGCTGCACCCTGGCCAGCACCCTGGCCGGTCGCCTGGCATTGGGCCAGGAACTGGTCAGCGCCGTGCAATTTGCCCTCGACTACACCTGGCGCACCCTGCGCGATGCCGAACAACCTGGCCACGGCCAGTTTATTCCACGCCGCCTGCCGCTAGATGCTTATTTATAGAAAGCCGCTGATGGAGCGTTTGCGATGAAACTGCGTGGCCTGTATGCCATCACCGATAGCGAATTGCTCAAGGGCAAGCTGCTGCCCTACGTCGAGGCCGCACTCACGGGCGGCGCGACGCTGCTGCAATACCGCGACAAATCCAGCGATGACGCACGCCGCTTACGTGAAGCCGAAACACTGCGCGAACTGTGCAACCGCTATGGTGCCGCGCTGATAATCAATGACGACGCCGAGTTGGCTGCCCGTTTGGGTGTAGGCCTGCATCTGGGTCAAGGCGATGGTTCGCTGTCCGCCGCCCGCGCACTGCTCGGCCGCCAGGCGATTATCGGCGGCACCTGCCACGCCCAGCTGGAGCTGGCCGAGGCCGCCGCCAAGGAAGGCGCCAGCTATGTCGCCTTCGGCCGCTTCTTCAACTCCACCACCAAACCTGGCGCACCGGCTGCCGACGTCGCGTTGCTGGCGGCGGCGAAAGCCAAGGTCAACCTGCCAATTGTCGCCATCGGCGGCGTGACTCTGGATAACGCACCTGAGTTGATTGCCCACGGTGCCAGCATGGTCGCGGTAGTTCATGGCCTGTTCGGCGCCGACTCGGCTGCTGAAGTCGAGCGCCGCGCCCGCGCCTTTAGCGCCCTGTTTACCCAGAATTAATCCTTGTCAGGGGCAGCCCGGCTCGCCCCAACTCCCAGCTTGAGAGGCCCTGCCATGTCCCGTTCCGAAACCCTCTTCGCCAACGCGCAAAAGCACATCCCCGGCGGCGTCAACTCGCCGGTACGCGCCTTCAAAAGCGTCGGCGGCACTCCGCTGTTCTTCAAGCACGCCGAAGGCGCCTACGTCACCGATGAAGACGATAAGCGCTACGTCGACTACGTCGGCTCCTGGGGCCCGATGATCCTCGGCCACAGCCACCCGGAAGTCCTCGACGCAGTGCGTAACCAGCTGCAGCACGGCCTGTCCTACGGCGCACCGACCGCTATGGAAACCGAGATGGCGGACCTCGTGTGCAGCCTGGTGCCGTCGATGGAAATGGTGCGCATGGTCAGCTCCGGCACCGAGGCGACCATGAGCGCCATTCGCCTGGCCCGTGGCTACACCGGCCGCGACAACATCATCAAATTCGAAGGCTGCTACCACGGCCACTCCGACAGCCTGCTGGTGAAAGCCGGCTCCGGCCTGCTGACCCAGGGCGTGCCGAGCTCCGCCGGTGTGCCGGCGGATTTCGCCAAACACACCCTGACTCTGCCGTTCAACGACCTGGCAGCGGTTGAGCAGATGCTCGCTGAAGTCGGCTCGACCGTGGCCTGCATCATCGTCGAGCCGGTAGCCGGCAATATGAACTGCGTGCCGCCTGCGCCGGGCTACCTGCAAGGCCTGCGCGAGCAGTGCGACAAACACGGCGTGGTGCTGATTTTCGACGAAGTGATGACCGGTTTCCGCGTTGCCCTCGGCGGCGCCCAGGCGTATTACGGCGTCACCCCGGACCTGACCACCTTCGGCAAGATCATCGGCGGCGGCATGCCGGTCGGCTGTTTCGGCGGCAAGCGCGAAATCATGCATTGCATCGCCCCGCTCGGCCCGGTCTACCAGGCCGGCACCCTGTCGGGTAACCCTCTGGCCATGGCCGCCGGCCTGACCACCCTGCGCCTGATCAAACGCCCGGGTTTCCACGCCGAGCTGACCGACTACACCAGCCGCATGCTGCAGGGACTGCAAGACCGCGCCGATGCGGCTGGCATTCCGTTCGTCACCACCCAAGCCGGCGGCATGTTCGGCCTGTATTTCAGCGGCGCCGACGATATCGTCACCTTTGACGATGTGATGGCCAGCGATGTCGAGCGCTTCAAGCGCTTCTTCCACCTGATGCTGGACGGCGGCGTATACCTGGCACCAAGCGCCTTCGAGGCCGGCTTCACCTCCATCGCCCATGGCGATGCCGAGCTTAAGATCACTCTCGACGCCGCCGAGCGCGCCTTTGCCGAGCTGAAGAAAGCCTGATGCAGTACAGCACCGCCTTTAGCGACGCGATCCTGGCCCTGGCCTGCCTGGCCTGCGCAATCGCCATCGGCAAAGCCCGCAAGCACTATGGCGAGGCCGACCAGCCAGCATTGTTCTGCGCCTTGCTGGGGTTTCTCCTGCCGGCTGCGGCGGCAGCTGTGGGGGTTATTCGCTTTGGCATCGACCCCAGCGCGCAGGCCGCGCACCTGTGGCTAAGCCAAGCCAGCAGCTTTCTCGGCCTGCCGCTGCTCGGCGCCGCCGCGCTGGCACTGGGCCGTGGCTGGCAATGGAGTCGCGCCAACTGGGGACGCATCCTGCTCGGGCTGTGCGCCTTCTTCGAGCTGTTCCGGCAGATGAACCAGCTGGAGGATTATCGCCTGTTGCTCAATCTGGCAACCTTGCTGCTGATTATCTATGCAGGCGCCGTGCAGTGGCCCAAACGCGCGCCCCTGGCTGCGGTGATTGCGGTGGTTGGGCTGTTTCTGCTGGCCGGTTTGGCCGTGGGCACCGAGGGCTTTATCGGTTCTTTACGTCGAGTCGACCTGTTCCACGCCCTACTGACACCGGCCTATCCACTGCTGGCCTGGCTGCTGCTGAGCCTGCCTGGTAGTGCAAAACTCGGCCGTACAGAAGAAAACCCGGTAAAGACTTTGTAAGAACGCCGCTGCTTATTTCATAATGTGACGGCCGCCGCGTTCCGGCGGCCGGGCACATCGCTCGCTTTGCATCCCGAGGTAAACGGATTTTCATGAAACGCACCGGCCGCACCCTGTCCCTGGGCTGCCTGTTGCTCCTGCTGCCACTGCTCGCCTCGGCGAGCGGCAACTCCTTGCTGATCCCCGCGCTTGGCAGCTGCTCACTCAACACCGCCCCCGAAGAACTGCCCGCCGCCCTTGAGGCCTGCGAGCAGGCTGCGCTCAATGGCGACCTGCAGGCGGAGTTCGAGCTGGGCGAGTTTTTTTACGACGGCAAGCGGGTCGAACGCGATCTCAGCCAGGCGCTGAAATGGTTCGAGCAGGCCTCGCTGCAAGGCCATGCGCAATCGCAGTACCGCCTGGGCATGATGTTCTTCCGTGGCGAAGGTGTACCAGCGAACGCGGTGCAGGCCTATATCGTGCTGAAAATGGCGGCGGTGAATGGCTCGGACGAAGCCATGGACAGCGCCGACCTGATCGCCGCGCAGATGCCTCGCGATGAACTGGAAATCGCCAGCCAGGTGCTCGGGCAGATCTTCCGCAACTACCTGCTGGAGTTGCAGAACGCCGACACCCTTACCTCGCCGTTCGCACCACTGCCGTAATCAAACCGTTTTGGCGTGAAGCGTAGCGAGCGAAGAGTAGGCAAGGCAAAAACTGGCAAGGCAGCGGAGTTTACTGGTGTAAATGAGCATGCCGAGCCAGTTTTTAACGCCGCATGGTCGAGCGCAGTAGCTTCACTTGTCAGGCATCGGCATGGGGAACGGCATAACATTACCGCCCCCCTTGGCTTCGCTGATCTTCGGCGTGCCCAGGCGCTCGACTTCGTCGATGCGGATGATCGCGTGCATGGGGATAAAGCTGCGCACCACTCCGTCGAACTGCGCCTTGAGCTTTTCCTCGCTGGGGTCAACGACCACCTGGGTGCGCTCGCCGAAGACGAACTCCTCCACTTCCAGAAAGCCCCACAGATCGCTTTGAAAGATCTGCTTGGCGTACATCTCGTACACCTGACCCTGGTTGAGGAAAATCACCTTGTAGATGGGTTCGCGCTTGCTCATGGCTATGCAGTTCGTACCGATGGGTTAATTGAAAGGGCGCGGATCATAGCATAGCCGCCTAGCAGCCAACGCTAGGAACCCGGGCACTAGCTCCCTATAATGCGCGGTTCTTCGAATCACCCTTTTTGAGCGCGCATGACCAAGAAGCTTTATATCGAAACCCACGGTTGCCAGATGAACGAGTACGACAGCTCGCGCATGATCGACCTGTTGGGCGAACATCAAGCCCTGGAAGTCACCGAGAAGGCAGCAGACGCTGACATCATCCTGCTCAACACCTGCTCGATCCGTGAAAAAGCCCAGGACAAGGTGTTCTCGCAACTCGGCCGTTGGCAAAAGCTGAAGATTGCCAACCCCGACCTGGTGATCGGCGTCGGCGGCTGTGTGGCCAGCCAGGAAGGCGCAGCGATTCGTGATCGCGCGCCCTACGTCGACGTGGTCTTCGGCCCGCAGACCCTGCACCGCCTGCCGGAAATGATCGACGCCGCGCGCACCACCAAGATCGCCCAGGTCGACATCAGCTTCCCCGAGATCGAGAAATTCGACCGTCTGCCCGAACCGCGCGTCGATGGCCCCAGCGCCTACGTCTCGGTGATGGAAGGCTGCAGCAAGTACTGCACCTTCTGCGTAGTGCCTTATACCCGTGGCGAAGAAGTCAGCAGGCCCATGGCCGATGTGCTCGGCGAGATCATCCACCTGGCCGAACACGGCGTGCGTGAAATCACCCTGCTCGGACAGAACGTCAACGGCTACCGTGGCGCGACCCAGAACGGGCAGATCGCCGACTTCGCCGAGCTGCTCTACGCCGTGGCCGCCATCGACGGTATCGACCGCATTCGCTACACCACCAGCCATCCGCTGGAATTCTCCGACGCGCTGATCCAGGCCCACGCCGAAATTCCCGAACTGGTGAAGTACCTGCACCTGCCGGTGCAATCGGGCTCCGACCGCATTCTCGCGGCGATGAAGCGCAACCACACCGCACTGGAATACAAGTCGCGCATCCGCAAGCTGCGCGCCGCCGTGCCGGACATCCTGATCAGCTCCGACTTTATCGTCGGTTTCCCCGGTGAAACCGAGAAAGACTTCGAGCAGACCATGAAGCTGGTCGAGGATGTCGGTTTCGACTTCTGCTACTCCTTCGTCTACAGCTCGCGCCCCGGCACCCCAGCGGCGGACCTGCCAGACGACACCCCGCTGGAACTGAAAAAACAGCGCCTGGCACTGCTGCAACACCGCATCACCCAGCAGGGCTTCGAGAACAGCCGACGGATGGCCGGCACCGTGCAGCGCATTCTGGTCAACGATTACTCGAAGAAGGACCCCGGCATGCTCCAGGGCCGTACCGAGAGCAATCGGGTGGTCAACTTCCGTAGCGACAATCCGCGCCTGATCGGCCAGTTTGTCGACGTGCATATCGACGAAGCCATGCCCAACTCGCTGCGCGGCACGCTACTGAGCGAAACCGTCTGCAACTAAAGCCGCAGCGGCCCGAGCTTCCCCCTCGCGGCCGCTAGCGCTATTCTTCGTTTCACTACCCCAGCCGACTGGCGGCCATCACACGACCTTGAACGCACCCATAGAACCACTCCGTTTTATCCTTGAACCCTTTGAGGCTCGCCGCTTCGCTAATCTGTGCGGCCAATTTGATGAGCACCTGCGCCTGATCGAACAGCGCCTGAGCATCGAATTGCGCAACCGCGGCAACCAGTTCGAACTGGTCGGCACCGCTGGCCAGACCCGCGCAGCCGAACAGCTGCTGCGCCGCCTGTACCGCGAAGCCGAAAACACCGAACTGTCGCCCGAGCTGGTGCACCTGTTTCTACAGGAGTCCGGCATCGAGGAAATGAGCAACCCGACCGTCGAAGCCAGCGTCGCCCTGCGCACCCGCAAGGGCATGATTCGCCCACGCGGGGCCAATCAGCAGCGCTACGTCAAAGCCATTCTCGACCACGACATCAATTTCGGCGTCGGCCCGGCCGGTACCGGCAAAACCTACCTGGCCGTGGCCTGCGCCGTAGATGCCCTGGAGCGCGAGCAGATTCGCCGCATCCTGCTGGTGCGCCCGGCGGTAGAAGCTGGCGAGAAGCTCGGCTTCCTCCCCGGCGACCTGTCGCAGAAGATCGACCCCTATCTGCGCCCGCTGTACGACGCGCTTTACGAGATGCTCGGCTTCGAGCAGGTGGCCAAGCTGATCGAGAAACAGGTGATTGAAGTCGCGCCGCTGGCCTATATGCGCGGCCGCACGCTGAACAACAGCTTTATCATCCTCGACGAAAGCCAGAACACCACCCTGGAACAGATGAAGATGTTCCTCACCCGCATCGGCTTCGGTTCCACCGCAGTGATCACCGGCGATATCACCCAGGTCGACCTGCCGCGCGGCACCAAAAGTGGCCTGACCCACGTCATCGACGTGTTGCGTGACGTTCCGGGCATCAGCTTCACCCACTTCAAGCCCAAGGACGTGGTGCGCCACCCACTGGTGCAGCGCATCGTCGAAGCCTACGAGCGCTACGACAACCGCATGCACGGCAAGCTGGATGACGAGCAGGATGAGCGCAATGCTTGAGCTTGACCTGCAGATCGCCAGCGACGCCGCCGCCCTGCCGAGCGAGGCGCAGTTTCGCGCCTGGTGCGAGATTGCCCTGCGCCAGCGCAGCGCCGACTCCGAGTTGACCATCCGCCTGGTCGATGAAGCCGAGGGCCGCGAGCTCAATCACACCTGGCGACATAAGGATTACGCCACCAACGTACTATCCTTCCCTGCCGATGTGCCGGACGAGCTGGGCGGCATTCCGTTGCTGGATATCCCGCTACTCGGTGATCTGGTGATCTGCGTGCCGGTGGTTGAGCGCGAAGCCCAGGAACAGGCGAAAACCAGCGAAGCGCATTGGGCGCACCTGGTGATCCACGGCTGCTTGCACCTACTCGGCTACGACCACATCGAGGATGAAGAAGCCGAAGAGATGGAAGCGCTGGAACGAGAATTGCTGGCTGAGTTGGGGCACCCCGACCCTTACGCCGACCACGAATAAATGCCCCCTACAACCCAACTGAAATTACAAAAGGTTCCTGAGTAACCACCATGAGCGAAGACCGATCGAGCAACGAGCAGAAGTCCTGGTTTAACAGACTGACCCAGGCTTTTGCTCATGAGCCGAAAAACCGCAAGGAATTGCTGGAAGTGCTGCGCGAAGCGCATCAGAACAAGCTGCTCGACAGCGAAGCACTGGCCATCGTTGAAGGTGCAATTCAGGTCGCTGACCTGCAGGTTCGCGACATTATGGTGCCGCGCTCACAGATGATGAGCATCAAGGCCAACCAGACGCCCAAGGAATTTCTGCCCTCGATCATCGAAGCGGCGCACTCGCGCTACCCCGTGGTCGGTGAGAGCCTCGACGATGTGGTCGGCATCCTGCTGGCCAAGGATCTGCTGCCACTGATCCTCTCGGGCGAACAGCCCAATTTCAATATCAAGGACCTGCTGCGCCCGGCCACCTTCGTGCCCGAGTCCAAGCGCCTTAACGTGCTGCTGCGTGAGTTCCGCGCCAACCACAACCACATGGCCGTGGTCATTGATGAGTACGGCGGCGTTGCGGGCCTGGTGACCATCGAAGACGTGCTTGAGCAGATCGTCGGCGATATCGAAGACGAGCATGACGTCGAAGAAGACAGCTACGTTAAACCGCTGCCCAGCGGCGATTTCCTGGTCAAGGCGCTGACACCGATTGAAAACTTCAACGAAGCCTTCGATACCGAGTTCTCCGATGACGAGTTCGACACCGTCGGCGGCTTGGTGATGAGCGCCTTCGGCCACCTGCCCAAGCGCAACGAAGTCACCCAAATCGGCGAATTCCGCTTCCGCGTACTCAATGCTGACAGCCGCCGCATCCACCTGCTGCGCCTGAGCCCGATTAGTAACTGAAAGACGCTGGCCACCTGAAACGGTGGCCAGCTCGCAACACTTCCCCCGCCTGCTCTGCCGCTTTACCCTTGCGCCACCTCAATCCAAGGACCTGCATGCAATGCACTGGATAACCCGACCTGGCTGGCCCGGCACCCTGATCGCCCTGCTCGCGGGCGCCATCACCCCGCTGGCACTGGCACCTTATGACCTGTGGCCGCTGGCCATCCTCTCTATCGCCCTGTTCTACCTCGGCCTACGCGACCTCACGCCGCGTCAGGCGACCCTGCGTGGCTGGAGTTATGGCTTTGGCCTGTTCGCCGCTGGCACCAGCTGGGTGTATGTGAGCATCCACGATTACGGCGCGGCCTCACCGCCCCTGGCGGTATTTCTGACCCTGCTGTTTGTTGGCGGCCTGGGCCTGCTGTTCGCTCTTAGCGCCTGGGTCTGGGCGCGCTGGCTACGCCGGGTTGAAGCGCCACTGGCCGACGCCCTGGCCTTCGCCGCACTGTGGCTGGCGCAAGAAGCCTTCCGCAGCTGGTTTCTCACCGGCTTCCCCTGGTTGTATGCCGGCTACAGCCAGCTCGACAGCCCGCTGGCCGGCCTGGCCCCGGTGGGCGGCGTGTGGCTGCTGTCGTTTGCCCTGGCGCTGAGCGCCGCACTGCTGGTGAATCTGGCGCAACTGCGCACGCGCAAGGCATTTCTCGCCATTGGCGTGGTGCTGTTAGTCGCACCGTGGATCGCCGGCCTCGCCCTCAAAGGCCACGCCTGGACCCAGCCATTGGGCGAACCGCTGAGCGTGTCGGCCATGCAGGGCAATATCGAACAGAACATGAAGTGGGATCCCGAGCAGCTCAACGCGCAGCTCGCGCTTTACCGCGACATGACCTTCAGCGCCAAGCCAACCGATCTGATCGTCTGGCCAGAAACCGCTATCCCGGTGCTCAAGGATCGTGCTCAGGGCTATCTGGGAGTGATCAATCGTTTCGCCAACGAGCGCAATGCCGCGCTGATTACCGGCGTGCCGATTCGTCAAAGCAATGAACGTGGCGAACAGCGCTACTACAACGGCATCAGCGTGGTTGGCCAGGGCAGCGGCGATTACCTCAAGCAGAAGCTGGTGCCGTTTGGTGAATACGTGCCGCTGCAAGAAGTGCTGCGCGGGCTGATCGCCTTCTTCGACCTGCCGATGTCCGACTTCGCCCGCGGCTCCGCCGAGCAAAGCCTGCTGCAGGCCAAGGGCCACGCGATTGCCGCGTTTATCTGCTATGAAGTGGTCTACCCGGAGTTTTCCGCCGGCCTGGCCGCGCAGAGCGACCTGCTGCTGACCATCAGCAACGACACCTGGTTCGGCCGCTCCATCGGCCCACTGCAACACCTGCAGATGGCGCAGATGCGCGCCCTGGAAGCCGGCCGCTGGATGATCCGCGCGACCAACAACGGCGTCACCGCGCTGATCGACCCGCAAGGCCAGATCACCACGCAGCTGCCGCAGTTCGAACAGGCTGTGCTCTACGGCCAGGTGCAACCTATGCAGGGCCTCACGCCTTATCTGAAGTGGCGTGGTTGGCCCATGCTGATCATCTGCCTGCTGTTATTTGCCTGGGCGTTGCTGGCCAGCCGAATGGCCAAGACCCTTTAACGGCGAAAGAACCGGTAGAACTCGCGCAGCTCAGCCTGCGCGTCGCCGATGCTGACCGGAGTGAAGCGCAGCGGATGGTGCGCCGGGCATTGCGCCAGGCGCCCCTGATCGAGCGGATGCAGCCAACCGAGCAGCGGGTAACCACCCATGCTCTGGTGGTCGGCCTGCAGGATGATCGGCTGGCCATCCGGAGGCACCTGAATCGCCCCACGGCCAACCCCCAATGACCACTGCCGCACGGGCGGCTGCACGGCCTCGCCGAGCAGCCGTGCGCCCATGCGATCGGAGTGTGGGCTGAGCTGCCAAGTCTGGGCGAAAAAGCCCTGCAACTGGTCTTCCTCGAAACTCGCCGCATCGCCGCCGGTAATCACCCGCAGCAAAGGTTTGCAGGCGTAATCCGGCAGATAGGGCCAGGGCACGCTGGCGCCGCGGGTGAAATGCGCAGGCCGACAAGCCAGCAGATCCCCCGCCTGCAACGCCTGCCCCAGCCCTTCGCGCAGCTGCACGCTGACACTGCCCAGCACCGGAGCCGCACTAAAGCCGCCCGCAACCGCCAGATAGGCGCGCTGGCCGCTGCGGGCAAAGCCCAGACGCAGCAGCTGGCCTTTGCGCAGCGGCAAACGCGTCCACAAGGGCTGCGGCTGATCATCCAGGCTCAACGGCACCTGGGCGCCGCATACCGCCACCCAGGTGTCGACCTCGGCCTGCAACTCAACGCCGCCCAGGGCGATTTCCAGTAGCGGCGTGCCCCAGGGATTGTTCAGCAGATGATTGGCCCAGGCCGCGCCATGCCAATCCAGCGGTCCGGCTGGCGATACGCCAAGGTGTTGCCAGCCCAGTCGCCCAGCATCCTGCAGCAGGCTCTGCGGCCCAGGCTTGAGCACCCGCAAGCCGCTCATAGCTGACCGCCCTCGCGGGTAAAGTCGCGCTCATCAATGCTGCGAAAACGCACCCGATCACCCAGCGCCAGCGGGCATGGCGGCGTTCTAGCGGCATCGAACAGCGACCAGGGGCAACGGCCAATCAGGTGCCAACCACCGGGCGATCTATGCGGGTAGATCGCCGTTTGCCGCTCGGCAATCGCCAGGCTACCGGCCGGCACGGCGATACGCGGGGTGGCGCGGCGCGGCAACGCCAGGCGTGCGTCCAGCTCACCGAGGTAGGCAAAACCTGGGGCAAAACCAATCGCTCCAACGCAGTACTCGGTCGCGGCATGCAGCTCGATCACCTGAGCGACAATGAGCTGACACAGACGCGCAACCTCAGCGAGGTCTTCGCCGTTATACAAGATAGGGATTTCATGCAGACGCCCGGCCTGCGCGACAAAGGGCTCGGCAAGCCAACGCTCCAGCAGCGGCTTGAGCCGCTCGGCCAGCTCCAGGTGATCCGTGCGCATCAGGTCGTAGTGCAGCAGCAGGCTGGTCCAACCCGGCACCAGATCGGTCAGCACCTCACCCAGCTCAAACCGGATGCGCTCGGCCAGTAGGGCGATCCGTTGCGGCAGCTGCGCATCCGGCTGCTCGGCCAGCACCAGCAGCAGGGCTTCGGCACCGGCCGGTTCGAGGCGGATCATAGGGCGTCCAGGCTGGCCCGCAAACGCCGCAGCACGGCCAGGGAGTCGGCGTTATCACCATGCACACACAGGCTGTCGGCACGCAGCTGCAGCGGCTTGCCGTCGATATCGGCAAACGGCTCACCGCGGGCAATCGCCAGGGCCTGCTGCAAGATCCGCTGCGGATCATGGTGCACCGCACCGCTCAAACGCCTTGGTGCCAACTGACCATCGGCCAGGTAAGCGCGGTCGGCAAAGGCCTCGAACATCAGCGGCACATCGGCGGCATCAGCCAGGCGCAGCTCGCGGCTGTTGTCAGCCAGCGCCAGCACCATTAGCGGCAAACCCTTGCGGTAACTGGCGCAGGCCTCAAGCACCGCATTGAACAGCGCATCGTCGCGTACCAGCTCGTTGTACAACGCGCCATGCGGTTTGACGTAGGCCACCTGAGTGCCTGCAGCACGGCAGAAGGCATCCAGCGCGCCGAGCTGATAGAGCACCAGCGCGGTAACCTCCTCCGGCGAGCAGGCGATATGCCGGCGGCCGAAGCCGAGCAAATCCGGATAGGCCGGGTGCGCACCAATACTCACCCCATGCTGCACGGCCAGGGCAACGGTGCACTGCATGGTCATCGGATCGGACGCGTGAAAGCCACACGCCAGGTTGGCCTGATCAACCAGCGGCATGGCATGGGCGTCATCACCCATATTCCACACGCCGAAGCTTTCACCCATGTCGCAATTCAGCAGGATCGTTTTCATAGCCACCAGCTTAGT
>JAHJXZ010000120.1 GCA_018827205.1 Gammaproteobacteria bacterium | reverse complement strand
GGGCGCGTTATAGCGTTTGCCTATGCAGGGGATTGGCAAAGCATATTTCCGCCGTGTGCTGGGCGGGCATAGGCTGCGCAGCATTCCTTTGTGGGGCTTCCAAGCGTATTGCCTTCCCCTGGTATTTCGGAAGTCCCTGTTTATTGCTGCCGGCATTGCCGGGAGGAGCTGTTGATGTCTGCTGATCGTCACGCCCGCGTGATCATTCTGGGCTCCGGCCCTGCCGGCTACAGCGCTGCGGTCTACGCCGCGCGGGCCAATCTCAAACCGCTGCTGATCACCGGCCTGCAGGCAGGCGGCCAGCTGACCACCACCACCGAGGTGGATAACTGGCCGGGCGATATACATGGTTTGACGGGCCCTGCGCTGATGCAGCGCATGCAGGAGCATGCCGAGCGCTTCGAGACGGAAATTGTCTACGACCATATCAATGCCGTGGACCTGGCTGGCAAGCCATTCACCCTGGTCGGCGACAGTGGTACCTACACATGCGATGCGTTGATCATCGCCACCGGTGCAAGCGCCCGTTACCTGGGCTTGCCCAGCGAAGAAAGCTTTATGGGCAAGGGCGTTTCCGCTTGCGCCACTTGCGATGGTTTCTTCTACCGCAACCGTGATGTAGCAGTGGTCGGTGGCGGCAATACGGCGGTGGAAGAGGCTTTGTACCTGGCCAATATCGCCAGCAAGGTGACCCTGGTGCACCGCCGTGAAACCTTCCGCGCCGAGAAAATCCTGCAGGACAAGCTGCAGGCGCGGGTGGCCGAAGGCAAGATTGTGCTCAAGCTCAACGCCGAGGTGGATGAAGTGCTCGGCAACAACATGGGCGTGACCGGCGTGCGGGTGAAGAACAACGATGGCAGCTTTGATGAACTGAGCGTGGACGGCCTGTTCGTCGCCATCGGCCATACGCCGAACACCTCGTTGCTCGATGGCCAGCTGGCGCTCAAGGACGGCTATCTGGTGGTCAACGGCGGCCGCGAAGGCAATGCCACGGCCACCAGCATTCCAGGCGTGTTTGCGGCGGGCGATGTGGCCGATCATGTTTATCGCCAGGCGATTACCTCGGCCGGTGCCGGCTGCATGGCGGCGCTGGATGTGGAACGTTATCTCGACGGTCAGTAAGTCTGAGATAGCCAAAAGCCTCGATTCAATCGAGGCTTTTTGTTGTCTGCGGTCTGCCTAGACCCAGGTATTCAACTTCAAATCCCGCGAGCTCATGCGCAGAAACTGATCACTGGCTTTGACCAGCAAGGCGTGTTCGTCGACGGTCAGTTCGCTGCTCTTTTTGCCCTGCGCTTCGCTGCGGTACAGGGTAGTCCCGCCTTCTTCGCGCAGGCGCTGGTAGCGCTGGCTGCGTGCTTCCACCTTGAGTGTCAGCAGGTCGACATAGGCCACCTGCATCAGTTCGCTCTGCCCGGTTTCCAGAGCGCAGCGCTGCAAGGCTGGCGTATGGGTGAAGGGCGAGTCTGAGAGCATCACCTGTTGGCAGTCACTGAGGTCCGGGCGCGGCTCGCCGTTGTGGAACCAGTTGCCACGGATGTCACGTTTGAGGTTGATGCTGCGCTGGCCGTGGTTGTCGACCTTCAGCCACAGGCGGCGAAAGCGCCAGCGCGGGTCGCAGTTGAGCACGTAGGTGGCGGCGATGCTATTGCCTTGCAGGCTTTGCATCAGATGACTGGTGGCGTTGATGCCGTGCTCATCGATGTTCAGGCGCAGGTTTTCCACGCCGGGGTTGTGCCATGGTTTCCATACCAAGGTCTGCTGCATGCAAGCGACTCCAAGCCAGGTAGGGCGACGAATCCCGGGAAGAGCACAATGCAGCTGCGCGGAGCACCTTCCCTGGTGTTCTCGTTTGTACGATGGCGCGCAGCATAGGGCTATTTATATGTGATGTCTGTCAGCTTTTGCCGACAGCTGCGCAAGTTTTTGCGCGCTATTTCGGTGCGTAAAGGCCTTACTGGCTAATGCGTTGCAAGGACGGTTGCTCGAAACGCACGCCCGCGAGGCCGGTATCCATCAGTGCACGGATATTGCCGTGGTCGCTGCCGCTCGGGGTGGCCAGTACGCTGCGGTAATGTTCGCCAAAGCACAGCAGGGTTTCTTCCAGACTCAGGTCTTCGAGCAGGGCCAGGCCAAGGGTCTTGCACGAGCCTTCATTCTGTCCGGCAGCGCTATACACGTTGCCATTGCTGAAGGCGCTGGGCTGGTATTGGTAGTGCTCGGCAATAAACGCCAGGGTTTCGGCGAAGGTGAAGTGCTCGCCGCGCAGCTTGGCGCGAAAGTCGTTGAGGCTGCTCATTACTTTTTTCCTTTGCTGAAGGCAACCTGCTGCTCGGCGCTGGCTTCCTTCTGGTATTTGGTTTTCCACTCGGCATACGGCATGCCGTAGACCTCCTCACGGGCTTCATCCGGAGTGATGGCAACGCCGATGTCGTCGGCAGCGGCCTTGAACCACTTGGACAGGCAGTTACGGCAGAAACCGGCGAGATTCATCATGTCGATGTTCTGCACATCCGGACGTGAGCGCAGGTGTTGCACCAGGCTGCGAAAGGCGGCGGCTTCAAGTTCGAGGCGTTCTTGCTCGGTCATGGCGATGCTCTCTAAAGGCAGGCGGGAGTGCGTTGGCGGCGATGATAAGAGCATGCCCGTCTGGCGGCAACGACCCGGCGCAGGACACGCCGGGAATCATGTGAGGAGTTTTAGCGTGTTGTTCAGCGATGCCCGGCGAGGGTGATCGACACCGACTCGGCGAAGCGCAGGGCGTGCAGCTTGTCCACTTCCACTTCGGCGTAGCGCACGTCCGGGTTGGCCATGACCAGGTCGAGAATTTCCTGGGTCATGCGCTCCAGCAGGGCGAAGCGGTTCTCTTCGACGTGGCGAATCACCGCCTTGGTGATGGTGCGATAGTTAAGGGCGTGGTCGATATCGTTGTCACGCACCGCTTCTACTGCCGGATAAAGGATGGTCAGGTTGATCAACACATCCTGCTTGTTGTTGATCTCCTCTTCCTTGATGCCGATGTAGGTGCGCAAGCGCAGGTCTTTGACGCGAATGCGCGCCATCCCAGGTTCCAGTCGCGGCATTACTTGCTCCGTCCGATCAGTTGCAGGAATTCGTGGCGAGTGTTGCAGGATTCACGGAAGGCTCCAAGCATGACCGAGGAGGTCATCACTGAATTCTGCTTCTCCACGCCGCGCATCATCATGCACATGTGTTTGGCTTCGATCACCACGGCCACACCGGCGGCGTTAGTGACCTGCTGGATCGCATCGGCAATCTGCTTGGTGAGGTTTTCCTGGATCTGCAGGCGCCGGGCGAACATGTCGACGATTCGAGCCACTTTCGACAGGCCGAGTACCTTGCCGGTGGGGATGTAGGCCACATGAGCCTTGCCGATAAACGGCAGCATATGGTGCTCGCACAGCGAGTACAGCTCGATATCACGGACGATCACCATCTCATCGTTATCCGACTCGAACAGTGCGCCGTTGACCACTTCTTCCAGGCTCTTGTGGTAGCCATTGCACAGGTACTGCATGGCTTTGGCAGCGCGCTTGGGCGTATCGAGCAGGCCTTCGCGCTCAGGGTTCTCACCAACACCGAGGAGAATCTCGCGGTAGTGATCGGGCAGTTCTGGGTTCATTGCAAGGGTCCTCGCGGCCAGGCTCATTTGAGGTGGCGGCCGCCGTTGACAGTCAGTGTTGTGCCGGTGACGTAGGGGTTTTCGAGCAGGTAGCGCAAGCTTTGGTAGATCACCTGTGGCCCGGGTTCGATGCCCAGTGCCGATTTGTTAAGAGCTTTACTGCGGTATTCGGCGTCGTCGTCCGGATTGAACATGATCAGTGCCGGGGCGATACCGTTGACCTTTATCTGTGGTGCGAAGCGTGCGGCAAATGACAGCGTCAGGCTTTCTAGCCCGGCTTTGCTGGCGCAGTAGGCCGGGCGGTTTGCGCTGCCCTTGCGTGCAACGTCATCACTGATGTGGACGATATCGGCTAAGGTCGAGCGCGCCAGCAGCGGCTGGCAATGCAGATTGATCAGATAGGGCGCGAGCATGTGCACGCTGAACAGCTGCTGAAAGGCTGCGGCTACCTCGCCAGGTGTTTCCACCAGCCAGTCGGAGGCGTTGTGCACGATGGCGCGCAGGCTGTCGGTGTGTGCTTTGAGTTGCTCGATAAACGCCAGAATGCCGGCTTCGCTGGCGAAGTCCGCCTGTAGGGCCAGTGCGCCGCGTTGCCTGAGCGCAGCGATGCCGTCGCGCTCGCTGCGGTAGGTGACGATCAGCGAGTGGCCGTCATCCAGCAAGCGTTCGGCACAGTAAAGGCCGATGCGCTGGCTGGCTCCGGTTATCAGGGTGGGGGCGGCGCTGACGCTCATGTTCGGCTCGACAGAAGAAAAGGGTGGGTTCAGCGACGCTGCGCCGGGTTACCTGACCAGTAGGGCGCGGCCTCGACTGAACCAGGAGTAAAGTTATACCAGCAATATGCTTTGTACAACCATGCGCCCTGTGCGGGTACTGGCTTATTTCGCGCTATTTTCGCTATTTCATTGAGCTGTATCGGTATTTTTCGTGCGCGCGGGCTGAATAAAATTGTTTTTATCGTGTACAAGATTGGTTTTCTTGTACAGGTAAGTGCCGTTATGAAACCTTGGCAGTTGAGCATTGCCGTGTTGTGTGGGCGGGTGCGCCATGTCGAGGTGCTCACCCTGCGCTGCAGTGGCTACAAGGTGCAGGTGGTCAGCAAGGCTGGCGACGTACGCACGTTGGAGTATGCGTCGGGGCGTGCGCTTTGGCCTGGGTTAGCCTTGCTCAAGGCGCGCCTGCGTCGCTGTGGCGTGCAGCAAATGCTGTTGCTGCAGCCGGAAAGCCACGATGAGATTATCGGGCGCGCTGCATTGCTTGAGCCTGATCCAGGGTTGTGGATCAAGCTGTGTTGAAGCGTTATCGCGGCTTTTTGCTGACGGCGCATGCGGCGTCTTTGCAGCGCCGGCTGGCATCCGGGTGGGGCAGCCAGTCGAGATGTGGGCGTAGCCTGCAAAACAGTCGATAGCCCAGTTCCAGCAGCGGTCGTAATGCTGGCCAAGTTAGTGGCGTTGCCCAGCGCTCAAGGCCGGCTGCACGCCAACTCCATAGTGTTGCATCCAAGCCGGTGACCCATTGGCCGTCAGCGAAGCGAGCATGCAGGCGATCTTGCAGGGCTTGTTTGGTTTGCCCGATGGATTCGGCATGAAAGTCGCTCAAGCCAATGTCGACCAGGCACAAACGTCGTACATCGGCACGCTGGCGCAACAGCTTGATCTCGCGCGCGCACAGCGGGCAATCGCCATCGTAGTAGAGGGTAAGGGGCCAATGCGGTTGCTTGTTCATGGGTGAGCTCTTTGTATAAGTCTTGTACAAAGTATGCCGGAAATAGCTGAGTTACAATGCGTACAACATTTTTTCTGTGATACCTGCGCCCATGTCCGATCACGTTGGTACTGCGTCCCTCGTTTCGAGTGCCCTCAAGCAGGAAGAGCTATTTCCTATTCGTGAAGTGGCGCGCCTGACCGGCGTTAATCCGGTCACCCTGCGGGCTTGGGAGCGGCGCTATGGGCTGATTCAGCCAACCCGCACCGACAGCGGTCATCGCCTGTATTCGCAGGTGGATATCGAGTCGGTGCGCAGCATCCTGGCGTGGATCGAGCGCGGTGTGGCGGTGAGCAAAGTTGGCAAGATTCTGGCCAAAAGCAGCTCAATCAAAGCGGCCAGTTCACCGGTCTATGAAGAGATCAGTGCCAGCGAGTGGGGCGAGTGGCAGGCCCAGCTGCGCCGCGCTATCAGCGCCTTCGACGAGCTGCGCCTGGATCGCCTGTATGGCCAGATTTTCTCCAGTTACCCGCTGCCGGTGGTGTTTCAGGACATCCTGATGCCGCTGTGGCAGGAGTTGCTGCTGCGTCAGGACGAATACGGCCAGACCAGCGAATGGCTGTTTCTCGACACCTTCCTACGTGCCCGTACCCTGCAGCGTCTGCAGGTATTACGTGCCCAGGTCGAGGAGCGTGTGCTGCTGGCGGCTTTGCCGGGTCATTGCCGCGAGCTGGAACTGCTAGTGGCCGGGTTGTTGCTGAGCAGCGCCGACACCGCTGTCAGTGTGCTCGGGCTGGGGCAGCCGCTGGAGGAGCTGACCTTGATCTGCGAAAAAATGCAGCCTCAGGCCCTGGTGCTGTTCTCCAATCAGCCGCCTAGTGATGATCTGCCCAAGGTGCTCTCGCGCCTCGCGCTGGCACTTGATTGCCCGCTGGTGATGGCTGGCGATGGTGCCGATTTAGCCGAGGAAAGCCTCAGTGGTTCGCCGATTGCCTGCCTGGGGAATGAGGGGCGCCTGATGCAGCGCCGTCTGCAGCAGTTTCTGGCTGGCCACCTGGATACCTGATTTCGTCTATTAGATACGCCTGAATAAGCCGGTCGCCGTCATGGTGGCCGCGTTTTCGCGTGCCTGCGATTTGTTGCCGATTTCAATTAGTTGTACGGCCTGTACAGAAAATTGCTTGCCATTTGGGTCTCTAGGCTATACAAAAGCTATACATTGATTGTTTTTGTATAGCTTGTATCCACTTGTACAGCTTGAGGACTCAGCAACATGACCCAATACCGCGCACCCCTTCGAGATATGCGTTTCGTTTTTGACGAGGTGCTCGACGCTTATGCCACCTTGCAGTCGCTGCCTAGTCAGCGCGAGTTCGGAGACGACCTCGGTGGCGCCATTCTAGAAGAAGCCGCCAAGCTGGCGGAAAACGTACTGGCCCCGCTTAACGGGCCAGGCGACAAGCAGGGTTGCCATTACGACCCGCAAAGCAAATCGGTAAAGGCGCCTGACGGTTTCCGCGCTGCTTACCAACAGTTCGCCGAAGGCGGCTGGACCGCACTGGCCTGTACCCCCGAGTTCGGTGGCCAGGGCCTGCCCCATGTGCTGAACATGATGGTCGAAGAGATGGTTTGCTCGGCCAACCTGTCATTGGGCATGTACCCAGGCCTGACTCATGGCGCGATCAACGCATTGACGGCCCACGGTGCTCGTGAGTTGCAGGAGCGCTATCTGCCGAAACTGATCAGTGGCGAATGGACCGGCACAATGTGCCTGACCGAGCCGCAGTGTGGCACTGACCTGGGTCTGATTCGGACCCGCGCCGTGCCGCAGGCTGACGGCAGTTATGCCATCAGCGGCACCAAGATCTGGATCACCGGCGGTGAGCACGATCTGGCCGACAATATTCTGCACCTGGTCCTGGCCAAGTTGCCGGATGCACCGGACAGCGTCAAAGGCATTTCGCTGTTCCTCGTGCCCAAGTTCCTCGAGGACGGCAGCCGCAACCCGGCGTTCTGTGGTGGCTTGGAGCACAAGATGGGTATCAAGGGCTCTGCCACCTGCGTAATGAATTTCGAAGGCGCGCAGGGTTGGCTGATCGGCGAGCCGAACAAGGGCCTCAAATGCATGTTCACCATGATGAACTCAGCGCGTCTGATGGTCGGCATGCAAGGCCTTGGCATTGCTGAAAGTGCCTATCAGGTCAGCCTCGGTTTTGCCAAAGAACGCTTGCAGAGCCGCTCGCTATCCGGCCCGAAAGCAGCGGATAAGCCGGCTGACCCGATCATCGTGCACCCGGATGTACGGCGCATGTTGCTGCGTCAGAAGGTGATGATCGAAGGTTGCCGCGCGCTGGCCTACTTCACTGGCCTACACGAAGACGTTGCCCATGATCACGAAGACTCTGCGGTGCGCGAGCAGGCCGATGATCTGGTGCAGCTGCTGACTCCGGTGGTGAAGTCCTTCCTCACTGACGAAGGATTCAACTGTGCCAATGAGGGCCTGCAGGTGCTCGGTGGCTCCGGCTTCACTGAAGATTGGGGCATCGAGCAGCTGGTACGCGATTGCCGGATTACCCGCATCTACGAAGGCACTAATGGCATCCAGGCGCTGGATCTGGTTGGTCGCAAGTTGGGCCTGGGTGGCGGCCGCGCGGTACGCAATTACTTTGCTCTGGTCGAAGGTTGGCTCAAGACCAACGCCGAGGCTGAGCATGTGGCTGCAGTAGGTGCTGCGCTCAAGCAGTTGCAGCAGGCCACGCTGTGGATTGCCAGCGAGGGGATGAAAGACCCCGAGCAGGCCGGTGCGGCTGCAACGCCTTACCTGCGCCTGTTTGCCCTGACCAGTCTGGCCTGGATGTGGGCGCGCATGGCTGCTGTGGCCAAGGCCAAGTTGGCGGCCGGCAGCACGGAAACCCTGTTCTACGGCGCCAAGCTGAAGTCTGCGGATTTCTTTATGGCGCGCATTCTGACTGAAACCGACAGCCTGCTGGCTGAGGTCAAGGCCGGCAAAGCCACGCTGATGGCCTTTAGCGAAGAGGAATTTGCTGCCTGAAACGACTGCGCAATCCGGTAGCCAGCGTGTACCGCCCTTTCGGCTATCGGATTTTTTTATCCCTGCTGCAGGAGTTTCTCCTGCACTTTAGGCCCGCCTGATTGCGGGTCTTTTTTTGCCCGAAATTTATCAGGGCATCAGCGGCTCCCAGCATGGCGCTGTTGTTCCTGCTGCAGGTGTTGCTGGTAGATAAACTGGCGCAGCTGTTCATCGCTTTGCGGGTCGAGGGTGTGCAGTTGGTAGGCCAGCAGGCCGTCCTCAGTTTCACGGACGAAAACCCCAGCCACGGCAATCGGGGTGTGCTCGTCCACCGGCAATACCAGGTGGAAGTGCTTGGGCGCCTTGCGGCGTGCCCGATGTTCGATCAGTGCGCCATTCATCGACAGTTGATGAATCCACAGGTTGCTTGGTTGCGCACTTGGCGTATGCAGCGGCAACGGCTCGTGCAGGGGCGAGCGCCAGGCGCGGTTGATTTCGCCTTCATCGAAAATCTGTGGGGCGCTGAGCTGTAGGCAGGGCGTGCTCTGTTCGTCCTGGCCGAGATGCAGATCGAAGGTCAGGCGTTGGTTGGCGATGTGTGCATGCAGGCTCAGCGGCTCATTGGCCGTATAGCGCGACAGCATTTCGCTGAGCTGCTTGCCAATATCAACCGGCAGGCGCGGCTGGCTGCGCTGCTCGGCGGGTGCGGGCTGGTGCAACTGGCGGATAAAGGCCAGTTCTGCCTGGGTCAGGAGTGCCTGTTCTTGCATGGGAGCGGTCTATATCAAGCTCTAGAAGCTGTTGTGACCGCTTATATAGGGATTAGTTATTACCGGTCGTCGCCTGCAAACGGGCTAGCTCGGCCTTGAGTTCGGCCAGTTCAATTTCCAGCTCTTTGACCCGCTCCTGCGCCTGCACCTGCTCGGTGACATTCTTCTGGATGCCTATGTAGTAGGTCAGTTGGTCGGCGTCATTCACTACCGGGGTGATCGACAGTTCGTTCCAGAACACGCTGCCATCTTTACGGTAGTTGCGGATGATCTGCCGGCACGGGCGGTGCATCTTCACCGCTTCACGGATGGCATCCAGGCCCACTTGGTCGCGGTCGCCGGCCTGCAGGAAACGGCAATCCTGGTAGAGGATGTCTTCGCTGGCGTAGCCGGTGAGCTTTTCAAAGGCGGGGTTGGCATAGATCAGGATGTTGTCGTCACCTTCCTGTTCGGCCACCACGATGCCGTCGTTGGAGGCGTTGATCACCAGTTGCAGCAGTTTGGCGTTGATCATGAGGCGATTTCCCAGGCTATGTCCGGCTGCATTCTAAAACATCCGGGCGGGCTGTCTACTTGCGGCATAATGCCTGGCCTATCGATTTGGTTCTGACTGTTTCGGAGTTTTGCATGAAGATCGCCATCCTTTCCGGTTCGGTGTACGGCACCGCCGAGGAAGTTGCCCGCCACGCCGAGCGCCTGCTCAACGCAGCCGGCCATGAGGCCTGGCACAACCCGCGCGCCAGCCTGACGGATATGCAGGCCTTTGCCCCCGAGGCGTTTCTGGCGGTGACCTCAACCACCGGCATGGGCGAATTGCCGGATAACCTGCAGCCTTTGTACTACGCCATCCGTGACCATCTGCCGGCCTGGAGCAGCTTGCCGGGCGGGGTGATTGCCCTGGGCGATTCCAGTTATGGCGATACCTTCTGTGGCGGTGGCGAACTGGTGCGCGAACTGTATGCCGAGCTGGGCATCCGTGAGGTTCAACCCATGCTGCGCCTGGATAGCAGCGAAAGCGTGACCCCGGAAAGCGACGCCGAGCCCTGGCTGGCCGACTTTATTACAGCGTTGCAAGGCTGATGCATCCGCGCGCGCTGGAGCTGATCACGGCGCTGCAGCTGCAGGCCCATCCCGAAGGCGGTTATTACCGCCGTCTGTATGAGTCTTCTGCGCAGCTGGACAGTGGCCGGCTGTGCGGCACGGCGATCATCTTCCTGCTGCCAGCAGGGGCGGTTAGCCGCTGGCATCGGGTGGATGCCGACGAGCTTTGGCACTTTTATGAAGGCGCGCCGCTGGAGCTGCTGCTGGCTGAGCAGCCGGATGCGGTGCGTTGTGCGCGTTTAGGACCGGTGGCTATCGGCCAACTGCCACAGCGCCTGGTGCCGGCCCATGCCTGGCAGGCCGCACGCAGTCGCGGGGCGTTTACCCTGGTTGGTTGCACAGTAACGCCGGGTTTCGACTTTGCCGGCTTCCAGCTGCTCAGTGAAGATTCCCAGGCTCAACGCGACTGGCCCATGCTCGCGCAGTTGCACCCCGAACTGGTTTGACCCGCAAGGCCACCACGCTGGCCGCCAGAGCGACTCACTTTTACCGCAACCCTCGCTAGACTCCTTGGCACTTCAATAACAAGAATGCCGAGGAATCGATCATGACCGTTGCCCACGCACTGCCTGTTGTCAGCCTCAAGGATCAAGTCTCTGCCGCCGAGTGGCAGACCCGCGTCGACCTGGCTGCGTGTTACCGCTTGATTGCCCTGCATGGCTGGGATGACCTGATCTTCACTCACATCTCGGCGAAGATTCCGGGTACTGAAGAGTTCCTGATTAACCCCTTCGGCTTGATGTTCCATGAAATCAGCGCCTCCAGCCTGGTGAAGATTGATCTCGCCGGCAACAAGCTGATGGACAGCCCCTTTAGCATCAACCCGGCCGGTTACACCATCCACAGCGCGGTGCATGAAGTGCGCCACGATGTGGCTTGCGTGGTGCATATCCACACGGCCGCAGGGATTGCCGTATCTGCGCAGAAGCAGGGCCTGCTGCCGTTGTCACAACAGTCGCTGTTCGTCCTCGCCAGCCTGGCCTATCACGGCTATGAAGGCGTGGCGCTGAATCACGATGAGAAGGCGCGCTTGCAGGCCGATTTGGGCGACAAGAACTTTATGATCCTGCCTAACCATGGGCTGCTCACAGCCTCCAATAGCATTGCCGATACCTTTCTGATGATGTTCACCCTGCAGCGCGCCTGCGAGATTCAAGTCATGGCGCAAAGTGGCGGCGCTGAGCTGATCCATATTCCGCAGCAAATTCTCAACGGCGCCAAGGCCATGGTCGCGGGCGTAATGAAAAGCGCACAAGGCATGGGCGGTTCGCTGGCCTGGCCGGCGTTGCTGCGCAAGCTCGATCAGCAGATGCCAGGTTACGACGCATGAGTGCGCTGCCGGGGATTGCCCTGGCGAGCTGGCGCAGCGCGGGGCAGGATTTGCGCTTTAACGGCCACAGCATCCGCTACTGGACCGCCGGGCAGGGCGAGCCGCTGTTGCTGATCCATGGGTTCCCCACCGCCAGCTGGGACTGGCATTACCTGTGGACCCCATTGACCGCGCGTTATCGGGTGATTGCCTGCGACATGCTCGGCTTTGGCGACTCGGCCAAACCACGCGGGCATGCCTACAGCCTGCTGGAACAGGCCGATCTGCAACAGGCGCTGCTGGCGCACCTGGGTGTTGATAAGCCGGTTCATGTGCTGGCCCATGATTATGGCGACAGCGTGGCGCAGGAGCTGCTGGCGCGGCATCAGGACGGGCGCATCGCGCTGTCCAGCTGTGTGTTTCTCAATGGCGGGCTGTTTCCGGAAACCCACCATCCGGTGCTGGTGCAGAAGCTGCTGCTCAGCCCCATTGGTCCGTTGATCGGCCGATTGTTCAGCCGCAAGAAGCTGGCCGCCAGCTTTGCCCAGGTATTCGGCCCGCATACCCAGCCAAGCGCCAGCGAGCTGGATGATTTCTGGAGTCTGATTGCCGCCAATAACGGTCCTGCGGTGATGCATCGATTGATCCGCTATATGCCCGAGCGCCGCGTCAACCGTGACCGTTGGGTTGCAGCGATGCAGGCCACCGCTGTGCCGATGCGGATTATTGATGGCGCTGTCGATCCGATATCTGGTGCACATATGGTGGAGCGTTACCGTGAGTTGATTGCCAAGCCGGACACTGTGCTACTGGAAGGCATTGGCCATTATCCGCAGACCGAGGCGCCCGCAGAGGTGCTTGAGCATTACTTACAATTTCGTGAACGACTAGAGACTTAAGCATGCAGCGACGTACAGTCTTGAAGGGCGCGGTTTTGGCGGGTGTGGGCGTGTTGGGGGCGGGTTTTTGGGCCTTGCCCACAGGATTGGCCTCCGCTGCCGTGAGCATTAAGGGCGCGCAGCAAGTACTGGCCAAGCTGGCGGATCGTGAATTGGTTAGCCTCAAGGGCTGGAGCCCGGCCGAGGTGTTTAACCACTGTGCGCAAAGTATCGAGTACTCCATCAGCGGTTATCCTGCGCTCAAGCCAGGCTGGTTCCGTAGCAGCGTCGGTCCGCTGGCATTTAGCGTATTTGCCGCGCGTGGAGCCATGCGCCATCCGCTGGATGAAGCCATCCCCGGTGCTGCCGCCTTGGCCTCACCGGCCAGCCAGGCGCAGGCGTTGCAGCGTTTGCAGCAGGCCTTTGCCGATTTCGCCGCCTATCAGGGCGAGCTGCAGCCACATTTCGCCTACGGCGCGCTTAACCATGCCGACTATGCCCAGGCGCATGTGTTGCATCTGTACAACCACCTAAGCCTGATCCGCCTTGCAGATAGTTGAAAAACTACCTGCGTTGCCAATCCTGCGTTAAAAACGGCCTCGGCAAGCCGCTTGCGGCTAACGCGCTTCAGCGCGACCCGAAGGGCGAGTGAAACGAGTCATGCTCATTTACAGCTCGTAAACTCCGTTTCCTCGGCCGTTTTTGCCTTGTCTTGCCTGCCTCGCCTACGTTTTTCAGCCTTTTGCTTAGCCTGACTATCCCGCTGCTTTATCGCGCACCATTCAGCTCAACTTGTATCTATTGTGACCGGGGCGCGCCTGCTGGACACTCAGGGCATTGTTAATCTGCCGAGGAATGCTGCATGAGCGACGCCATCCGTTTTCAAGACCAGGTTGTAATCGTCACCGGGGCCGGCGGCGGTCTGGGTCGCGCCCATGCGCTGCTGTTCGCCAAACACGGTGCCAAAGTGGTGGTCAATGATCTGGGCGGCAGCACCCACGGTGAAGGCGCCAGCGCTTCGGCGGCGGACAAAGTGGTCGAGGAAATCCGAGCCGCTGGCGGCACGGCAGTGGCCAACCATGATTCGGTGACCGATGGCGAGAAGATCGTGCAGTGCGCCCTGGACACCTTTGGCCGCATCGATGTGGTGGTCAACAACGCCGGCATCCTGCGCGACAAGACCTTCCACAAAATGGAAGACGCCGACTGGGACCTGGTTTACAAGGTCCACGTCGAGGGCGCCTACAAGGTCACTCGCGCCGCCTGGCCGCACATGCGCGAGCAGGGCTATGGTCGAGTGATCTTCACCGCGTCCACCTCCGGCATCTACGGCAACTTCGGCCAGTCCAACTACGGCATGGCCAAGCTCGGTCTGTATGGCCTGACCCGCACCTTGGCCATCGAAGGGCGCAAAAACAACATCCTGGTCAACGCCATCGCTCCGACTGGCGGTACGCGCATGACCGAAGGGCTGATCCCGCCGCAGGTATTCGAGCAGCTCAAACCTGAGCTGGTCAGCCCGCTGGTGGTGTACCTGGCGAGCAATGCCTGCGAAGAAACCTCTGGCCTGTTCGAAGTCGGTGGCGGCTGGATGGGCAAAGTGCGTTGGGAGCGCAGCCTGGGCGCCGGTTTTGACCCGCGTGAGGGCTACAGCCCCGAAGACGTGGCAGCCAACTTTGCGCAGATCTGCGACTTCGAGGGCGCGGCCCATCCGAAAGACAATATCGAAGCGATGAAAGAGATGATGGCCAACTTGCAGAAGTTCGCCCTCTGATTGCGCCACTCTGGCGGGGAGATCGGTCAGCAGGCTGATTTCCACCGCGCAGGGCTTTAAGGTGAAGGCCGGCTAAATGCCGGCCTTCGGCTTTTTAGGGAGCAGGTTATGCGCGTCATCATCGAAAAAAACGGTCCGGTTACGACCCTGATCATCAACCGCGCCGAGGTGCGCAACGCGGTTGATCGGCCGACTGCCGAGGCGCTGGCCGCCGCATTACGGGCCTTTGAAGCCGACGAGCAGGCGCGGGTGGCCGTCTTAGCGGGAGCGGACGGGACTTTCTGTGCGGGCGCTGATCTGGGCGCGGTGGCCGCAGGTGCTGAGTGTGCCAATCGCCTGGAAACCGAGGGTGACGGGCCGATGGGGCCGAGCCGCATGCAGCTGAGCAAACCGCTGATTGCCGCCATCGAAGGCCATGCGGTGGCCGGCGGCCTGGAGCTGGCGCTGCTCGCCGATCTGCGGGTGATGGCGGATAACGCGGTGCTTGGGGTCTTTTGCCGACGCTTTGGCGTGCCGCTGATCGACGGCGGCACCGTGCGCTTGCCACGGATTATCGGCCAGGGCCGCGCGCTGGATCTGATTCTCACCGGTCGCCCGGTTTTGGCTGAAGAGGCGCTGAGCATGGGCCTGGTCAATCGCGTGGTCGCCGCCGGTAGCGCGTTGGCTGCAGCGCAGCAGTTGGCGCTGGAGATTGCCGGCTTCCCGCAAAGATGCATGCTCGCCGACCGTGCCAGCGCCTATGCGCAGTGGGATCTGCCATTTGCCGAGGCCATGGCCAATGAATTTGTCGGCGGTATGGAGGTGATTGCCAGCGGTGAAACCCAGGCCGGAGCGCAGCGCTTCAAAGATGGTAAAGGGCGCCACGGCACATTCTGATTGACGTGTTTACGGCTTACCCGGAATCCCGTATTTGCGCAGGCGCATGGCAATCGCGCTGTGCGAGGTGTGCAGGCGGGTGGCCAGTTGCCGGGTAGAGGGGTGGCTGGGGTAGAGCTTTTCCAGCAGGGCTTTTTCGAACTCGGCTACCGCGTCTTCCAGGCTGCTGACTTCGCCATCGGCCTGCTGCGCGGCCACAGCGGTGCCGGCGATATCCAGATCATCGATCTGCACCAGGTTGCTTTCGCAGATCGCGGCGGCGCGAAAGATCACGTTCTGCAGCTGGCGTACATTGCCCGGCCAGCGGTTGCCCAACAGCGCCGGGTAGGTGTCTGGCGTTAGCCGGCAGGGCAGGCGCTGGATCTGCGCGCAGGCCTGCTGCATAAAGTGTCGCGCCAGTAGCAGAATGTCCTGACCGCGCTCACGCAACGGCGGCACTTCCAGGTTGAGTACATTCAGGCGATAGAACAGGTCTTCGCGGAACGCGCCTTCGTTGACCATCTTTTCCAGGTCGCGGTGGGTGGCGCTGAGGATGCGCACATTGACCTTGACCTCACGTTCGCCGCCAACTCGGCGAAAGGTGCCATCGCTCAAGAAACGCAGCAGCTTGGCCTGCAAGTACGGCGACATCTCGCCAATTTCATCGAGAAACACCGTGCCCTGGTTGGCCAGTTCCAGCAGCCCCGGCTTGCCGCCGCGCTGAGCGCCGGTAAAGGCGCCGGGGGCATAGCCGAACAGCTCGCTTTCGGCGAGGTTCTCCGGCAATGCCGCACAGTTCAATGCAAGAAAGGGTGCCGTGCGGCGTGTGCTGATGGCGTGGCAGGCGCGCGCCACCAGCTCTTTGCCGGTGCCGGTTTCGCCCTGAATAAGCAGCGGCGCATCCAGGGTGGCGACGCGCTGGGCGCGGGTTTTCAGGTTACGAATCGGTGCTGAATCGCCTAGCAGTGAATCGAAGCCCTCGGCGTGATCATGGTGCAACGCCGCCAGGCGTTCGCCGATCCGACTCGGTGCATACAGGCTGAGCAGGCCGCCGGCCAGGCGCCGCGCGCCGCCATCAACGCCTTCGGTAATCGGCTGCGCATCGAGCAGCAGGGCCTGGCCCTTGAGGGTGACTTCGCGCATCGGCAGGCGGAAACCCTGGTCGAGCAGTTCCGTTTGCAACTGCTGGTCGGCGAATAGCTCGCCAATGCCCAGCCCATCTGGTTGCTGGCCGGACAGTTCGATCAGCGCGGGATTAGCCAGCAGTACGCGGCCCTGGCTGTCGACCGCCAGGACAGGATCGGTCATGGCAGCGAGCAGGGCATCGAGCTGCAAGTGGCGGCGTTGGCCGGGGAGGATGTCAACAATCGTCACGGCCTTTACGCCGTGTACCTTGAACAGCGCCTCGCGCAGCTCGTCGAGCACAGCGGGACTCAAGGTCGGCGCGTCGATATAGACGTTGGGCGGCACCATCTCTACCGCGTCCAGGTTGAGATTGCGCCCGCCGAGCAGGGCCAGCACTTCCTGGGTGATGCCAACGCGATCGATAAAGGTGACGTGAATACGCATGGAAACGGGCGGCCGACTGGTTTACAGGTGCGCCAGTATGCCCGGTCTGCCTGGCTTAGTTAAATCTGTCGACTCGTCAGCAGCCTGTTGTTGGTAGGCTTTCGGCGACAGGCCAAACCAGCCCTTGAAGGCTTTGTAGAAGGCACTCGGCTCGCTGAAGCCCAGTTCGCGGCTGAGCGCCTCGACCCGGCAGCCGGGCTGCTGCAAACGTTGCAGCGCATATTGGCGGCGAACGTGGGCCAACAGTTCAGAGAAACAACAGTCTTCTTCACGCAGATGGCGGTGCAGGGTTTGTCGGCTGATGGCCAGGTGCCGCGCCACACCGTCTGCCGACAGATCACCGCTGAGCAGGTTTTGCTCGATCAACTGCAACACCTGCAGGCGGGTGCTGTGCTGTGTCGGCAACTGAGCCTGCATGGCGCTTACCCGTTGCTGCATCAGGTCCTTGAGATAGGTATTGGCCCCCAGTACCGGTAGCTGTAGATCGCTCTCATGCAGGTCGAGGTAATCGAAGGTTTCGGTAAAGCGTGGCGGCACCCCGAACACCTGCCGATAGATTGCAGGTGCGGCCAGTGGCGCATGGCGAAAGCCCACGGCCTGCGGCATCACTCGCACCCCCGTGAGTTGACGCGCCCAGCACAGTGCGGAACTGAGGCTGTGCTCGCTGGCTACGGCGTGGCCGAGCAGCGGTGCATTGAACAGAAAATGGATGCGCACCCGCCCGGCAAATGCTTCAACGCGCAGGTTCTCGCCTTCGCTCATCACCGGGATATAGCGGCGAAACAGTTCGATGGCCTCACCCAGCGTGGCGCTCTGCGCGGCCAAATGGGCAACCGGCCCACGGGTGTGCAGGCCGCGCTGCTGGCCGACCAGCAGGCCGATTTCCGCACGCGCACCACGGCTGGCCGCGCGTTGCCAGAGGTGCAAGGCCCAGCGCACGGGTACGCGCATCTCCAGGTTTTTCAACTGCTCCAGCTCGACGCCCAATTCTTCCAGATCATCCGGGCCGGCCAGATCGAATCCCTGTAGCGACAGGTACAGATCAAGCAACTGTGAAGCGGTTGCACTATGTGTGTGGGTCAGTGGCATGGGGCGTCCTTTTCCAACCAGGGTCGCTCGATTGTGCGCTGCCGGTGAGACAAATTGCCACTGTGATGCAACCGCTGGCTATTAAAAGCACAGCAGTGAGCGACTAGATTGACCGGCAAACAACATCGAGTGCTTCGCACCGCCTGGAGTCCTGCACCATGAGTCATGCTGACCTGATCACCTTGCCGCGCCTGCTGTCTCGCTTGCCGCGCCTGCTTGTCGACCTGCCCGCTATCGTCAAGGGGTTGCATATTGGCAATCGCAGCCGTGGCGATTACCCCGCCAGCCTGGCCAGTTGTATCGAGGAGGCGGCGCGCGACAATCCGCACGGCGTGGCGCTGATCCAGGGCGACGAACAACTCACCTACGCCGAGTTCGACCGCTGGGCCAACCAGCTGGCGCACTATCTGCGTGCTCATGGCCTGCGCCAGGGCGACAGCGTGGCGCTGATGTTCGAGAACCGCTTCGAGCTGCTCGCCGGGGTCGTCGCCTGTGCCAAGCTCGGTGCGGTCAGCGCGCTGATCAACAGCAGTCAACGCGGCCGCGTGCTGGCCCACAGCATCAGTCTGGCATCGCCGCGCATGGTGCTGGTGGGTGAGGAGCTGCTGGACGCTTTCACGGAAATCGCAGCGGAGGTGGCGCTGCCCGCCGATGCCTGTCACTACTTTGCCGACCGCCCAACCTGGCGCGATCCTGGCGAGGCCCCCGCAGGCTGGCAGCACCCAGCCGCCGTGCTGCACGGCTATCCCGTCGATGCGCCGTTGCTGGAACGCGCAGTACGCGCTGATGACCCCTGTTTCTATATTTACACCTCAGGCACCACCGGCCTGCCGAAAGCCGTGGTGTTCAACCACGGGCGCTTTATGAAGGGCTACGGTGCCTTCGGTTTTGCTGCCGTGCGCTTGGGCCGCGAGGACCGCATGTACGTCAGCCTGCCGTTCTATCACGGCACCGCCATGGTGGTGTGCTGGGGCTCGGTACTGGCCGGCCAGGCGGCATTGATCATGGTGCGCAAGTTCAGCGCCAGCCGTTTCTGGGATGAGGTGGAGCGGCATCGGGCGACTGCCTTCGGCTATGTCGGCGAGCTGTGCCGTTACCTGCTCGACCAGCCGGCGCGCCCCAGCGACGCCGCCAATCCGATCCGCGTGATGGTCGGCAACGGGCTGCGTCCGAGCATCTGGCAGTCGTTCAAGCAGCGCTTCGCGGTCGAGCGGGTGGTCGAGCTATATGCCTCCAGTGAGGGCAATATCGGCTTTACCAATCTGCTTAATCTGGACAACACCGTGGGCTTCTCACCCTATCCCTACGCCATCGTTCGCTACGATCAGGAGCGCGAGGCGCCGCTGCGCGAGAACGGCCACCTGCAGCGTGTGGCCAAGGGCGAGGCGGGCCTGCTGCTGGGCAAGATCACCGACAAGTCGCCGTTCCATGGGTACACCAATACCCGTGACACCGAGCGTTGCATCCTGCGCGATGTGTTCGAGCCGGGCGACGCCTGGTTCAACACCGGCGACCTGATGCGCGACATGGGCTTTCGCCACGCGCAGTTTGTCGACCGCCTTGGCGATACCTTCCGCTGGAAGGGCGAGAACGTCTCCACCACCCAGGTCGAAGCGGTGCTGGATGGCGTTGCCGAGGTCAGCGAGACCGTGGTCTATGGCGTCGAGGTGGCCAACACCAACGGCCGCGCGGGCATGGCCTGTATCCGTCTGGCCTGCGCGCCAGAGGATTTTGATTTCCAAACTCTGCTCACGCACTTACGCCAAGTGCTACCGGCCTATGCCGTGCCGCTGTTCTTGCGGCTGAGTGCAGAAATGGAAACTACCGGTACCTTCAAACACAAGAAAGCGCCATTGAAGGAGCAGGCCTATGACCTTGAGCGGTGTAGCGACCCGCTGTACGCCTGGCTGCCAGGGTCAGACCGTTATGTGCCACTGACCCGCGAGTTGCAGGCGGCCATCGCCGCCGGTCATTACCGTTACTGAGGCCTCAACCGCCTGACAGCGCACTTCGGCCTTCAGTGGCCGCTCAGCACGCGTCAGGCGGATGATCACATCGCGCTAGTCGATATTCTAAGGCTGCGGGTTGTAATCCATAGTGGTGGAAGGCGCGAGTACTTTCTGGGTGATACCAGCGTGATCGATACAGATGGCGTGAATTCGCCTAGGGGCGCCCGATCTTCGGGTTTAGTTAGTCACGGGCGGTTGAGAGTGCCGTGTTGCCGTAATTATTAACCTAAGCGTAATAGAACACCTGTTTGCTTGATTGATGACCATCAGGTCACGCCCATAAGGTGACTCCACGACAGCGGAACTCGTGGAGTCTTTAATGACAACAACAATATCCCCACCGCCGCAGTGGTCGCGTCGTCGCGCTGAAAAAGCTCGACGTCTCGATCAGGTGCGCACCCTCGCCGATGGCGTGGTTTTGCCCAGTGACAAAATCGTCGCTGCGCTCGAGGCTTTGATCGCCCCCGGTGATCGCGTGGTGCTCGAAGGCAACAACCAGAAGCAGGCGGATTTTCTCTCGCGCTCGTTGGCCCAGGTTGATCCTGGCCGCTTGCACGACCTGCACATGATCATGCCTAGCGTCAGTCGCGCCGAGCACCTTGACCTGTTCGAGCGCGGCATCGCGCGTAAGCTCGACTTCTCCTTCGCCGGCCCGCAAAGCCTGCGCATTAGCCAGCTGCTTGAAGATGGCCTGCTCGAAGTCGGTGCCATCCATACCTATATCGAGCTCTATTCGCGCCTGTTGGTGGACCTGATCCCCAATGTCGCGCTGCTGGCCGGTTTTCAGGCCGACCATCACGGCAACATCTACACCGGCCCGAGCACTGAAGACACCCCAGCATTGGTAGAGCCCACCGCGTTCAGCGATGGCATCGTGATCTTCCAGGTCAATGAAATCGTCGACGAGCTGCCGCGCGTGGACATTCCGGCCTCCTGGGTGGATTTCGTGGTGGTGGCCGACAAGCCGTTCTACATCGAACCGCTGTTCACCCGTGACCCGCGCCACATCAAGCCGGTGCACGTACTGATGGCGATGATGGCGATTCGCGGCATCTACGAAAAACACAACGTGCAGTCGCTCAACCATGGCATTGGCTTCAATACTGCGGCCATCGAGCTGATTCTGCCGACCTACGGCGAGTCCCTGGGGCTGAAGGGTAAGATTTGCCGCAACTGGACGCTCAATCCGCACCCAACGCTGATCCCGGCCATCGAAACTGGCTGGGTACAAAGCGTGCACTGCTTCGGCACCGAGTTGGGTATGGAGAACTACATCGCTCAGCGCCCGGACGTGTTCTTTACCGGTCGTGACGGCTCGATGCGCTCCAACCGCATGATGTGCCAGTTAGCTGGGCAGTACGCGGTCGATCTATTTATTGGTGCCACCTTGCAAGTGGATGGCGATGGCCATTCTTCCACCGTGACCCGTGGTCGTCTCGCCGGCTTTGGTGGCGCGCCGAACATGGGCCACGACCCGCGCGGTCGCCGTCATCCGACACCGGCCTGGCTGGACATGGCGACGTCCGGCGGCGAAGGCCCAGTGACCCTGCTCGAGCGCGGCAAGAAGCTCGTGGTGCAGATGGTCGAGACCTTCCAGGAAGGCGGTAAACCCACCTTCGTCGAACAGCTCGATGCCGTTGAAGTGGCGAAGAAAAGCGGCATGCCGCTGGCGCCGATCATGATCTACGGCGACGACGTGACTCACCTGCTCACCGAGGAAGGCATCGCCTACCTGTACAAGGCGCGCTCGCTGGAAGAGCGCCAGGCAATGATCGCCGCTGTGGCCGGGGTTACCGCTATCGGCCTGCGCCACGACCCGAAAGACACCGCGCGCATGCGTCGTGAAGGGCTGATCGCGCTGCCAGAAGACCTCGGTATCCGCCGCGCCGATGCCAGCCGCGAATTGCTCGCAGCCAAGAGCATTGCAGAGCTGGTCGACTGGTCGGGTGGTTTGTACAACCCACCCGCCAAATTCAGGAGCTGGTGATGAGTGCAGTCAACGCACGACAACCGCAGCTGTCGCTCAGCGAGTGCCTGGCAGACCTGGCAGTAGAGGCTCTCATTGATGAGGCCGATCTGTCGCCAAAGCCGGGGCTGGTCGACAAACGCGGCAGCGGTGCGCACAGCGACCTGCACCTGGGTTTGATGCACGCATCGGCTCTGTCGTTATGGCCCTGCTTCAAGGCTATGGCTGATGCCGCGCTTGAGCACGGTACGGTAAGCCTGGCGCTGCGCGAAGCCATCGGCCAGATCGGCCGCGACGGTGAAGTGGAGATGCTGCGCGTTACCGATGGGGTGAACACTCACCGTGGCGCCATTTGGGCCTTAGGCCTGCTGACCGCTGCGGCGGCGTTGGATGCTCGCAGCTTGGGCGCTGGTGATGTGACCCTGCGCGCCGCGCGTTTGGCGCTGCTCAATGACCGTCGCGCCCCAGTCAATGGCGACAGCCATGGTGCCAGGGTCTGCCGTTTATATGGTGTACGCGGTGCTCGCGAGGAGGCGCAGTTAGGCTTCCCTGCTGTGACTCAGCAGGCGTTGCCGCAGTTGCAACGCAGCCGTGACAGCGGTGCCGGTGAGCAGAATGCTCGGCTGGATGCCTTGCTGGCGATCATGACCACCCTGACGGACACCTGCGTGCTCTACCGCGCTGGCTTAGCTGGCCTGAGCAGCATGCAGAGTGGTGCCCGAACGGTGCTCAAGGCCGGCGGCTGCGCCAGCCTGGAAGGTCGCCGGCTGCTGCGTGAACTCGATTACGACATGTTGAGGCTGCGTGCCTCGCCCGGTGGTGCAGCCGATTTGCTCGCCGCGTCTTTATTCCTCGACCGCCTGCAGCCTGCGCTGCACGCGCAGATTGGGAGTGTTTAAGCATGGAAACCCTGTCCTTTGAATTTCCCGCTGGGCAACCAAGCCAGCGCCGTGCCCTGGTGGGCTGTGTTGGCTCTGGTGACCTTGAAGCGATGTTCGAGCCCGGAACGGCCGGCACCCTGTCGATTCATGTGGTGACCTCGGTAAACGGCAGTGCGCCGCGTTGGCAGCAACTGTTCGAACGCATGTTCCGCGAGCAGCAACTGCCGGCCCTGAATATTTCCATTCATGACTTTGGCGCAACCCCAGGCGTGGTTCGCCTGCGTTTGGAGCAAGGCCTGGAGGAGTTGTCCCATGAGTGATGCAAATATTCAGCGCCTGCTTGGGCAGCGCAGTTTTACCGAACTGGGTGCCCGTCAGCGTGCCCGTAGCTTGCTCGATACCGGTAGCTTTCGTGAGTTGGTCGATCCCTTTGCCAAGGTGATTTCGCCGTGGCTACCCAAGCAGGGCATCGTGCCGCAAGCCGATGACGGCGTAGTCGTCGGCAAGGGCCTGATCGATGGTCAGCCCACGGTGATTATCGCCATTGAAGGTTCATTTCAGGGCGGCAGCCTCGGTGAAGTAGGCGGGGCAAAGATTGCCGGCGCGCTGGAACTGGCTGCTGAAGATAACCGTAACGGCACACCGACCCGCGCCGTGCTGTTGCTGGAGACAGGTGGCGTACGTTTGCAGGAGGCCAACCTCGGCCTGGCCGCGATTGCCGAAATTCAGGCGGCGATTGTCGACCTGCGTCAGTACCAGCCGGTGATTGGCCTGGTCGCCGGCCCGGTGGGCTGCTTCGGCGGTATGTCGATTGCCGCTGGCCTGTGCAGCTACCTGCTGGTGACTCGTGAGGCGCGCCTGGGCCTGAACGGTCCGCAAGTGATCGAGCAGGAGGCTGGGGTCGACGAGTACGACTCGCGTGATCGCCCGTTTATCTGGAGCCTGACCGGCGGCGAGCAGCGCTACGCCAGTGGCCTGGTCGACGGCTATCTCGCCGACGATGTCGAGCCGATTCGTCAGGCGCTGATTAGCTTGTTCCGCCAAGGCAAACCTGAGCTGGAACGCAGCCGCCGGCACGCCTGGTTCCTCGAGCGCTTGCAGCGTGTCGATACCAACGTGCAGGCCGATGCCGCTGCCGTGCGTAGCGCCTATCAAGGAGAACAAGCATGAGCAGCACAACCGAACAACGTGGGCGTAACTGGTTTCAGGCGCTTAGCGCTGGTGCTCCGGCAATTGAAGGTTTGCCGGCTTCCTTGCTGGTGGCCGATAGCCAGTTGGCGGGGCAGCCGGTGCGTTACCTGGCGGTGGTGGCGGATGCCAATAATCCGTTTCCCCGGGCGCGCAATGGTGAAGTCGGGCTGCTGGAAGGCTGGGGTTTGGCCAAGGCAGTGGATGATGCCATCGCTGCTGACGCCGGGCGCTCGGACAAGCGCGCACTGATTGCCATTGTTGATTTGCCGAGCCAGGCCTACGGCCGTCGTGAGGAGGCCTACGGCATTCACCAGGCGCTGGCCGGTGCGGTTGACGCATACGCCCGTGCTCGTTTGGCCGGGCATGCGGTGATCGGTTTGTTGGTGGGTAAGGCGATGTCCGGGGCTTTTCTCGCTCACGGCTATCAAGCGCAGCGCCTGATTGCCCTGCGTGACCCCGGTGTCATGGTGCACGCCATGGGCAAAGCGGCGGCAGCACGGATCACCCTGCGCAGCATTGATGAGCTGGAAGCCCTGGCCGCCAGCGTGCCGCCCATGGCCTACGACCTCGACAGCTACAGCTCCCTGGGTTTGCTTTGGCAAAGCCTGTCGGCTGCACAGATTGCTCAGCCCTCAGCCGAAGACTGCGCGCGCGTAGAGGACTGCCTGAGCCAGGCGCTGACCGATATCGCCAGCGGCAGCAAGGATTTGCGCGGTCGTTTGGGCGCGTCCAATCGTGCTGCGTCATCTCAGGTGCGCGAACTTTTGCGCGCGCAGTGGTAGTGCGGCAATGCCCGTGGTTTTGACTGGCAGCACTGCAAGGAGCTTCTGATGAGCAGCGAACAGTCCGTGACATACAGCCCCCATGACTTGCTTTGGGGACTGACCCCACAGCATCTGGCGACTGATGCCCCGGCCTGGGTGCAGGCAGCACTGGCGCGCTATGCGCCGGTGGTGGTGCGCCGCGCTGTTGCCGAATCCGGTTGGCTGGCGGTTGGGGTGCGTGGGATTGCCCGTGAAGAGCGCTTTGCCACCTTTATGCGCTTAGCCGATGTGCGGCGTCGCGTTAGTCCGGAAGCCGTAGCGCGGGCAGGGCGTTGGACGCGTCATGCACATTGCGAGTGGCCAGCCATGCAAGCACTACAAACTCTGGCACCACAACTGAATGCCGATGGCTTGCGCTGGGGGGTAACTGGCAGCCTGGGGTTTGAGCTGGCCAGCGGGTTGTCGGCGGCTCATCCCGCCAGTGACTTGGACGTGCTGATTCGTGCCCCTCAACCCCTGTCGCGGGCCTGGGCGCAAACGCTGTGCAGTCGTCTTGATGGCCTGCCGGGGCGGGTGGATGTGCAGCTGGAAACCCCTCATGGCGCACTGGCGCTACGCGAGTGGGCCAATGGCGCTGCGCGGGTGTTGCTCAAATGTAATGCGGGGCCGCTGCTGGTCAGCGACCCTTGGGCTGCAGAGCAGGCCGTGGCATGAGTACGCTTTGGGCATTCCCCGGCCAGGGCGCACAACAACCAGGCATGCTGCAGGGTTTGCCAGATCTACCTGTCGTCCAGACTTGTCTGGAAGAGGCGGCGGATGTGCTCGGTGAGTCGGTGATGGAACTGGACAGTGCCGATGCGCTGCACAGCACCCGCTCTGTGCAGCTGTGTCTGTTGCTTGCCGGGGTGGCCGGTGCGCGGCTCTTGATGGCGCGCAATGTACAGCCCGACTACGTTGCCGGGCTGTCTATTGGCTCCTACCCCGCAGCGGTGGTGGGCGGTGCTCTGGCATTTGACGATGCCATTCGCCTAGTCGCCCTGCGCGGTGAGTTGATGCAGCAGGCGTACCCGAGTGGCTATGGCATGACCGCCATCCTGGGCGTTGATCTGGCAACGATAGAGCGCCTATTGGCCGAGATTAACGGGCCTGAACTGCCCGTCTTCTTGGCCAATATCAACGCGGAAAACCAACTGATTATCGCCGGCAGCCACGCCGCAATGACTGCTGTGGCTGATCGCGCACGGGGGCTAGGTGCTGGTATGGCCAAGCCGCTGGCGGTTAGCGTGCCTTCGCATTGCGCCTTGCTTGCCGAGCCTGCCGCGCGGCTGGCTGAGGCGTTTGCCACTGTCACGCTGCTGCGGCCACGGGTGCGCTACCTGAGTGCAAGCTCGGCACGTGTGCTTAGCGACCCTGAGCAGTTACGCGACGATCTGGCCTACAACATGTGCCGGGTCGTCGATTGGCAGGGCACCTTACAAAGCGCATTTGAACGCGGCGTGCGTCTGCATCTCGAACTGCCGCCGGGCAGCGTGCTGAGCGGCCTGGCTCGGCGGGTATTCGAGCCCGCAATGGTTCTCACCTTTCAAGGTTCGCGCCTGGATACACTGGACGCCATGTTGCGCCAGGAGGTGAATCGGAGCCGATAGCAACACCGATTACCGAAGGACAAAAACAATAACTTCGACGTGTAATACGAGGATAAAAATAATGATTATCTACGGTGTGGCCTTCCTGGCCTTCTGCACCCTGGCAGGCATCTTTGTCGGTGAATTGCTGGGCAAACTCATTGGTGTACCGGCTAACGTCGGTGGTGTCGGCATCGCCATGATGCTGCTGATCTTCCTGGGCAGTTACCTGCACAAACGCGGAATACTCGACGCAACGTCGGAAAAAGGCGTGGCGTTCTGGAGTGCCATTTACATCCCCGTCGTGGTCGCCATGGCCGCCCAACAGAATGTCTACGGTGCCCTCAGCGGCGGGCCGATGGCTCTTCTCGCAGGCACCTTGGCAGTGGTTTTGGGTTTCGCGCTGGTACCCGTGCTGAGTCGCGTCGGACAAAAAAAGCCTGATGCCGTCGATGTAACGCCCCTGACCAAGTCGCCACGGTGATCGCCATGTACGAATCCTTAATGAAAGTACTTACCAGCTACGGCTTGCTCAGCGGCTTCGCCATCATTGGCCTGACCATGTGGGTGTCTTACTGGATCTCAGACACCTTCACCAAAGGTCGTTTGCATGGGTCGGCGATTGCCATCCTGTTGGGGCTGCTGCTGTCTTATATCGGCGGTGCCTTCACCGGCGGGACTAAGGGCTTGGTGGATATCCCGCTGTTTGCCGGGATTGGTTTGCTGGGTGGCTCCATGCTGCGCGATTTCGCGATTGTTGCCACCGGATTTGGTGTGAGTGTTGAGGAGCTCAAGCGTGCAGGTTTTGCCGGGGTACTGGCGCTATTCGTCGGGGTGGGCGCGTCATTTGTGGCGGGGGTAGGTGTGGCAATCGGGTTTGGCTACACCGACGCGGTAAGCCTGACCACCATAGGCACTGGCGCGGTAACTTATATCGTTGGCCCGGTTACCGGTGCAGCAATTGGCGCCAGCTCGGAAGTCATGGCGCTGTCGATCGCCGCCGGCTTGGTCAAGGCGATTTTGGTGATGATCGCGACACCTTTTGTTGCGCCTTATATCGGCTTGAATAACCCGCGCAGTGCAGTGATTTTCGGCGGCCTTATCGGCACCTCCAGCGGCGTGGCTGGTGGCTTGGCGGCTACCGACCCTAAGCTGGTGCCATACGGTTGCCTCACTGCGGCATTCTATACCGCGCTGGGCTGTCTGCTTGGCCCATCGCTGTTGTTCTTTCTCATGCGCGGCCTTTTTGGCTGAGCCTTTGCCCGCTATTTGGCGGGCTTTTTACAGTGGCATGTCTGGCGTTGATTGCGCTCTAGTTGGGCTGGGCGGCTGAGTCTCATCTACCTAGGTTGATGGCTACAGTTGCCCGGCTATAAACCGCTCAGGCCTGCTGGCCTCGGCTGTACATGCGGCATTCGGCAAGGAGCGCGAGCAGGTTAGGGTCGCGCTCTTTGGCTTTCAGAAAAACCACACCGATGTGCTGTTGCAGGTGGTATTTGGCCTGCAACGGAATCAAGCGCACGCGGTTCTCGTACACCGCCGCAATCCGCCCCGGTAGCAGGGCGTAACCCACGCCCGAACTGACCATGCTGAGCAAGGTGAAGATATCGTTTACCTGCATCGCCACCTTCGGCTCGAAACCCGCTTGCTGGAATACCCGCGCGCCGTCCTGGTGGGTGGCAAAGCCTTGAGTCAGGGTAATAAAGGTCGAGTCGCATAGATCCGCCAGGTCCACTTCTGCTTGCATAGCGAAGGGCGAGTCGATCGGTACCGCGAGGAAAATATCATCGGCAAACAGTGGCAGTTGCTCGCAGTCAGGGTCGCTGACGCTGTCATTGAGCGCCACTAGAATGGCATCAAGCTCGACGTTTTTCAGCTTGTACAGCAAGTCGACGTTGGAACCGAGAATCAGATCGATATTCAGCTCACTGCGGCGCAGTTTCAGGCCCATGATCAGCTGCGGCACGGTTTTTACCGTCAGCGAATACAGTGCCCCAAGCTTGAAGCGCTCTGCCGAAAAGCCAGCGGCTTCGCGAGTTAAACGCACAGTGTCGAGCACGTCCTGCACCAGCTTCTGCGCCTTTTCCTCCAGCACGTAGGCACTTTCCAGCGGGATCAGGTTGCGGCCTTCGTGTTTGAACAGTGGGCAGCGCAGGGCGCTTTCTAGTGAGTGAATGGCGCGGTGCACGCTGACGTTGCTGGTGTTCAGCTCTACGGCAGCACGCGTCAGGTTGCCGCTGCGCATAAAGGCCAGAAAGATTTCCAGCTTCTTCAGGGTGAGTTCTTCGTCGATGAGCATCGGGCTTGGCCTGAGGAGTACATCGGTCAAGTGTGCCGCATTGTCGCGGCACGTGCGCTCAGCCGTTAGTGGTAGCTCAACCGCAGCTTAGACGGATGATCACTTCGCTTTCATCGATATCGATATTCAGGCGCTGCGGGTTGTAATCCATGGTGGCGGCGTCGCCGGGGGCGAGCACGCGCAGGGTCTTGGCGTTGGCCTGTTGTTGCACCTGCTCGATCAGTTTGACGTTGGCGGTCTGCCCGAGCGCGCCGTGGACCTGCTCGACATTACAGTCACCGCTGATTTCGGCGGTTTGCTGCACCGGCGGTTGTGAACTGCAAGCGGCCAGCAGGGCGAGGATGCTGAGGCTGGCGAGGTGGTGACGAAGAGCCATGGTCTATTTCCTTGTCTGCATAAAACCAAGCCCAGCCTAGCAGCCGCATCCATGGCCGCTCAACGTTGCTGTGCCAATTGCGGCTGTTTACTTGGCGGCTAACGCTGCGCTTAACCCGACCGCGAATGCCCGGCGAGCCGGTAGGCGAGGTCTTGGCCGCCCTAGGCATCACTTACTCCTCAAAGCGATCCGTGGCATCACGATCCCGCTCGTAGCGCTTGCTGAGTGGGAGCGGCGGCAACCAGGACTCGCGGCGAATGGTCCAGAGTTCGTAGGTGGGCTGCAGCTGGTCTGGGGCATCCAGGGTGCCCAGATTCACTTCGATTTCGTCTGCGATGCGGCCAAATACCGAGGAACCGCAGCGCGGGCAGAAAAACCGCCCGGCGTAATCGCGTGTTTCGCCCGTGATCGTCACCGCCTCCTGAGGGAACACCGCGGAGGCGTGAAATAGCGCGCCATGATGCTTGCGGCAGTCGAGGCAGTGACAAAGGCCGACCCGGTAAGGCCGTCCCGATGCCTCGATGCGCACGTTGCCGCACAGGCAACCGCCGGTGAATCGGTCCATATTGCGTCTCCTCTCGAAGCGATGGGGGCAGAGGGGCTTTGTGAGCAGAATGTCCTGCCTGGTATAGCCGCACTTGACGGCCTTGTCGCCACGCTCTGCAGCCAACACGCGCGCTCCTGTCTAGGCAAACCGACCGTTGCACCTCGCCTGGGTTTTCATACACTGTGGCTTCTTTTCTTCAGGCAAGGCCCTTCCGTGCAACCGGTAATCTCGATTCAGCAACTGAGCAAGACCTACGCCAGTGGCCATCCGGCGCTGCAGGACATCAACCTGGATATTCGCCCCGGCGAAATCTTTGCCTTGCTCGGCCCCAACGGTGCGGGCAAGACCACCCTGATCAGCATTATCTGCGGCATCGTCAACCCAGGCGACGGGCGGGTGCTGGTGGGCGGCAAGGACATCATCAAGGACTACCGCGCGTCGCGCTCGCAGATCGGCCTGGTGCCTCAGGAGCTGGTCAGCGATGTGTTCGAAACCGTCTGGGCGACGGTGAAGTTCAGTCGTGGCCTGTTCGGCAAGAAGCCCAACCCGGCTTATCTCGAACAGCTGCTCAAGGACTTGTCATTGTGGGACAAGCGCGATGCGAAGATTTTCGAGCTGTCTGGCGGCATGAAGCGCCGGGTGATGATTGCCAAGGCGTTGAGCCACGAACCGCAGATTCTGTTCCTCGACGAGCCCACCGCCGGCGTCGACGTGGAGCTGCGCCGCGACATGTGGAACATGGTGCGCGGCCTGCGTGAGCGTGGAGTGACGATCATCCTCACCACCCACTACATCGAAGAGGCCGAGGAAATGGCCGACCGCATCGGGGTAATCAGCAAAGGCCGGATTATTCTGGTGGAGGACAAGCAGGCGCTGATGCACAAACTCGGCAAGAAGCAGCTGACGCTGCAACTGCAACAACCGCTGGCGAGTATCCCCGCCGAGCTTACGCGTTATGCGCTGGAGCTGGCAGATGACGGCCATGCCCTGGTATTTACCTTTGATGCGCAAAGCGAGCACACCGGCATTGCCGAACTGCTCAAGGACCTGGCTCAGCACGGTATCGACTTCAAGGATTTGCAGTCCAGCCAGAGTTCGCTGGAGGACATTTTCGTCAACCTCGTGCAGGAGTCGCGGCTATGAATTTTTATGCAATCCGCGCCATCTACCTGTTCGAGCTGGCCCGCACTTGGCGCACTCTGTTGCAGAGCATCGCCACCCCGGTGATCAGCACCTCGCTGTATTTCGTGGTGTTCGGTTCTGCCATCGGTTCGAGCATGACTCAGGTACAGGGCGTCAGTTACGGCGCGTTTATCGTGCCGGGGCTGATCATGCTGGCGCTGCTCACCGAAAGTATTTCCAACGCCTCATTCGGCATCTACATGCCCAAATACTCGGGGAGCATCTACGAGCTGCTGTCGGCGCCGGTGTCCTACTTGGAAATCCTCGTCGGCTATGTCGGCGCGGCGGCCACCAAGTCGATCATTCTCGGCTTGGTGATCCTGATTACTGCGCGGTTGTTTGTCGATTTCGAGATTCTTCACCCAGTCTGGATGTTGGCGTTTCTGGTGCTTACCGCGCTGACCTTCAGCCTGTTCGGCTTCATCATCGGCGTGTGGGCCGATGGCTGGGAGAAGCTGCAGGTGGTACCAGCGTTGATCGTCACGCCGCTGACCTTTCTCGGCGGCGCGTTCTACTCGATCAGCATGCTGCCGCCGGCCTGGCAGACGGTGACCCTGTTCAACCCGGTGGTGTACCTGATCAGCGCCTTCCGCTGGAGCTTCTACGGCGTATCCGACGTTAACGTCGGCCTGAGCCTGGCGATGATTCTCGGCTTTCTGCTGCTGTGCATCCTGGCGGTGGGCTTTATCTTCAAAACCGGTTATCGGCTGAAAAGCTGAAGCGCGCGTGATGCGCTAGTGTGGGAACGGCCTAGGCGTCGCGGTGGTGGGTCGCGCCGTCGTCAGGCGCTTTACGGAGATCACTGGAATGGAGTTTCCAGCTGCACTGCAGGCCCAGTTCGCGCAGCTCTACCGCGATGAATCGCGCCGCGTGCTGGCCACCCTGATTCGTTTGCTGGGCGATTTCGACCTGGCCGAGGAGGCGCTGCACGAAGCCTTCCGCGCGGCCATGGAGCAATGGCCGCAGAGCGGTGTGCCGGCCAATCCACGTGCCTGGTTGGTGTCGACGGGGCGCTTCAAAGCCATCGATAATCTGCGCCGGCAGCGGCGTTTCCAACAGCTGGATGAACAGTTTGACCTGGCCAATGACGCAGCGGTGGAAGAGGGCGAGCTGCTTGAAGACGACCGCCTGCGGCTGATCTTCACCTGCTGCCACCCGGCGCTGGCCAGCGATGCCCAAGTGGCCCTGACCCTGCGCGAAGTCTGCGATCTGGGCACCGAGGAAATCGCCCGCGCCTTTCTCACCACACCCGCCACCCTGGCGCAGCGCATCGTTCGCGCCAAGGCGAAAATTCGCGATGCACGTATCCCTTATGAGGTGCCTGGGCGCAGCGAATTGCCCGAGCGTTTGGACGCGGTATTGCGGGTGATCTACCTGGTGTTCAATGAAGGTTATTTCGCCAGCTCCGGCGACTCATTGACCCGCGCGCACCTGTCCGATGAAGCCATCCGCCTGGCGCGTCTGCTGCTGGAACTGCTTCCCGAGCCGGAAGTGCAGGGCCTGCTGGCGCTGATGCTGCTGCACGAGTCGCGGCGTAGTGCACGCAGCTCGGCCAGCGGCGAAGTGGTGCTGCTGGAGGCGCAGGACCGCCGCCAGTGGGACCGCGCGCTGATCGCCGAGGGCGACGCCCTGGTGTTGCAGGCCCTGCATTCGCGGCGCTTCGCTGGCTACACCCTGCAAGCGGCGATCGCCGCCGTACATGCCGAAGCTGCCAGCGCCGAGCAGACCGACTGGGCGCAGATCGTCGGGCTCTACGACGCCTTGCTACGCCTGAATCCATCACCGGTGATCGAACTTAATCGCGCCGTGGCGGTGGCCATGCAGCAAGGCCCCGAAGCCGGACTGGCGCTGATAGACGCGCTGCTGACCAGCGGCGAACTGGCCGACTATCACCTGGCCCATGCCGCTCGCGCCGATCTCAATCGCCGCCTGGGCCGTGTAACGCCTGCGCGTGATGCCTATCTGCGGGCGCTTGAGCTGGTCCAGCAGGGCGCCGATCGGCAGTTTCTGCAGATGCGCCTGGATCAGTTGGCGGCCGACTGAGCAGCCATTCGCCTGGCAGATCCCCGCTGCTTGGCTACCGTTGGTCGGGCCTAAAAATATTTTGTGCAGCACTGTCGATTCAGCGCCGCGCCGTTCGATTAGTCAGTAACCGCGCAACACCACCGGAGAACGCCATGAAATACCTGTGCCTGGTCTACAGCAACGAGCATGAGCTGCATAACTCGCCCGACAGCCCGCGTGACGAGGAGTGTTTTGCTTACGCCGAGTCGGTGGCAGAAAGCGGCCGCATGCTTGCCGCCGAAGCGCTGGAGTCGGTGCAGACCGCCACCACGGTGCGCATGCGCGGCGGCAAGCTGTCGATCATCGACGGCCCGTTTGCCGAGACCAAAGAGCAGCTCGCCGGTTTCTACCTAGTCGAGGCCCGCGACCTCAACGAAGCGATCCAGCTAGCCGGGCATATTCCGGCGGCGCGTGTCGGTTGTGTGGAGGTCCGCCCGGTACGCGAGCTGCAGGTCTAGACCGCACGCTGCCCGAGTTGGTTAAACAACGGAAAAGGAGCACTGCCCATGAGTCGTCCTGAATATCCCAAGATTGCCAGTCGTGAGCAGTGGCTGCTTGCCCGCAAGGCTTTGCTGGCCAAAGAAAAGGCGCTGACCCAGCAGCGCGATGCGCTGAACGCCGAGCGCCGCCAGCTGCCGATGGTCAAGGTCGAGGCCGATTACCGTTTTCAGGGGCCGGAGGGTGAGCTGGGTTTGGCCGATCTGTTCGCCGGGCGCAGTCAGCTGATCGTCTACCACTTCATGTACCACATGGACCGCGGCGAGGGCTGCGACGGTTGTTCCTGCCTGGTCGACAATGTCGGCCACCAGGCTCATCTGCATGCTCGTGACACCACGCTGGTGCTGGTTTCCCGCGCGCCATTGGCCGATCTGCAGGCGTTTCAGCGGCGTATGGGATGGACCTTGCCCTGGTATTCCTCGCTGGGCAGCGCATTTAACTACGACTACCACGCCACGACCGACGAGCAGGTTACCCCGGTGGAATACAACTACCGCGACAAGGCTGACCTGGAGCGTCTGAACCTGAACTACCACGTGCAGGGCGAGCAGCCCGGCGTCAGCGTATTTCTGCGTGATGGAGCACAGGTTTATCACTGTTACTCCAGTTACGGCCGTGGCCTGGAAATGCTGATGAGCAGCTTCCATTACCTCGATCTCACCCCATTCGGTCGTGGTGAAGGCTGGGATGGCATGCCCGATCTAGAAGGTAAGGGCATGCACTGGACCCGCCTGCACGACGAATACCAGCAACCGACAGCAGCACATGATTGCTGCGCCTCAACCAAGCCTTAAGCGCTAGGAGTACGACCATGGGCAACGCACAAGCGCAGATTCAACAGCAGCTGGACTCCTGGGCCGCCGCCTGCCGATCCAAAGATGTCAGCCAGATCATGCGCCACTACGCCGAGGATGTAGTAGCCTACGATGCCATCGGCCCGCTGCGTTTCCAGGGCCGTGCGGCCTATCAGGCGCATTGGCAGGCCTGCATGGAAATGTGTCCCGGCCCGGGCTTGTTCGAGATCCATCAGCCGAGCTTTCTGCTCAGTGGCGACCTGGCAGTGGTGCATTACCTGTTCCACTGTGGCGGCAGCGATGACAAGGGCGAACTGCACAGCAGCTGGATGCGTGTAAGCCAGTGTTTCCGTCAGCAGGGCGGGGATTGGCTGATCGCCCATGAGCATTTCTCCATGCCGGGTGACATGGAAAGCGGAAAAATCTTGTTTGATTTGCAGCCATAGCCTTGTAACTCAAGCGTCACAAGGCTTGCAGTGAATTTAAGGTAGCTGCGGCGCAAAATTGTGGTTAAGACCAACGTCTTAGTGCTTGCCTAAAGGGGGGCACAATGGCGTAGGCTGGAGTTGTCGCCTTGGTAGGCGGCGCTATTCGCGAACAGTTGAAGAAGGAAAGCTTTATGCAAATCCAAGTTCACAGCGATAACCACATCGAAGGCAGTGCCCGTTTAGTTGAGTGGGTGAGTGCCAGTGTTTCCAGCAAGCTGGAGCGCTACGATGACGAACTGACCCGCATTGTTGTTCACCTGCATGACGACAACGGTGCAAAAGCCGGCGCGTATGACAAACGCTGCCAGATCGAAGCACGGCCAAAAGGCCTGCAACCTATTTCCGTTACCCACAAGGCCGAGTCCTTGGAGCAGGCCATCGATGGTTCCATCGAGAAACTGCACCACGCCCTTGAACATCAATTTGGCAAACTGCGCAGCAAGCGCGTTACCCCACTGCCGGCTAATGAAAGCGGCGATATCCCTGGCCAAGATGCGCTGCTAGAAGAGGACTTCCTCGCCGAGGAACAGCTGCGCGCCGTCTAAACCAAACGTTCACGGGCAGCCGATCAGGCACGCTGCCCATTAAGTCTCACGCGCCCCCGCAGGTTTCTGCGGGGGCGCTGTCGTTTCAGGGCCTCACAAAACTGCCGTCAGCGGCAACAGCCTGCCTTAGGCGGCAAAGGGCTTCCTCTTCATTAAAGCGCTGAATCGTCGGTAAACCCCCGGCTTTACTGGCTTGCAGGTGGTTGGCCCATATTCTGCAGAAATGCCTGCCAGCTGACCTATGCAGGGATTCGCCATGACCAGTATTTCCAACAACTCGCCGCTGGCGAGCTACTTTGCCAACACCGCCAAACCCAGCACCGCCGGGGCTGCAGGCAGTGGCAGCGGTACGGACAAGCCGAGCACCAGCGCGGCGGATCCGCTTGCGGAAATTCGCCGTTTTGCCAGCGGCATGGTGGCCAACAGCCGCGGTGGCCTGCTGCGCGCAATGAACGCCGAGAGCAGCGGTGCTAGCAATGCTATTGCCAGTGATCGCTTCCGCCCGGTCGCTGAGCAGAACAGCGACACTTCGAAAATTGCCTTGCCAGATGTCGCCGAGCTGGACCGTGAAGACGCCGCCAAGCTGCTCGCGCAGATCAACAAACTGGTCGACGCTGGCCTCGACAAAACCGACAGCTTTGTCGGCTACAACGGTGATAAACAGACTGACTCGCTGACCACCTATCGCGACTGGCTACAGGCTAGAGGCGGCGTCAGCATTTACGTTTAAGAAGCCGTCTCGGATCTGCTGCGCGTCGGCCCTGCTGCGTTAAGAACAGACTCGGCAAGCCGCTTGCGGCTAACGCGCTTCAGCGCGGCCCGAAGGGCGAGTGAAACGAGTACTGCTCATTTACACCAGTAAACTCCGCTTCCTCGCCTGTTCTTGCCTTGCATGGCTCTAGCTCGCGAGACCCGAAACAGCTTCTGAGTCTTTTTCATTGCTGATCCGGCCTGCTCATTGGGCTGGTTTCAGCGCGCGAGGTGCGCCAAGATCACTCGACCACAGTTGTGGGCACGCCGCATGAGCATGGCCAGGTCGAGGGGATTTATGACTAGCAAGGGTTTTATTCGGGCGTTCGTCGCTCTGGGGTTGGCGCTGTTTTGCGCCGCAGGCGCGCAGGCCGCAGAGGATGTGCAGCTGGTCGGGTTGATCAATAACTACCGCAGTGAAGTGCAGCGCTGTGGTGATCAGGCCTCTGCTGAGCTGCCGCCACTAAAGGCCGATCCACGTCTGGTGCAGCCGGTTGGTCGCTCGGGGGATTTGCAGCAGGCAATGACTGCAGCCGGCTACCCGATGGTCAATGTGCAGGCCATCAGTCTGTCCGGCCCGCGTGATGCGGCTGCGGCACTGAAAGTGCTGCAGGATAGCTTCTGCAAGGTCGTGCTCGATCCGCAATTTGTCGATATCGGTGTCAAGCAGCAGGACCGCGAGTGGCGCATTCTCCTGGCCCGGCCACTGCTAACTGCGCGCCTGGGCGACTGGCAGGCAGAAGGGCAGAAGCTACTCGAGCAACTCAACAGCGCACGCAGCACCGCGCGCCAGTGCGGTAGCCAATCCTTTGCCGCCGCCGCGCCGCTGGTGTGGAATGCCACCCTGGGCAGCACCGCTGAAGCCCACAGCCGAGCCATGGCCAATAACAACTTCTTCGACCACCAGGACCCTGATGGCCGTACGCCAGGCGACCGTGCGGAACTGGCTGGTTACAGCGGGCAACGCATCGGCGAAAACATCGCTGCCGGCCTGGATACCCCGCGTAAAGTGGTCGACGGTTGGCTTGCCAGCCCCGGCCACTGCGCCAACCTGATGAACCCGCAATTCAGCGAACTGGGCGCCGCCTACGCCAACGATCCGAAGAGCGACGCGGGGATCTACTGGACGGCGCTGTTTGGCGCGCCGTAACGGTTGGCGTGCTGATCAAATCCGTTATTTGATCGGCGGGTGAACCCTAGTTCTGGCCGTGGTGCGGGCAGCCAGGTTCATCAGCTGCTGGAATTTTGGACACTCCAGGTGGTTTTCTGCCGGGCAGGAGGCCGCGTGGCGCAGGCCGTCGCGGATGGCGCTGAGACGTTTGATGCTGCGGTCCAGCTCGTCGGCCTTGGCTTGCAGTTGTGCGCGGTCAATCGCTGGCTGGGTGCCTGCGGCGAGCATGGTGGCGATTTCATCCAGGGAAAACCCCGCCTCACGGCCGAGTGCAATCAGCGCCAGGCGCTGGATCACTGATTCGCTGAATACCCGCTTGAGGCCGTTGCGGCCGATGGAGCGGATCAACCCTTTTTCTTCGTAATAGCGCAACGTCGACGCCGGCAAGCCTGACGCGCGCGAGACTTTGCCGATATCCATCTCTTGCATCCTTGACCTCAAGTTGACTTGAACTGGCAGGCTTATGAAAACAGCCTTTCAGACAAAGCAAAAGAGGTGGATATGAACAGTCAATTGATCCTGCACGTGCTGTTGCTGGGCGTGGGCGCAACGCTGCTGATGGATGCCTGGGCGCTGGCGCGGCGGCGCTTGTTCGGCATTGCCTCGCTGGACTACGCCCTGGTCGGCCGCTGGCTGGGGCATATGCGCCATGGCCGTTTTCATCACTCAGCCATTGGCAAGGCGCAAGCCGTCCGTGGCGAGCGGCTGCTGGGTTGGTGCAGCCATTACCTGATTGGTGTGGTCTTCGTCGGCCTGTTTGTGGCGCTAGCAGGGCCGCAGTGGCTGTGCCAGCCAACGTTAATACCGGCGCTGCTGTTGGGCGTTGTCAGCGTGGCGGCGCCCTTGCTGCTGATGCAGCCAGCGTTCGGCATGGGCCTGGCGGCCTCGCGCATGGCCAATCCTTGGCAGGTCCGGCTGCGAGCGCTGATCACCCATCTGGTGTTCGGGCTTGGTGTCTACCTGGCCGCTTGGCTGGGGGCGCAGCTGTTTGCTTTACCCCCCCCCCTGCCACTAAGCCACTAACCGGTTGCGGCTTGGCCCAGCACCTGCGCCAGAGGCTGTTCGTAGCGCGCGATGTCGGGCCGCTTCATCACGTTAGCGCACTGCTTGGGCGCCATAGGTTAGGCGCTGCCGTGGCTTACAGCTTGAAGTGCCCGACCAGTTCGTCCAGTTGTGTCGACAGGTCCTGCAAGCTGGTGCTGGACTGGTTGAGCTGGTCGGCGATGCGCGTGGTTTCCTGGGTTAGGTTGTTGATCTCTTCGACGTTACGGTTGATCTCCTCGACCACGCAGGATTGTTCTTCGGTGGCGGTGGCGACCTGAATGTTCTGATCGCTGATTTGGGTGATGTGGCCGTTGATCTGCTCCAGTGCGGCCGAGGCCTTGCCGGCATACTCCACCACACGTTCGCTCTGCTGACGTCCGCGGGACATGACATCCACCGCCGCGCGGGATTCGGCCTGCAGACGGTTGATCACCTGCTGAATTTCTTCGGTCGAGGCGCCCGAGCGGCTGGCGAGGGTGCGGACCTCGTCGGCCACCACGGCGAACCCGCGACCTTGCTCGCCAGCACGGGCGGCTTCGATAGCGGCGTTGAGGGCCAGCAGGTTGGTCTGCTCGGAGATGCTGCGGATGGTATTGAGTGTCGAGCTGATCCCATTGATCTGCCCTGCAAGCGCCTCGACTACGTTGGAGGCTTGCTCCAGTTCGCCACTGAGTGTGTCGATCTGTTGGTGTGCCTGGGCCACCACTTCGCGGCCGTCGCTGGCATGACGGCTGGCTTCGCGGGCCACATGGGCGGCATTTTCAGCATTGCCGGCAATTTCATTGACGGTCGAACCAAGCTCATGGATGGCCGTGGCGACCTGCACCGTGCGGTCGCTCTGCGAGGTGCAGTTGCTCTGCGTCAGGCGCGCGCGCTCGGCCACTTCACGAGCCATCGCGGACAGCTGACGTGAGTTGCCTGCCAACTGCTCCATGGTGCTGTGGACCTTGGCGATAAAGCGGTTGAAGCTGTTGGCAATCTGGCTCAGCTCGTCTTCGCCGGGCAGTTCGATACGGGTGTTCAGAGACAGGTTCTCGGCGGCATTGCCCAGTTTGTCCTGCAAGATGGAGACGCGCCGACGCAGGTTGGTGACAATCAACCAGGCCGTGATAAAGGACACCAACAGGCCAAGGGTGATGATGATTAATTGACGGCTGCGGCCGTTGACATAGCTTTCATTGCTGCGCTGGTTTTGCTGCTCAGCTTGTTGCAGCAGGCCGTCGAGAAGCTCGTTGGCGCCCTGGCGCATAACCCCATAGCTTTTGGCGTATTGCTCGCGGTAGATCTGCTGGGCGCGGCCCATGTCGCCGCCGTCGAGGGCCTGTAGCAGCGGCGTCAGTTCATTGCTGACCATGCTTTCAAACTGTTGCAGCAGGCGCTGTGCCTGCGCCTTGCGATCCGGGTTGACCTGAGCCTCGACCGCGTTGCGCATGGCCTCGCGCATGCCGGGAATGTCTTCGTTGAGTGCTTCCTGAACACGGGTTTTGACCCCGCGCTCGTCGCGCAGCGCCGTTTCCTGCAGCAGCATCATGTCGATACCCACGCGCATACGCGGGATGCGTGAGGCGGCTTCGGCCATGGCGCGCATGGGGGCTGAGGTGTTGAGGTATAACGCACTGGCCTCGCTCTGCATGGTGGACATGCTGTTCAAGCTGGTCACCGCCACCAGAATCAGGGCAATACAGGGAATGGCTACTGCGAATATCAGGCGGGTTTTCAGGGTCAGAGAATCAAGGCTCATGAGGCCATTCCTTAATAGGCGGAAACGACGTTAGTAAGTGGCGTTATCTGTCCATGCCAGCGCAGTGGCTGCGGCATAGACGCTTGCGCAGGTGATCGGCAGGAAGAGGCCGATCATGAGACCTGTTCTTCAGGCCAGGCGTCACGCTAGACCTTTGCTTCATCGAGGCAGCTGCATAGTGTGCTGCGGTAAACCGCGCCTAGCTAATGGGCCCGTGGCGTTCTGCTGTGTGCTCTTTGTCAGGCCGCTGCGCATGACGGCTCGCTCAGCTCCGTAACAGCTGCTGCGGTTGTTCACACGTCGACGGCTGTATGGTCATCATGGTGCCCGACTGTGTCTATTCGTCGAGCCACACGGCCTTGAGAATGGCGCGAACTTCATCGCGCAGGCTTCGCCATGCATATCGCCATCCTCACCTTTGACGGCTTCAACGAACTGGATTCGCTGATTGCTTTGGGCATCCTTAATCGCATCAAGCAACCGGACTGGCGTGTGTCGCTGGCGGCACCGAGCGAAACGGTGACCTCGATGAACGGCGTGACGCTGCATCGTCAGGCGCGTTTGGACGAGATTGAATCATTCGACGCGGTACTCGTCGGTAGCGGCATCAAGACCCGCGAAATTGCTCAGGACGCCGCCATCATGCAGGTGCTGGGGCGGCTCGATCCGGCACGCCAACTGATCGGCGCGCAGTGTTCCGGCACCTTGCTGTTGGCCAAGGCGGGGTTGCTCAACGGCGTTCCGGGTTGCACTGACCTCACCACTAAACCCTGGGTGCAAGAGGCGGGCATCGAGGTGCTGGAACAACCGTTCTTTGCTCGTGGCAACCTGGCTACTGCCGGCGGCTGTCTTGCCTCCATTTACCTCGCCGCCTGGGCACTGGCGCGTCTGGTTGGGCGTGATGCGACAACCGAGGCATTGCATTACGTAGCGCCGGTAGGGGAGAAGGACGAGTACGTCGCGCGGGCGCTCGGCAATATTGAACCCTACCTTTAGGGGCCTGAGCGACCGCTGCGGGGCATGAGTTAACCGCCGGCCAGAGCAGTGGCATGTGTGCAAGCAAGTGATTCACGTCTTTAGAGCGGCTAAGGCGAGCGTTGCAGATGACGTTACGTGGCGTTGTACCCGCAGTGATTTGCAGGGTGCCTTGTGTGCAACCTGAGCTGGGCGGGCGCTTCAATCGAGCTTTTGCTACACGGCACCTGGGCCTCCGAATAAGGTGGTATTCACGTCATGCACGTGGTTGAACGCTAGCGTTGCTGGGTACATGCTCCGTTCTCTCCCCATTGCCAGAGGCTTATCCATGGACGTCCTGCGTACCCCAGACAGCCGCTTCGACAATCTTCCCGGCTATGCCTTCGCCGCCCATTACCTCAGTGTTGATGATGGCGAAGGTAGCCAGTTGCGTGTGCATTACCTGGATGAAGGCCCAGCGGATGCGCCGCCCGTACTGCTTCTGCATGGCGAGCCGTCGTGGAGTTACCTGTACCGCAAGATGATCCCGATTCTGGTCGCCGCCGGCCATCGGGTTATCGCCCCCGACCTAGTTGGTTTCGGCCGTTCTGACAAACCGAGCAAGCGCAGCGACTACACCTATCAACGCCATGTTGACTGGATGCAGGCCGTACTTGAGCAGCTCAACCTGCAGCACATCACTCTGGTTTGTCAGGATTGGGGCGGGTTGATTGGCCTGCGTCTGGTGGCGGAAAACCCACAGCGCTTCGCCCGCGTAGTCGCCGCCAACACCATGTTGCCCACTGGCGATCACAATCCTGGTGACGCCTTCAAGAGCTGGCAGGACTATTCACAGAAAGTCCCCGAGTTTCCGGCAGGCGCGATTATCAACCGCGCGACCACTACCGAACTGCCGCAAGCAGTGATCGATGCCTACGACGCGCCGTATCCGGACGAGTCCTACAAGGAAGGCGCTCGGCAGTTTCCCCTGCTGGTGCCGATTACCCCCACAGACCCTGCTGCCGAGAAGAATCGCGCCGCCTGGGCGGTGTTGATGAAGTGGGATAAGCCGTTTCTCACCGCCTTCAGTGACTCTGACCCGATCACCGCGGGGGGCGACAAGCTGATGCAGAAGCTGATCCCCGGTACCCAAGGCCAGGCTCACACCACCATTGTGAATGGCGGGCACTTCTTGCAAGAAGACCAAGGCGAAGTACTGGCTGAGGTGGTGGTTTGCTTTATCGCGGCGAACCCATAAGTCGCAGAATTTTTGCGAGCGAAGTCGGGCGTAAAGTCGCTGGTGCGTAGAGGCGGGCTAGGTGTCTGGCGTTAGATATTTTTGCTAACTCGTCGTACAGCGTCCTCTGTTATGAGTGCCTGGACCTGTACGGCGAGTTTGAAGCAGTGCACTGAATCAGATGGCTATGGTTTAGCGGGCCAGTTCAGTGTCGGCGACACCTTTTTGCCCTTCTGCCTCGGATACTTCCTGAAGCTGTGCTCCGCCGACGAAGACGCCCATCTTGATCGACTGACGTACGTAGTGGTTTTTTCCTGCTTCGGCGTTCAGGTTGATGGTGTTATCACTGAACTCGGACTCGGTGGCCAGCACGTGTGCGCCAGGACTGACGACGCGATAGAAGTAGGTGTTCATGGCTGTCTCACCGACAACTTCATTGTCGATCTTGACTGTTTTTTTCAGGATTGGGCCTAGGGCCGAATCACGGAAGATATACAGTCCTGCCTGGTTCTCAGGTGGGGCTGGGAACGCTTTAAGGGCTTGGTCCTTTTCTGCCGACTCCATCGGTACAGATGCACAACCGGACAGCAGCGCAATACCGAGGGCAGCTGCACACATCATCAATTTTTTAGACATGGATACTCGTTCCTGAGTAGGGAGTTTACTGGCTTGCTGGCAATTTGCCAGCGGGCGCCACTTTATCTCGAACTTCCTACAAATCAAGTGGTTGCCAACGAGAAATTGGTGATGACTACTCAGACTATTGCTGCTGGGCGGTATGGCGACGCCGAACCTAAGCGGCCGGCCAAAGCAGCGGCAGCACATGCTCGCGTAGCAGTGGCGCCAGGGTTGCTGGCAGTACGTCATCGGGTGCGAGCCAGCGCAACTCTTCCAGTTCGGCGGCGGCGCTGACGGGGTGGGGCAGGCGGGCCTGGAAGACGCTGGCGTCGATCCAGGTATCTGGCTCATTGGCCGCCGCAGCGCGGAACTGACCGAGTGGTTGCAGTGCGTGGGCCGGCAGGCTGAGGTTGAGTTCTTCTTGCAGTTCGCGGGTCAGCGCGGTGAGCGCATTTTCGCCGGGCTCGGCTTTGCCGCCGGGCAGCATAAAGCCCTGGGTGTTGCGTTTACGTACCAGCAGTAAGCGGCCGGCATCGTCGAACAGGCAGGCGGCGGAAATGGTCAGAGTGGTCATGGGGCTTCGCTTTGCAATGTGTGTGGCGCGTTAGTGCACGGAGCCTGAGGCGCGGCGTTGGTGTACCAGCGCCAATGCGCGCTGGGTCATCTGGTCTAGCTGGCGGTCACGCTGTTTCTCCGCTTCGCTCATGGCTTTCTTGCCGTGTTGCTTGAGCAGGTAGGCGTGAATCTGCCGCACTTCCTTCGATTCAAAAATGGGCGCCAAGTCCTGCACCGCGACCAGGCCGTCCGAGCGATAGGCGCGGGTGCTCATCAGCACTTGCGGGCCGTGCGCCGCCAGCAGCTGAAAGCCCATGGCCTCGAAGGTCGGCACTTTGCTCGCCACGCAGGCCAATTCGGTATGCGGGTGGCGGCTGGTTATCTGCTGCAGCATGGCGCGGGCAATTCCGTGCCGGCGCTGGCTGGCCTGCACGGCCATATACGCCAGGGTGCAGGCCTCTGGGTCATCCTTAGCCGGTAGATACAGGGCAAAGCCCAGCACATGCGATGGGTCTTGATCGTCCAGCGCGAGGATCAAGCGCGCGCTGCTCTGCAGTTCACTGTCCATGGCTTGCAGGTACAGGTGCATCTCGTAGCCGATGACGTATTGATACAGCTGGTAGAGCGGATTGCTGGGCGTCAGCGATACCGGGCTGATGTCACTGAGGTAGTCCACCACCATCTGCAAAACCTGGCTTTTCAGCGACTCGGGCGGTGGGGTGTCCAGGTGTACAAGGGTGAACATCGTCAGTCTGGCTCCGGGCGGGCGCGATTGGGCGTTAGCGTGGACGGCATTGTAACGCCCTCAGCAGTTGATGGTTCCTACGCCAGGCGCGACGACGGCCTGAATAATCCGCTGCCGCGCTGCATCGATAACGTCCCAGGGTGCAGGCTTGCTATATGATGCGCCACCCTCAAAATCCGCGCGTCAGTCATCAGGTCACTATGTCCGTTAATGCTCTTTATAGTGATCTGTCCGATTACTACGACCTGATGTGCGCCGATATCGACTACCAAGCGCAAAGCCACTGCATTCATCGGCTGCAGCAGCTGTTTGGCAATGGCGGCAGCCGCCATCTGGATGTGGCCTGTGGCACAGGGCCGCATGTGCGCCATTTCCTCGATGCCGGCTACAGCAGCAGCGGGCTCGATATCAATCAGCCGATGTTGGACAAAGCCGCCATTCGCTGCCCGCAGGCGCACTTCGCCTTGCAGGACATGTGCAGTTTCAGCGTGACTGAGCCGCAGGACCTGATCACCTGCTTTCTCTATTCCATCCACTACAGCGGCACGCTTGCGCGGCTGCAAGCCTGCATCGCCAGCGTGCATGCCGCGCTCGACGCCAATGGCCTGTTCTGCTTTAACGCAGTCGATAAAGGCAAGATTGATAACAGCCTGTTTGCGGCGCACAACGCCCAGCATGACGACAGCAAGTTCATCTTTAGCTCTGGCTGGAGCTATGCCGGCGAGGGTGAGCAGCAGGCGCTGCGCTTGCGTATTGAAAAGTCGACGGCAGGGCAAACCGAGGTGTGGCACGACGAGCACCCGATGGTCGCGGTGAGCTTTGTGCAGTTACAGACGCTGTTGCAGCCGTACTTTGAGGTGCACGTGCTAGAGCATGATTACCAGAAGCTTATCCCGTGGGATGGTGCGTCTGGAAATGCGCTGTTTGCCTGCGTGAAGATTTAGCGCGTTGAGTTTCAACGTCGGGCACATTGCGTCGCCTGGGCGATGCCGATGGCGTTTTGCGATGTGTGTTTGCTGGGTCGCCGCTTGTAAAGCGCAAGCACCGAGCCATGGCACCTGCTAGCCATCCGTGCCAAGATTTGCCGCTAGATAAGTGAGAGGCTTTGCCATGGAACTGCAGAACATTGGGCATGAAGCCCTGCACCTGCCGAAGAGGGGGCGGGCACGGCTGATCCAGCGTTTGCCCTTATGTCTGAAAGCCCCCTCAGCAGAAACGCTTCGCTCAGAAGATAATTTCAGCGTTTCCCTCCAGTGTTTTTCGTTATCAATCGGTTACCGAGAAAAGTCTGATATTTCAGGTTTTGGCGGTTGCCTGACTCTGTGTGCAATATTCAAATTGTGCAAAGCTGTAAAGCGGAACGGTCAATGCGGCTGCAGCAGGGGGCTGTTTGGCGTAAGTAAGCCAGGGCTCATGGCCGGTGAGAAATTAGTAACCTGATGCCGAGTTTTTCAACGTGGTTGAGTGTTTTTAGATTTCAGTATTAGCCGTTTTTGTTTTTGAGTGGATTATGATCAATCAACTGCAGCAAAAATATCAGCTTTCGATGTTGGCGTTACTCGGTGCAGTTGCTGTGTTGGGTGTTTCGCCCTTTGTGGTTATCCGATATCAGGAAGGTAACTTCCTCGCAATGCTCGTTGATATGCTGCTGATTGTGGGTCTCATAAGCATTGTGGCTTGCGCGTATTATTTCAAAAAAATTCGAATTGTCAGTGCGATAGCTGCCGTATTTATTAATGCCGGCGCAGTGACCGTTGCTATTAATAATGGGGTGGATGGTGTTTTGTGGGTTTACCCCGTTTGCGCCAGTACGTTTATTCTCGTAAGGCCTGTTGAAGCCCTGTTTATAAACGCAGTCGCCGGTGCAGTGGTGGTGGCTCTGGCCGATGTATTTAATATTGTCTCGCTGAACTCTTTTATTATCACGAGCATGATGTTGTCAATGAGTGCCTACGTGTATGCCAGTCATAGTTTGAAGCAGTTCAATCTGCTGGAAACCCTGAATACTATTGATCCTTTGACGGGCGCCTTTAACCGACGGTCGTTGCGTTCAGATATGGCAGCGGCATTATCCAGTGCGCAACGTAATGGCACTCAACAGTTATTGGCTATTGTGGATATCGATCACTTTAAGGTGGTGAATGATAATTACGGTCATGCTGTTGGCGATCAAGTGTTGAGGGATTTTTCCGCCATTACTATGGCCAATATCCGCAAATATGATCGGTTTTACCGGTTCGGCGGGGAGGAGTTTGTCCTGCTCATTCCTGAGGTCAGCCTTCAGCAGCAACAGGCCTGTATCAACAACCTTAGAGAGGCCATCAAAAACAACCTGAAAACGCCCGATGGTAAGGAAGTAACGGTGTCATTTGGCGTGGCACTTTGGCTGCCGGGAATGACTGCTGATACCTGGCTGAAACGTGCGGATGAAGCGCTTTATTCAGCAAAGGCGCGTGGCCGTGACTGTGCGGTGTTCAGCGACGATTCTGCGGGGATCGCTTAACGCGGTTTTGGCTGTCAGATGATTTGATGATCGTCCCCACGCTCTGCGTGGGAATGCAGCCAGTGACGCTCCGCGTCACGAAGCCCACTGGTCTATCTCAATTAACCCCGGCTGCCCTGCATAGTGCCTGGCACTGGAGTAACGCCAATGCTCCGCTCGGTCTACATAGCCACGTTTGATTGGGTTGTGATGGATGTAGTCGAGCTTTTCCTGCATCACAGCATCGCTGTATACCAACTCCGCATGTGAGCCCTCCTGCCAGAGTTGATACACACGATCATCCTTGTGCGCACGCTTGGCGAAGCGCAGTCGCTCCAGCAAACGCTCCGCCCCTCGTGCTTGCAGATGATCAATGATTTGCCTTGCGGTGAATGACTTGAAACTGCTGACACATTTGCCTAAGTCAGGCGCTTGGGCGACGAAGTGCAGATGGTTTTCCAGAATGACGTAACCGTAGAGGCGTAAGCCCTGGTTTGCCTGTTGATAGCGCCAGCAATCGAGCAGGATTTCGACCAGCGTGGGGCGAGTGAACAGCGGCAGCCATTCCATCACCGTGCAGGTAAGGAAATGTGGTTTTCCCGGTTCGATGATGACGTAGCGGCTGCGGCCCATTGGATTCATCCTTGAATCGAGTGCTATCTGATCGGACCCACGCTCCGCGTGGTTACGCCTTCTTGGACGCACCGCGTCCTGCTTTTTGCCCCACGATAGATATTAGCTGACGTGTTGATTTGGGTAGTCTTCGACGCAGAGCGTCGAGGGCTGCATTCCCACGCGGAGCATGGGAACGATCTAACAAGGTAATGGTGATTCAGGCGCTTCATTTTCAATCCGCTGAAGAAAGTGTTAGCGCAGTTTGTCGGTGTTTCTTCGTGGCTGGATCGACAAGGATAAGCCCAGTCCACAGCGAGTGATAACGATGAAACCTCCGATCAAGCACTTAGGCTATTGGCTGTGTGTGCTGATGTTCACTGCCGTCGCCGGATGTGCAAGCCAACCCCTTAAAAGAGCCAACACCATGAACCAACCACTGGTATCCCTTGCTGTACTCAAAGCCAAACCAGGTAAACAAGAGGCGCTTAAAGCGGGCTTGTTGACCCTGATCGAACCGACGCGGGCCGAGCCGGGTAACCTTGATTACGTGTTGTTTGAACGTCGGGACGAGCCTGGCACGTTCTATATGCGTGAAGCGTTCAAGGATCAGGCGGCGCTGGATGCGCATTTTGCGACGCCGTACTTTCAACGGTTTGCCGCCACGGCTGATGATTTGCTCAGTGAGCCATTGCAGCTGATTTTCTTGGAGCAGGTTTCGAACTGATCCCGATAGCTCCCACGCTCCTGCGTGGTAGCAATCTTGCGACGCTCTGCGTCGCTACTGGGCTCAGATGTGTAACTGCCTGCTGGTGGACGCTGGAGCGTCGGGGTATGCATTCCCACGCGGAGCGTGGGAACGATCAACTTGCTCGTTGCGCTCTGCCTTGCGTACATACGCCGCTTATTTATTGTCCGGTCGAATGGTTCCGCCCTTACGGCGGGTCACTTCTGGCAGACGCCCCAGAAGTAACCAAGAGGTCTTGCCCCTTGCATCCGGCCCGACTTCGTCGGATTCCCTCGCTCCATCATTGCTCCAGGGGCCCGCCTCGAAGGGCCATCCCTGGCCCATCGCGGCTCTCGCGGCATCCATGCCGCTCAACCCCTTGCGCAACGATTCTGCTCGGCCTCCTGATGGGGCGTTTGGCGTCGTCTGTGCCATTGCGGTTTGATGACCAAAAGCAGAACCAGAGCTTTTTGATGGGTATCGCTGCGCTCCACCCATCTTACGAATGCCAACCTTACCTGTAGGAGCGGGCTTGCCCGCGATGCTTCTGCTGTCGCTCTGCTGTCGCTCTGCTGTCGCTCTGCTGTCGCTCTGCTGTCGCTCTGCTGTCGCTCTGCTGTCGCTCTGCTGTCGCTCTG
>JAHJXZ010000119.1 GCA_018827205.1 Gammaproteobacteria bacterium | reverse complement strand
GACGACAGTGCCTTCCATTTCGAAGCTGTCTTCTTTCGACATGCAGTAAAGCCCTCGGTATCCAATGAATGGCCCGGTGCAACTGGCGCCAGGCAAAAGCGGCGTGCATTGTGCCCGAAATTTGGGGTTTGCGCCAAGGGCTTCAGTTAAGACTGACCCAGCGTTGGTTGACGAACAGCTCTATTGGCCGGTACTGGGTCTTGTAATTCATCTTGCGGCAGTTCTTGATCCAGTAGCCCAGATAGACCGCATGCAGCCCGAGGCGCGCCGCTTCGGCAATTTGCCAGAGGATGGCAAAGCGCCCGAGGCTGCGCCGTTCCTCGCCTGGCTCATAAAAGGTGTATACCGCGGATAGTCCGTTAGGCAGTACGTCGGTTACGGCAATTGCCAGCAGGCGACTGCCCTGGCGGAATTCATAGAAGCGCGAAAAAGCCAGATCGCGCACCAGAAAAGTTGAAAATTGTTCGCGATTGGGTGGGTACATATCGCCATCGGCATGCCGCTGCTCAATGTAGCGCACGTACAGTGCGTAATATTCTTCGGTAAATACCGGGCGTACCAGGCGCACCTGGATGTCCTGATTACGCTTGAAGATGCGCCGTTGCTGACGATTCGGGCTGAACTGCGCGGCCGGAATGCGTGCTGGGACGCAGGCAGTACAACGCTGGCAATGCGGGCGGTAGAGGTGGTCGCCGCTGCGGCGAAAGCCCATTTCCGAAAGCTCAGCATAAACATCCGCATCCATGGGCTGGCTGGGGTCGAGGAACAGGGTGGTGGCCTGCTCGTCGGGCAGATAGCTGCAAGGGTGCGGTTGAGTGGCGTAAAACTTCAGGCGGGCCAGCTCAGTCATGATCGACTCTCGGGATCGGTCTTCAACCAAGTGTAAGCCAGGCTGGCAAACTCGCCTAGGCGACCCAGTCAGCCTGGCTGGATTGATCAAGATGAGCGTTCAGATAGCCGGCGAACTCAGTACGCGAAATCGTCTGAGCGCCCAGGCTGAGCAGATGTTCGGTTGGCATCTGGCAGTCGATCAGCACAAAGCCCCAATTTTTCAAGTGTTCAACCAGCGTGACGAAGCCCACTTTGGATGCGTTATCTGCGCGGCTGAACATCGACTCACCGAAGAACAGTTGGCCCATGGCGAGGCCATAGAGCCCACCAACCAGCAGGTCATCACGCCAGACCTCAACCGAATGAGCGATACCGCGCTGGTGTAGTTCCAGGTAGGCGTCCTGCATAGGGCTGGTGATCCAGGTTTCTGTTGCATAACTGCGTGGTGCGGCACAGGCGCGGATCACCTCAGCGAAAGCCTGATCAAAGGTCACTCGATAACGGCCCTGGCGCAGTACTTTGGCCAGGCTGCGTGATACGTGCAGATTGTCAGGCAGCATCACGGTACGCGGATCCGGCGACCACCAGAGAATTGGCTGACCATCCTGAAACCAGGGGAAGCAGCCATGGCGATAAGCCTGGATCAAGCGCTCGGGGCGTAAGTCACCACCCGCAGCCAGCAGGCCATTGGGCTCGCGCAGGGCTTTATTTAGAGGGGGGAAATCCAGTGAGTCGCGTTGCAGCCACGTCAGCATGTGCAAGGCCGGAGTTGGGCAGAGGAGGGTAGGGCGGACTGTACGTCCGCCCGGTTGGATCAATTGTCGTCGAGGAATTTCTCGACATCCAGCGCTGCCATGCAGCCTGCACCGGCGGAAGTGATGGCCTGGCGGTAAACGTGATCGGCCACGTCGCCCGCGGCAAATACACCTTCAATGCTGGTGGCAGTGGCATTGCCTTCATTGCCACCCTTGATCAGCAGGTAGCCGTCACGCATTTCCAACTGGCCGTGAAACAGTTCGGTATTCGGCTTATGGCCGATAGCGATAAACACGCCTGCCAACGGCAGGTCTTTGCTCACACCGCTCTGCGTATCTTTCAAGCGCGCACCGGTAACGCCCGTGTTGTCACCCAGTACTTCTTCAAGGGAGTGATTCCAGTGCAGCACCACGTTGCCGTTGGCTGCTTTGTCAAACAGCTTGTCTTGAAGAATCTTCTCGGAACGCAGCTTGTCGCGGCGATGCACCAAGTGTACTTCCTTGGCGATATTCGACAGGTACAGCGCCTCTTCAACTGCGGTGTTGCCGCCGCCGATCACCGCTACAACCTGATTGCGATAGAAGAAGCCATCGCAGGTGGCGCAGGCCGATACGCCCTTGCCGGAAAATGCTTCTTCCGATGGCAGGCCCAGATACTGCGCCGATGCGCCCGTGGCGATAATCAGTGCGTCACAGGTGTAGGTGCCGCTGTCACCTTTCAAAGTGAAAGGGCGCGACTGCAACTCGGCGGTGTGGATGTGGTCGTAAACGATCTCAGTTTCAAAGCGCTCGGCATGCTTTTGCATGCGTTCCATCAGTGCCGGACCAGTAAGACCTTCAACGTCGCCGGGCCAGTTGTCCACTTCGGTAGTGGTGGTCAGCTGACCGCCAGGCTGGATACCGGTAATGATCACGGGCTTGAGGTTGGCGCGGGCAGCGTAAACGGCAGCGCTATAACCGGCAGGGCCGGAACCCAGGATGATCAAGCGTGAATGCTTGACTTCGCTCATAAAAACACCTCATAAGCCTTTGTCACAAAAGAGAATGCATGCTCCAATTGAGCCGCACGGACGATGTTGGCGGATATGCTACACCGAAGCAGGCAAAGAGCGGGAGTCAACCGCCGTAGCTGTTTATGCATACAGCTCGGTCTGGTATCGTTTGGCTAAACCCGTACAATCGCTGCATATTTTGCCGTTAACCAATTATTCGGCGCCTGTGGCGCAGGAACAGATGCGTTTTGAAGAAATCTAGCCCAACCGCACAAGCCCCTCTCTGGCGTCAGCAACTGCCTTATCGACTTAAAGAAGGCGCGCTGATTGGCCTGGGTGCACTTTGCCTTTATCTATGGATGGCCCTGCTGACCTACGATGCGGCAGATCCGGGCTGGACCCGCACCAGCAATGTAGAGCAGGTACAGAACGCAGCCGGCCGCGCTGGTGCCTGGTTTGCCGATATTTTGTTTATGGCGCTGGGCTATTTTGCCTACCTATTCCCGCTGCTGTTGGCTGTTAAAACCTTACAAGTATTTCGTGGTCGGCATCAGCCATGGCAGTGGAGCGGCTGGTTGTTCTCCTGGCGGCTGATTGGCCTGGTGTTCTTAGTGTTGTCCGGTGCTGCGCTGGCGTATATCCACTTCCAAGCGAGCTCAAGCATGCCGGCATCTGCAGGGGGCGCGCTGGGTGAAAGCCTTGGCCAGCTCGCTATTACTGCCCTGAATGTCCAGGGCAGTACGCTGCTGCTGATCGCACTGTTTCTGTTCGGGTTGACGGTGTTTACCGACCTGTCCTGGTTCAAGGTGATGGACCTGACCGGCAAGATCACCCTCGATCTGATCGAGCTGATCCAGAGTCTGGCCAATCGCTGGTGGAGTGCGCGGGTTGAGCGTAAGCAGTTGGTGGCGCAGTTGCGTGAAGTCGATGAGCGCGTCAGCGAAGTCTCTGCGCCGATCGTGCTGGATCGCCGTGAGCAGGCCAAAGTCAAAGAGCGCCTGATTGAGCGCGAAGAGTCACTGAACAAACACATGAGCGATCGGGTTAACCGCCCAGCTCCGTTAATAACACCGCCGGCCGCGCCGAAAGCGCCTGAGCCGAGCAAGCGCGTTCTGAAAGAGAAGCAGGTCAACCTATTCGAGGACAGCGCTCTGGCCGGCAGTCTGCCGCCGATTTCCATCCTCGATGTGGCAGAGAAGGTTCAGAAGAAATACTCGCCCGAATACCTGGAAGCCATGTCGCGCTTGCTTGAGATCAAGCTCAAAGAGTTTGGTGTTGAAGTTATCGTCGAATCGGTCCATCCAGGCCCCGTGATTACCCGGTTCGAGATTCAGCCCGCAGCTGGGGTCAAGGTCAGCCGTATTTCCGGCCTGGCCAAGGACCTTGCGCGTTCGATGGCAATCATCAGCGTGCGCGTGGTGGAAGTAATTCCGGGCAAAACCACCGTCGGTATCGAAATCCCCAACGAAGACCGGCAGATCGTGCGCTTCTCCGAAGTGCTGTCGTCGCCCGAGTACGACGAAGCCAAGTCGCCGGTTACCCTGGCTCTGGGCCACGATATCGGCGGCAAGCCGGTAATCACTGATCTGGCGAAGATGCCCCACCTGCTGGTGGCCGGCACCACCGGCTCCGGTAAGTCGGTCGGGGTTAACGCAATGATCCTGTCGATTCTGTTCAAGTCCACGCCGGAAGAGGCGCGCTTGATCATGATCGACCCGAAAATGCTCGAGCTTTCGATCTACGAAGGCATTCCGCACCTGTTGTGCCCGGTAGTGACCGACATGAAGGAAGCCGCCAACGCTCTGCGCTGGTCGGTAGCCGAGATGGAGCGGCGCTACAAGCTGATGTCGAAGATGGGCGTGCGCAACCTGGCCGGCTTCAACCGCAAGGTCAAAGATGCCGAAGAGGCGGGCGAACCGCTGAGTGATCCGCTGTACAAGCGCGAAAGCATGCACGATGAAGCGCCGCTGCTGAAAACCCTGCCTACCATTGTGGTCGTGGTCGACGAGTTCGCCGACATGATGATGATCGTCGGCAAGAAAGTTGAAGAGCTGATCGCACGTATCGCGCAGAAGGCCCGTGCGGCGGGAATCCATCTGATTCTCGCGACACAGCGCCCCTCGGTGGATGTGATTACAGGTCTGATCAAGGCCAACATTCCGACCCGTATGGCCTTCCAGGTATCGAGCAAGATCGACTCGCGAACCATCCTCGACCAGGGTGGCGCCGAACAGCTGCTGGGTCACGGGGACATGCTGTATATGCCGCCGGGCACCGGCTTGCCGATTCGCGTACACGGCGCATTCGTTTCCGATGAAGAAGTGCACCGCGTGGTCGAGGCCTGGAAGCAGCGTGGTACGCCTGACTATATCGATGACATCCTGGCCGGCGCCGAAGAGTCCGGCAGCGGTTTTGAGGGTGGCAGCGGCGAGGGCAGTGAAGGCAGCGAGGCTGATCCGCTTTACGATGAAGCAGTCAACTTCGTCCTGGAAAGTCGCCGCGCGTCTATTTCTGCAGTGCAGCGCAAGCTGAAAATTGGCTACAACCGTGCCGCGCGGATGATCGAAGCCATGGAAATGGCCGGCGTCGTCACCTCAATGAACACCAATGGCTCTCGCGAGGTCATAGCACCAAGCCCCGTTCGCGATTAACGCCTAGCCCGATCTGATAAGGAGTCCCATGCGCCTGATTCGCATGTTGTTGCTGACCGTACTGAGTTTTACCAGCGTTGCCGCCATGGCCGACGATGAAGTTGCCGTGCAGCGCCTGACCGAGCTGCTCAACCAGGCGCAGACCATTACCGCGCGCTTTTCCCAGTTGACCCTCGATGGCAGCGGTACTCAGCTGCAGGAAACCGCGGGCCAGCTCGCGCTAAAACGCCCGGGCCTATTCCGCTGGCACACCGATGCGCCGATGGAGCAGCTACTGGTTTCTAACGGTGAAAAGGTCTGGTTGTATGACCCTGATCTGCAGCAGGTGACCATCCAGACTCTCGACCAGCGTCTGACACACACTCCGGCCCTGCTGCTGTCTGGTGATGTTTCAAAAATCCGTGAGAACTTTGAAATCAGCCATAAGGAGGCCGGTGATGTCGTTGATTTCATCCTCAAGCCAAAATCCAAGGACACCCTGTTCGACAGCCTGCGTTTGTCGTTCCGTAACAAGGTGCTCAACGATATGCAGCTGATCGACAGCATCGGCCAGCGCACCAACATTCTTTTTCTTAACGTGAAAATGAATGAGCCACAGGACGATGCGCAGTTCACCTTCGAGATCCCGGCCGGCGCCGACGTGATTCAAGAGTAAACAGCTCAAAGCTAGAGGCGTTAAACCGCAGTCATGGATCTGTTTCGCAAGGCTCCCGTTGCTCAACCCCTGGCTGCCCGTTTACGTGCAGCCAGCCTGGATGAGTACGTCGGCCAGGAGCACTTGCTGGCCCGTGGCAAACCCTTGCGAGAGGCGCTGGAGCAGGGCGCGCTGCATTCGATGATCTTCTGGGGGCCGCCGGGCGTCGGCAAGACCACCCTGGCGCGGTTGCTGGCGCAGGTTTCTGATGCGCATTTCGAGACGATTTCCGCCGTGCTCTCCGGGGTCAAGGAGATTCGCCAGGCTGTGGAAGTGGCGCAGCAGCATGCCGCGCAATACGGTCGTCAGACCATCCTATTT
>JAHJXZ010000118.1 GCA_018827205.1 Gammaproteobacteria bacterium | reverse complement strand
GGCATTCAAGGTTATCGTGAACGTGAAGATCAAGCTTTCTGATTGCGTGCGCCCCCTGCTGTTGGGCGCGCTGTTTCTGGGTACCGCGGCAAATGCTGCGGTTCAACCACTCAACCGCGTTGTAGCGATTGTCGACAATGATGTGGTGATGCAAAGCCAGCTCGACTCACGCTTGCGTGAGGTGCAGCAGACCATCACACAGCGCGGTGCGGCTTTGCCGCCTGAGCATGTGCTCAGCCAGCAGGTGCTTGAACGCCTGATCATCGAGAACATTCAGCTGCAGATTGGTGAGCGCTCGGGTATTCGCATTACCGACGAAGAACTGAACCAGGCCATCGGCACCATTGCTCAGCGCAATGGCATGAGCATTGAGCAGTTCCGTGCTGCCTTGGCGAAAGACGGCCTGTCCTATACTGACGCCCGTGACCAAGTGCGCCGCGAGATGATCATCAGCCGCGTGCGCCAACGTCGTGTGGCGGAGCGTATCCAGGTAACCGATCAGGAAGTGCAGAACTTCCTCGCCTCGGACATGGGCAAGATGCAGCTTTCGGAAGAGTTCCGCCTGGCTAACATTCTTATCCCAGTACCCGAAGGTGCCTCCCCGGAGGACATCCAGGCTGCTGACCGCCAGGCCCGCGACCTGTATCAGCAATTGCAGCAAGGCGCCGATTTCGCCCAGCTAGCTATCGCTCGCTCTGCCAGTGAAACCGCGCTGGAAGGTGGCGAAATGGGCTGGCGCAAGGCAGGACAACTGCCACCGCCCTTCGACAAAATGCTCAGCGCCTTGTCGGTTGGTCAGGTCACTGAGCCGATGCGCACCCCGGGCGGCTTTATCATGCTCAAGCTGCTGGAAAAGCGCGGCGGCGACAGCCAGGTACGTGACGAAGTGAATGTTCGCCACATCCTGATCAAGCCAAGCGAAATCCGTAGCGAGGCCGAAACCAAACGCCTGGTCGAGCGCCTGTACCAGCGCATCCTGGCCGGGGAAGATTTCGCCGAACTGGCGAAGAACTTCTCCGAAGACCCAGGCTCTGCGTTGAACGGCGGTACGCTGAGCTGGATCGACCCGAACGTATTGGTGCCCGAGTTCCGCGAAGTGATGAACAGTACGCCGGCAGGCGAGCTGTCCAAACCGTTCAAGAGCCCTTATGGCTGGCACGTACTGGAAGTGATGGGCCGCCGAGCCACCGACAGCAGCGTGCAGTTCCGCGAACAGCAGGCGATGACTGTGCTGCGTAACCGCAAGTACGACGAAGAGCTGCAAGCCTGGTTGCGGCAGATCCGCGATGAAGCCTACGTCGAGAGCAAGCTCTGATCGACCTAGCACGCGGACGCAGCTAGCGTACGCAACAAATCAAGCCCGGCTTTATGCACACGCAAAGCCGGGCTTTTTTTCGCCTGCTAACAACGCGCCTCTTTACTAACCGCTGCCGCACTAACAGAGTTGGCGCATCGCCACGGAGAGTTCACCAATGACCACGCCCCGCCTTTTCGCACTGACTCCCGGCGAGCCGGCAGGAATAGGCCCTGACCTGTCCCTGCTGCTGGCACGCGAAGCACAACCACACCCGATCATCGCAATAGCAAGCCAACAACTGCTGGCTGAACGCGCGAAACAGCTGGGCCTGAATATCCAGCTGATCAGCGCCAGCCCCGACACCTGGCCGCAGCAGGCCGCAGCTTCCGGCAGCCTGTATGTCTGGGACACACCATTGGCAGCGACGGTCATTCCCGGTCAACTGAACAACGCTAACGCCGCCTATGTATTGCAAACCCTGACACGCGCCGGGCAAGGCTGCATCGACGGGCACTTCGCCGGAATGATTACCGCCCCCGTGCACAAAGGCGTGATCAACGACGCCGGTATTGCCTTCTCCGGCCATACCGAATTTCTAGCCGAGCTGACCCACACCGAGCAGGTGGTTATGATGCTCGCCACCCACGGTCTGCGCGTAGCGCTGGTAACCACGCACCTGCCACTCAAGGACGTAGCCGCAGCCCTCACCCCAGAGCGACTCAGCCGAGTCACGCGCATTCTCGATCATGACCTGCGCACGAAATTCGGTATCGCCCAGCCGCGCATTCTGGTTTGCGGCCTCAACCCGCATGCCGGCGAGGGCGGCCACCTGGGCCGGGAAGAGATCGAAGTGATCGAACCCACCCTGCAGCAGTTGCGCAGCGAAGGCATCGACCTGATAGGCCCGCTGCCGGCCGACACCCTGTTCACCCCCAAACACCTCGATCATTGCGACGCGGTGCTGGCCATGTACCACGACCAGGGCTTGCCGGTGCTCAAATACAAAGGCTTTGGCGCTGCAGTAAACGTCACCCTGGGCCTGCCCATCATCCGCACCTCGGTCGACCACGGCACCGCGCTGGATCTGGCCGGCAGCGGCAAAATCGACAGCGGCAGCCTGCAGGTCGCCCTGCAAACCGCGTATGAAATGGCCGCCAGCCAGGTGAAAAGCGCCTGACTGCCACGCCCAGCACAGGGCGGACGCCGCCAATGCTGTTAAACTGCCGGGCTTTCTACCCGCGTTACATTCGCTTCAAGCCGATGCTTTGAAGCCTGGAGCTGCTGCATGTCCGAATACCAACACCGCGCGCGCAAGCGTTTCGGCCAGAACTTCCTGCATGACGCCGGGGTGATTCATCGCATCCTGCGCGCCATCCACGCCCGCGAAGGCGAGCACATGCTGGAAATCGGCCCAGGCCAGGGCGCTCTGACCGAAGGCCTGCTGAACAGCGGCGCGCAGCTCGACGTGATTGAACTCGACCGCGATCTGATCCCGATCTTGCAACACCAGTTCGGCAGCAACCCGCGTTTTCGCCTGAACCAGGGCGATGCGCTCAAGTTCGACTTCAATCAGCTGCAGGCCGCGCCACACAGCCTGCGCGTGGTCGGCAACCTGCCGTATAACATCTCCACGCCACTGATATTCCACCTGCTGAGCAATGCCGCACTGATACGCGATATGCACTTTATGCTGCAGAAGGAAGTGGTCGAGCGACTGGCCGCCGAGCCTGGTGGCGGCGACTGGGGTCGCCTGTCAATCATGGTGCAGTACCACTGCCGCGTGGAACACCTGTTCAATGTTGGCCCCGGTGCATTCAACCCGCCGCCCAAGGTCGACTCGGCGATCGTCCGCCTGGTGCCGCATGAAGTGCTGCCTCATCCGGCCAAGGACCATCACCTGCTCGAACGTGTGGTACGCGAAGCCTTCAACCAGCGCCGCAAAACCTTGCGAAATACCCTCAAGGCCCTGCTACCTGCCGATGCCATTGAAGCGGCAGGCGTGGATGGCAGCCTGCGCCCTGAACAACTGGACCTGGCTGCGTTTGTACGCCTGGCGGACAAACTGGCCGAGCAACCCAACGCCGACTGACAGCGGCTAGACTGGGTTTCTGCCCACCGAGTTAATTACGCATGAGCGATTCGCGCTACAACATCGACGTCAGCGTCGTCACCCGCTACCTGCCGGAGCAATCCCAGCCGGAGCAGAACCGCTTTGCCTTTGCCTACACCGTTACGGTGAGCAACAACGGCGAACTGCCAGCCAAGCTGCTCTCGCGGCACTGGGTGATTACCGATGGCGATGGCCGCGTACAGGAAGTGCGCGGTGCAGGAGTAGTTGGCCAGCAACCGCTGATCGAAGCCGGCGCCAGCCACACCTACAGCAGCGGCACAGTGATGACCACCCGAGTCGGCATCATGCAGGGCAGTTACCAGATGCTCGCCGACGACGGCAAACGCTTTGATGCGGTGATCGCGCCCTTCCGTCTTGCGGTGCCGGGCTCGCTGCACTGATGGCCACTTACGCAGTCGGCGACCTGCAAGGCTGCCTGAAACCCTTGCAATGTCTGCTTGAGCGCGTGGCCTTTAACCCGGCACAGGACAAACTGTGGCTGGTCGGTGACCTGGTCAATCGCGGCCCCGAGTCACTGGCGACGCTGCGTTTTCTCTACAACATCCGTGATGCGCTGACCTGCGTACTGGGCAATCACGACCTGCACCTGCTGGCCGTGGCGCACAATATCGAACGCCTGAAAAGAGGCGACACCCTGCGCGAGATCATCGACGCACCGGATGCTGCCGATCTGCTCGACTGGCTACGCCGGCAGAAGCTTCTGCATTTCGACGAAGCCCGCGCTACCGCCCTGGTGCATGCCGGCATCCCGCCACAGTGGAGTATGGACAAAGCGCTCAGACGCGCCGCCGAAGTGGAGGCAGCCCTACGTGACGATGCACTCATGCCGCTGTTTCTCGACGGCATGTATGGCAACGAGCCGGCCAAGTGGGACGGCGATCTGCATGGCGTAACGCGCCTGCGGGTAATCACCAACTACTTCACCCGCATGCGCTTCTGTAAAGCCGATGGCACCCTCGACTTGAAGAGCAAGGAAGGCGTCGGCAGCGCACCACCAGGCTACGCGCCCTGGTTCAGCTACAAGCAGCGCAAGACCCGCGGCCAACGGATCATCTTCGGCCACTGGGCGGCGCTCGAAGGGCAAGCCTCGGAACCCGACGTGATTGCCCTGGATACCGGCTGCGTCTGGGGTGCGAGCATGACCCTGATGAACATCGATAGCGGCGAGAAATACAGCTGCGACTGTAAGGAGCAAGCATGAGCGAATTTAAACGCATCCCCCCCGAGCAGGCTCAGGCCTTACGTCAGCAGGGCGCAGTGGTGGTCGACATCCGCGATCCACAGAGCTTCGCCGCCGGCCATATCAGCGGCTCACAGCACCTCGATAACCACTCGCTGCATACCTTTATCACCCAGGCGGATCTCGATGCGCCGCTGATTGTTGCCTGTTATCACGGCAACTCCAGCCAAAGTGCAGCGGCCTACCTGGTCGGCCAGGGCTTCAGTGATGTGTACAGCCTCGATGGCGGTTTCGAGCTGTGGCGTGCGACCTTCCCTGGCGATACCGCACAAGCGTCCGAAGAATAATTTTTTTCAACGGCCAGGCCGCACCAGCAGCGGCCTGCCGGCCCCTCCCGACCAACGGTAATATCCTGTTATCGTTGCGCGCCCCTTGCCCCCGCCGATTCCGAACTATCCTTTGTCTCAGGCCATCCAAAACAAGGTAGAGCCGGCCAAACGGCATCGGGCCATCGGTAAGACTATTAGGTGTTCTGGGGGGTTATCCCGGCTGTATCCGCACCGGAGCTGCCAAGCACCTGACCGATCCCGCACCGGCTCTGCGCATCGAGCGAGGTGAAGTCATGAGCATTTTCAGCCACTTCCAACAACGTTTCGAAGCGACTCGCCAGGAGGAGTTTTCCCTCCAAGAGTACCTCGAACTGTGCAAGCAGGATCGTAGTGCCTACGCATCGGCGGCCGAACGCCTGCTACTGGCCATTGGCGAGCCTGAACTGCTCGACACCTCAACCGATCCACGGCTGTCGCGCATCTTCTCCAACAAGGTGATCCGCCGTTACCCAGCCTTTGCCGACTTCCACGGCATGGAAGAGTGCATCGACCAGATCGTCTCCTACTTCCGCCATGCCGCTCAGGGCCTGGAAGAGAAGAAACAGATTCTCTACCTGCTCGGCCCGGTGGGCGGCGGTAAATCGTCCCTGGCGGAAAAGCTCAAGCACCTGATCGAGAAAGTACCGTTCTACGCGATCAAGGGCTCGCCCGTATTCGAGTCGCCGCTCGGCCTGTTCAGCGATGCCGAGGACGGCGCCATCCTCGAAGAGGATTACGGCATCCCACGGCGCTACCTCAACAGCATCATGTCGCCCTGGGCGACCAAGCGTCTGCAGGAGTTCGGCGGCGATATCAGCCAATTCCGCGTGGTCAAGCTCTATCCCTCGATCCTTAACCAGATCGCCGTCGCCAAAACCGAGCCAGGCGATGAGAACAACCAGGACATCTCCGCATTGGTCGGCAAGGTGGATATCCGCAAGCTTGAGGAATACCCGCAAAACGATGCCGACGCCTACAGCTACTCGGGCGCACTGTGCCGGGCCAACCAGGGCTTGATGGAATTCGTCGAGATGTTCAAGGCGCCGATCAAGGTGCTGCACCCACTGCTGACCGCCACCCAGGAAGGCAACTACAACAGCACCGAAGGCCTCGGCGCGATTCCTTACAGCGGCATCCTGCTGGCTCACTCCAACGAATCGGAATGGCACAGCTTCCGCAACAACAAGAACAACGAGGCGTTCATCGACCGCATCTACATCGTCAAGGTGCCGTACTGCCTGCGCGTAACCGACGAGATCAAGATTTACGACAAGCTGCTGTTCAACAGCTCCCTGGCCAAGGCCCACTGCGCGCCAGACACACTGAAAATGCTCGCGCAGTTCTCCACCCTCAGCCGCCTGAAGGAGCCGGAGAACTCCAACGTCTACTCGAAAATGCGCGTGTACGACGGCGAAAACCTCAAGGACACCGACCCCAAGGCCAAGTCGATTCAGGAATACCGCGACACCGCTGGCGTCGATGAAGGCATGAACGGCCTGTCGACCCGCTTCGCCTTCAAGATCCTTTCCAAGGTATTCAACTTCGATCCCCACGAAATCGCTGCCAACCCAGTACACCTGCTCTACGTGCTGGAGCAGCAGATCGAGCAGGAACAGTTCCCCGCCGAAGTCCGCGAGCGTTACCTGCGCTTCATCAAGGAGTACCTGGCGCCGCGTTATATCGAGTTCATCGGCAAGGAAATCCAGACCGCCTACCTCGAGTCCTACAGCGAGTATGGGCAGAACATCTTCGACCGCTACGTGCTGTATGCCGACTTCTGGATTCAGGATCAGGAGTACCGCGACCCGGAAACCGGCGAGATTCTCAACCGCGTAGCACTAAACGAGGAGCTGGAGAAAATCGAAAAACCTGCCGGCATCAGCAATCCGAAGGATTTCCGCAACGAGATCGTCAACTTCGTGCTGCGCGCCCGCGCCAACAACAACGGCAAAAACCCAACCTGGCTCAGTTACGAAAAGCTGCGTGTGGTGATCGAGAAAAAAATGTTCTCCAACACCGAGGACCTGCTGCCGGTCATCAGCTTCAACGCCAAGGCGAGCAAGGAGGATCAACAGAAACACAACGACTTCGTCACTCGCATGGTCGAGCGCGGCTACACCGACAAGCAGGTGCGCCTGCTGTCCGAGTGGTATCTACGGGTTCGTAAATCGCAATAACGCGGCCTGACGCGACAGGCCGCCAGCGGGTGCAGGCGCGCAACTAACGCCGTCCTGTACTCGCTGCGCCTGATGTCTGCAGCGCACGGAGGGCAGTTATGAGCCATGTGATCGACCGACGCCTGAACGGCAAAAACAAGAGCACGGTAAACCGCCAGCGCTTCCTGCGGCGTTACCGCGACCATATTAAGAAGGCCGTCGAAGAGGCGGTCAGCCGCCGCTCCATTACCGACATGGAGCACGGCGAGCAGATCAGTATTCCCGGCCGCGATATCGACGAGCCGGTGCTGCACCACGGCCGCGGCGGCCGCCAAACCACCGTGCACCCCGGCAACCGCGAGTTCACTACCGGCGAGAAGATTGCCCGCCCGCAAGGCGGTGGCAGTGGCCAGGGCGCAGGCAAGGCAAGCAACTCCGGCGAAGGTATGGATGAATTTGTCTTCCAGATCACCCAGGAAGAATTCCTCGACTTTATGTTCGAGGACCTGGAGCTGCCCAACCTGATCAAACGCCACCTGACCGGCAGCGACACCTTCAAGAGCGTGCGCGCTGGCATCAGTAATGAAGGCAACCCGTCACGCATCAATATCGTCCGCACCCTGCGCTCGGCCCACGCCCGGCGCATCGCCCTGTCCGGCAGCAGCCGCAACAAACTCAAGAGCGCACAAGCCGAACTGGAACGTCTAAAGCTGGAACAGCCGGATAACCTCGGCGATATCCAGGCACTGGAAGAGGAAGTCAGCAAACTGCGCGCACGGATCAAGCGCATCCCCTTCCTCGACACCTTCGACCTCAAGTACAACCTGCTGGTCAAACAGCCCAACCCCAGCTCCAAGGCAGTGATGTTTTGCCTGATGGACGTGTCCGGCTCGATGACCCAGTCGACCAAGGACATCGCCAAACGCTTCTTCATCCTCTTGTACCTGTTCCTCAAACGGAACTATGACAAGATCGACGTGGTGTTTATCCGCCACCACACCAGCGCCAAAGAAGTCGACGAAGAGGAGTTTTTCTATTCGCGGGAAACGGGCGGCACCATCGTTTCCAGCGCCCTCAAATTGATGCAGGAGGTCATGACCGAGCGCTATCCGATCAACGAATGGAATATCTATGCCGCCCAGGCGTCGGATGGCGACAATTGGAATGATGACTCCCCCGTCTGCCGCGATCTGTTGATCAATCAGATCATGCCGTTCGTGCAGTACTTCACCTACGTCGAGATCACCCCGCGCGAGCACCAGGCGCTGTGGTTTGAGTATGAGCAAGTCAGTGAGGCCTTCGCCGACACCTTTGCCCAGCAGCAGCTGGTATCGGCCGGCGACATCTACCCGGTATTCCGCGACCTGTTCCAGCGGAGGCTAGCCACATGAGCACCAGCAAAGACAAGCGCCGCCAGCCGATCTCCACCGGTTCGGAATGGACCTTCGAGCTGATCCGTCAGTACGACCGCGAAATCGGTCGCATCGCCGAACGCTATGCACTGGACACCTACCCCAACCAGATCGAGGTGATCACCGCCGAGCAGATGATGGACGCCTACGCCTCGGTCGGCATGCCGCTGGGCTACCACCACTGGTCCTACGGCAAGCACTTTCTCAGCACCGAGAAAGGCTACAAGCGCGGGCAGATGGGCCTGGCCTACGAGATCGTGATCAACTCCGATCCATGCATCGCCTACCTGATGGAAGAAAACACCATCTGCATGCAGGCCTTGGTAATCGCCCACGCCTGCTACGGCCATAACAGCTTCTTCAAAGGCAACTACCTGTTCCGCACTTGGACCGATGCCAGCTCGATCATCGATTACCTGGTGTTCGCCAAGCAGTACATCATGCAATGCGAGGAACGCCATGGCATCGACGCCGTGGAAGACTTGCTCGACTCCTGCCACGCCCTGATGAACTACGGCGTCGACCGCTACAAACGTCCCTACCCGATTTCCGCCGAGGAAGAACGGCGGCGTATGAAAGACCGCGAAGAACACCTGCAAAAGCAGATCAACGACCTCTGGCGCACCATCCCGAAAAACGCCAGCAAGGGCAGTGACACGGACAGCAAGCGCTTCCCCGCCGAACCGCAGGAAAACATCCTGTATTTTCTGGAGAAGCACGCCCCGCTACTAGAGCCCTGGCAGCGCGAGATCATCCGTATAGTGCGCAAGATCGCCCAGTACTTTTACCCGCAGCGCCAAACCCAGGTGATGAACGAAGGCTGGGCGACCTTCTGGCACTACACCTTGATGAACGACCTGTACGACGAAGGCCTAGTCACCGAAGGCTTCATGATGGAGTTCCTGCAGTCGCACACCAGCGTGGTCTACCAGCCGCCGTTCGACAGTCCCTACTACAGCGGCATCAACCCTTACGCCCTGGGCTTTGCCATGTACCGTGACATCCGGCGCATCTGCGAAGAACCTACCGTAGAAGATCGCCGCTGGTTCCCGGAGATTGCCGGCAGCGACTGGTTGAGTACCTTGAAGTTCGCCATGAACAGCTTCAAGGACGAGAGCTTTATCTTGCAGTACCTGTCACCCAAGGTGATCCGCGACCTCAAGCTGTTCAGCATTCTCGATGACGACCAGAAAGACGAATTGTACGTCCCGGCGATTCACGACGAACCCGGCTACCAGCAGATTCGTGAAACCCTGGCCGCGCAGTACAACCTGGGCAACCGCGAGCCCAATGTACAGATCTGGAGTATCGACCGCCGCGGTGACCGCTCGTTGACCCTGCGCCACCAACAGCATGACCGCAAACCGCTGGGCAACTCCACCGAGGAAGTACTGAAACACCTGCACCGCCTATGGGGCTTCAATATCCACTTGGAGATGTACCAGGGTGAACAGCTGATCGGCACCCAGCATGTACCGCCCAAGCATGAAGCCGAACATGACAGCGATTACCCGCGCCTCGACCTGATGATCCCGCCCATTTGATCGGTTGCGCACCCACAATGCCAAGCACCAGCATGCGCAGCAGACCAACCAGGAATCTGCCGATGCGCCTGTTTATCGTATTACTGCTGTGCCTGGCACTGGCCACCTGCAGCAGCCAGTTGCCACGCGCCCAGGTGCTGACACCCTCCAGCGCGGAGCTGACAGGCAAACGCAGCTTCAGCCTGATCGCTGCCGAACAGGCCGTAGCAGGTGACGTGCCATTTGCCGAGCGCTATGCACAGCTTGAGCAATTGTTGCGTGCAGGCTTGAGCGCTCGCGGTTACCAGGCCAACCCGCAGGCAGAGATTCAGGTGTATTACTGGCTGGCCGTGCAGGACAGTCCACTGGAGTTCAAAGTTGATGCTGCCCCACCAACCCCGCTCGGCCCTTACCAGGCCATCCATCGCCTGCGCGATGAGACCGGCACCCTGCGCATCCGCCTGACCACCCCAGAACAGCACATCCTCTGGGAGGGTCTGATCAGCACCGGCCTGAGCCCAGCCAAGGACAGCGCCGAACTGCTCGAACGCGCCACCCAGGCACTATTGCAGCAGATTCCCGAAGCAGCCCTCTAGCAGGCAGCCCGCAGCCCGCAGCCCGGATCTCACACTGAAAATCCTCAGGACTGCATCCAGGCTACCCCTCGTCAGCGGCCAGCCGCTATCCTCCGCACTTAGCGGAGGAACCATGATGCAGATTTACAAAGTAGGCGGCGCAGTACGGGATCGCCTGTTAGGCCGCGCGGTCAGCGAGATTGATTGGGTAGTGGTCGGCGCCAGCGCCGAACAGATGCTCGAATTGGGCTACCGACCGGTGGGTGCGGACTTTCCGGTGTTTCTACACCCACAGAGCGGCGAGGAATACGCCCTGGCCCGAACTGAGCGCAAAAGCGGGCGCGGCTACGGCGGCTTCACCTTCTTCGCCAGCCCGGAAGTAACCCTGGAAGAAGACCTGATTCGGCGCGACCTGACCGTCAACGCCATGGCCGAGGACGATCACGGCGCACTCATCGACCCCTACGGTGGCCAGCGCGACCTCGCTGCTCGGCTGCTACGCCATGTATCTCCCGCCTTCGCCGAAGACCCGCTGCGCGTGCTGCGCGTTGCCCGTTTTGCCGCCCGCTACGCGCCTCTGGGCTTTACGGTTGCGCCGGAAACCATGGCACTGATGCGTGCACTGAGCGAGTCCGGCGAACTCAGCGCCCTGACGCCCGAACGCAGCTGGAAGGAAATCTCCCGTGCGCTGATGGAGCCGCGCCCGGATGTGTTTATCCAGGTGCTACGCGACTGTGGCGCGCTGCGCGAGCTGCTACCGGAAGTCGACGCGCTGTTTGGCGTGCCGCAGCCGGCCGCCCATCACCCGGAAATAGATACAGGCGAACATGTACTCAGCGTGCTGCGCCAGTGCGCCGAACACCAGCAACCACTGACGGTACGCTGGGCCTGCCTGCTGCACGATGTCGGCAAAGGCCTGAAACCCGAGGCCGAATGGCCCCGGCATATCGCCCACGAACACACCGGACTGAAGCTGATCCGCGCCATCAACCAGCGCTGCAAGGCACCCAAGGATTGCCAGGAACTGGCCTTGCAGGTCGGCGAGTTCCACACCCACGGCCACCGCGCTCTGGAGCTGAAGGCTTCGACCCTGCTCAAGCTGCTGCAAGGCTTCGATGTGTTTCGCCGCCCGCAGCGCTTCGAAGAGTTTATCGCCGCCTGTGAAATGGACGCCCGCGGCCGCCTCGGCCTGGAACAGCGCGCCTACCCGCAAGCGGACTACCTGCGCGCCGCCATGCACGCCGCCCGCGCAGTGGCCGTGCAACCGCTGCTAGCGCAGGGTTTCAAGGGGGCTGAACTAGGAGAGGCGTTAAACCGCGAACGACTGCAGGCCCTGACGACATACAAAGCAAGCGCCTCGCCGCAATCACACTAAGAGGCGGGATGCGCTTGAATCAACTCTGCCGGCGTCAGCTGCTGCTCACGCCAGCTGAAGGCTACTGGCCACAGCTGCTGATCAATCTGAGCTGCCTGCCAGAGTTCAACAAAGCTGCGCTGCACGCCTGGATGCAGAGCATCCGGCACCAGCAGAGCCAGGGGCCAGAGCACGAAAGCATTCTTGAGGATTTCTGCACGCGGCAGGATCAACCCATCGAAATTGCCGACCAGATCGCCATACAGCAACACGTCGATATCCAGCGGCAGGCCTTTGCGCTCAGGGGCATAGCGGCCGTTATCGGCTTCGATAAACTTCAGCCGGCGGTCCAGCTCCCCCAGCGGCAGCTCGCTGTAGCCAGCCACCACCAGGTTGAAGAACGGTCCGCTCTTGATGCCCACCGCCTGGCTTTCGAAGACCGGCGAACAGCGCATGTCACTGAGCAGACCTGCGAGCGCATCGAGGCCCGCGCACAGGTGCGCTTCGCGGCCGATATTGCTGCCCAGACCGAGTAGAACGCGAGTTAGCGACATCCGCGCTCGATCTCCACACCCACCCCACCGCTGGCCGCCGGCACCGCGCCGGGTTTGGTCAGCTTGAGTCGTACCCAGGGAATCTGGAACTCGCTCATCAGCAACTCGACCAGCCGCTCGGCAAAGGTTTCCACCAGGATAAACTGCGACTCGCTGGCAAACGCCTGGATCCGCTGCGAGACCTTGGCGTAATCCAGCGCCTTGTCCAGCTCATCACCGGCGGCGGCAGGACGGTTATCCCAGCCCAGGTAAAGATCCAGACGCAAACACTGGCGAATGGTGCGTTCCCAGTCGTAGGCACCGATCACCGTATCGACTTCCAGGCCCTCGATAAAAACTGTGTCCAAGCACGCTCTCCGTGGCACGACAAGGCTGCCGCACCTAGTTAGAATCAGGGCTCCCTTGCCCCGGAATGGATACCATGTTTTGGCTGTTGGCGTCCCTCGCCTACCTGCTCGGCTCGCTGTCCTTCGCCATTCTGCTCAGCCGCCTGGCCGGCGGACCGGACCCGCGCGCCAGTGGCTCGGGCAATCCCGGGGCCACCAACATGTTCCGGGTCGCCGGCAAACGCCTGGCCATTCTCACGCTGATCGGCGACCTGCTCAAAGGCCTGCTGCCGATACTGATCGCCAACCTGCTCGACTTCAGCCTGCAGCAGCAAGCTTGGGTCGGCCTGGCAGCCGTTATCGGCCACCTGTATCCGCTGTACTTCAACTTCCGTGGCGGCAAAGGTGTCGCCACGGCTGCCGGCATGCTCCTGGGACTGTACCCGCCCGCCGCCTTGCTGGCCGTTGCCGCCTGGCTACTAACGTTTGTCCTGACCCGCACCAGTTCGCTGGCCGCACTGATCGCCACGCCACTGACCCTGCCACTGCTGGCCTGGCAACAACCCGACGCTTTGCTTCCCGTTTGCGTGCTGACAGGCCTGATCGTCTGGCGCCATCGCGGCAATTTACGCGATCTGTTCGCCGGCCGTGAGCGGCATTTCTAAATCGACCAGGTGAATCCGGCTCATCACGCCCGCGCTTAAAGCGCCGGCAGCTGCTCCATCGGCCAACGCGCCTGCACCTTGATGCTCAAATCCTCATGCTGCCCCGCCAGCAAACGCTGGCAACCGGCGTAGGCGATCATCGCGCCGTTATCCGTGCAGAACGCCGGGCGGGCGTAGAACACCTCGCCCTTCAGCTCAATGAGCATCTTTTCCAGCGACTGACGCAGCGCCTGGTTGGCACTCACACCGCCAGCGATGACCAAGTTGTTCAACCCAGTTTGCTTCAGCGCACGCTTGCATTTAATGGTCAGGGTATCGACCACTGCCTGCTGGAATGCCAGGGCAATGTCACAGCGGGTCTGTTCGGAGTTATCGCCAGCAGCTTGGCACTGCTGCCAGGTGTTCAGGGTAAAGGTCTTCAGGCCGCTGAAGCTGAACTCCAGCCCAGGCCGATCAGTCATCGGCCGTGGGAATTTGAAGCGCCCAGGCGTGCCGCTCAGCGCCAGGCGGGCAATCTCCGGGCCGCCGGGATACTGCAGGCCCATCAGCTTGGCGGTCTTATCGAAGGCCTCGCCCGCGGCATCATCCAGGGACTCGCCGAGCAGTTGGTATTGACCGATGCCATCGACGCGAACCAGCTGGGTATGCCCGCCCGACACCAACAAAGCGACGAACGGAAACTGCGGCGGTTGCTCTTCCAGCATCGGCGCCAGTAAGTGGCCTTCCATGTGGTGTACGCCCAGCGCCGGAATGTCCCAGGCAAAAGCCAGCGCCTGCGCGCAGGACGCGCCCACAAGCAGCGCACCGACCAGGCCAGGGCCGGCGGTGTAGGCAATGGCATCGATATCGGAGTTGTCCTTACCGGCCTCGGCGAGCACCTGGCGGATCAACGGCAGCATGCGTTTGACGTGATCGCGCGAGGCCAGCTCCGGCACTACGCCGCCATACACACGGTGCAGATCAATCTGGCTGAACAGCGCATCGGCCAGCAGGCCGTGCTCGCTGTCGTAGAGCGCGACACCGGTTTCGTCGCAGGAGGTTTCCAATCCCAGAACCAGCATGGGCAGTGCCTTGTAGTAGTGTGTGCAACTTCGAAGGCGCGCATGATAATGGCCGCTGCCGCGAGCCGGCCAGCGCTTTTCGATCAGAGGCTTTGCATTCCTCGCGATGAGGCGGTAACATCCGCAACCCTTAAAAACCTACGTTCTCCAGCGCCATCTGCCAGGAGTAACGTTACCCCCGGTAATAAAGAAGGTAAGCCCTGGATGCCAGCCGTCAAAGTTAAAGAGAACGAACCCTTCGACGTAGCTCTGCGTCGTTTCAAGCGCTCCTGCGAAAAAGCCGGTGTTCTGGCTGAAGTTCGCAGCCGTGAATTCTACGAAAAGCCGACTTCCGAGCGTAAACGTAAAGCAGCAGCCGCTGTTAAGCGTCACGCCAAGAAAGTGCAGCGCGAGCAGCGCCGCAGCGTTCGCCTGTACTAAGCGCCGCGGCTTTCGCCCGTACGATTAGCTACAAGCAACGCCTGATACCCGGCTTCGGCCGGGTTTCGCTTTTAGACTCCGCGCCACCTCCGGGTGACGATCGGAGTCTTTTAGTTTTTGCCCGACCTGTTCTGCCCCAGCGCATGACAGTATCCTGAGTGCCTATGGCCGGCCTGATCCCACAGTCTTTTATCGATGATCTGCTCAACCGCACCGACATCGTCGACGTGGTCGCTTCACGCATCCAGCTGAAAAAGGCCGGCAAGAACTACACCGCCTGCTGCCCCTTCCATAAAGAAAAAACCCCCTCGTTCAGCGTCAGCCCGGACAAACAGTTCTATTACTGCTTTGGCTGCGGCGCCGGCGGCAACGCCCTGGGTTTTGTCATGGACCACGATCAACTGGATTTCCCCCAGGCAATCGAGGACCTGGCCAAGCGCGCCGGCATGGAAGTGCCACGCGAGGAAGGCGGACGTAACAACAAGCCACGACAGCCCACCGACTCGCCGCTTTACCCGCTGCTGACTGCCGCCGCTGAGTTTTACAAGCAGGCACTGAAAAGCCATCCGCAGCGCAAAGCCGCAATTGAATACCTGAAAGGCCGTGGCCTGTCCGGCGAGATCGCCCGCGACTTCGGCATGGGCTTCGCCCCACCCGGCTGGGACAACCTGCTCAAGCACCTGGCTAGCGACAGCCTGCAACAGAAGGCGATGATCGACGCCGGCCTGCTGGTGGAGAACGCCGAAAGCGGCAAACGTTATGACCGCTTCCGCGACCGCATCATGTTTCCTATCCGCGACAGCCGCGGTCGGGTGATTGCCTTTGGCGGCCGCGTACTCGGCGATGAAAAGCCAAAATACCTGAACTCCCCGGAAACCCCGGTGTTCCACAAGGGCCAGGAGCTCTACGGGCTGTTCGAGGCGCGCAAGCACAACCGCGACCTTGACGAAATCATGGTGGTTGAAGGCTACATGGACGTCATTGCACTGGCCCAACAAGGCCTGCGTAACGCCGTCGCCACCCTTGGCACCGCCACCAGCGAAGAACACCTCAAACGCCTGTTCCGCGTAGTACCGAGCGTGCTGTTCTGCTTCGACGGTGACGCCGCCGGGCGCAACGCCGCCTGGCGCGCCCTGGAAGCCACCCTTTCGAGCTTGCAAGACGGCCGTCGCGCGCGTTTCCTATTCCTACCCGATGGCGAAGATCCAGACACTCTGGTCCGCAGCGAAGGCACCGACGCCTTCCGCGCCCGCATCAACCAGCACGCACAGCCATTGGCCGACTACTTCTTCCAGCAACTCAGCGAAGAAGCCGACCCGCGCTCCCTGGAAGGCAAGGCGCACCTGATGACCTTGGCCGCGCCACTGATCGACAAGATCCCCGGCAACAACCTGCGCGCCCTGATGCGCCAGCGCCTGAGCGAAATCACCGGCTTGTCCGGCGAAGCCATGCAACAAATGGCACCAACTGCGCGCAGCAGCCAGCCGAGCCAGAACAGCGCACCGCCCACTGACTACCCGGACTACCCCGAAATTCCCGACAGCGCCTATTACGATGTCGAGCCGAGCCGCAACGAATACGAAAACCCCAGCCCCGCTCCGGAGTTTGAACGCAACAAAGGCAAGGGCAACTGGAAAAAAGATGGCGGCAAGTGGAGCAAGAAGGGCCAGGGCGAGTTCGCACCGCGCGCACCACGCACCGCGGTCAGCGTCGAATCGCCACACCTGAGTGCATTGCGCACCCTGCTGCACCACCCGCAATTGGCGCAGAAGGTCGAAGATGTCAGCCATTTCGCTGCCGAAGACGATACCTACGCACAACTGTTGGTCGCCTTACTTGGCGCCCTGCAGAAGAGCCCGAACCTGCGCTCACTGCAGCTGATCGCACGCTGGCACGGCACCGAACAGGGCCGCCTATTACGCGCCCTGGCAGAAAAGGAATGGCTGATTTCAGCCGACAACCTTGAACAACAGTTTTTCGACACTATAACTAGTCTAGTAGCCCGCCAACGCGAGCGCAGCCTGGAACATTTGCTGCGCAAAGCCCGTCAAAGTGAGTTGAGCGCAGAAGAGAAAGATCAGCTGCGCAGCTTGCTGAGCCGTAATGCATCACCGGTAATCCCGAGTCCAACTGGCGCTTAGGGGTGTTACTCGGGTATAATCCGCGGCTTGTTTTTTGCCCGCCAAGACCTTCAGTGGATAGGGTGTTATGTCCGGAAAAGCGCAACAGCAGTCTCGTATCAAAGAGTTGATCACCCTGGGTCGTGAGCAGAAGTATCTGACTTACGCAGAGGTCAACGACCACCTACCGGAAGATATTTCTGATCCGGAGCAGGTGGAAGACATCATCCGCATGATTAACGACATGGGGATCCCCGTACACGAGAGTGCTCCCGATGCGGACGCCCTTATGTTGGCCGACGCCGATACCGACGAGGCAGCCGCTGAAGAAGCAGCTGCAGCGCTGGCAGCGGTAGAGACCGACATCGGCCGTACGACGGACCCAGTGCGCATGTATATGCGCGAAATGGGTACCGTGGAATTGCTGACCCGCGAAGGCGAGATCGAAATCGCCAAACGCATTGAGGAAGGCATCCGTGAGGTGATGGGCGCTATTGCCCATTTCCCCGGCACTGTCGACAGCATTCTGGCCGAGTACACCCGTGTCACTACCGATGGCGGCCGTCTGGTTGAGGTTCTCAACGGCTATATCGATCCGGATGACGGCATCGTTCCCGCCGAAGCGGCTGCGCCTGTTCCAGTTAAAGACGGCGATGCTGCCGAAGAAACTGACGACGACGAAGCTGACTCCAGCGATGACGAGGAAGAAGAAGGTGACGGCGGTCCGGATCCTGAAGAGGCCCTGCGCCGCTTCACCGCGATTGGCGACGCCCTCGAACTTGCCAAGAAAGCCCTGAAAAAGCACGGCCGTAGCAGCAAGCAAGGCATTGCCGCGCTGAAAGAAATGGCCGAGCTGTTCATGCCAATCAAACTCGTACCTAAACAGTACGATGCACTGGTTGTGCGTGTTCGCAGCTCCCTGGAGCGCCTGCGCGCCCAGGAACGCGCCATCATGCAGCTCTGCGTACGTGATGCCCGCATGCCGCGCGCCGACTTTCTGCGTCTGTTCCCAGGCAATGAAGTCGACGTCGAGTGGTCCACAGGCCTGGCCAAAGGCAAAGCTAAGTACGCCGAAGCCATTGGCAACCTGCAAGGCGACATCCAGCGCTGCCAGCAAAAACTGTCTGCCTTGGAAGCCGAGTGTGAGCTGACGCTGGCTGAGATCAAGGACATCAACCGTCGCATGTCGATCGGTGAGGCCAAGGCCCGTCGCGCGAAGAAAGAGATGGTTGAGGCGAACTTGCGTCTGGTGATCTCGATTGCCAAGAAGTACACCAACCGCGGCCTGCAGTTCCTCGACCTGATCCAGGAAGGCAACATCGGCCTGATGAAGGCGGTGGACAAGTTCGAATACCGTCGCGGCTACAAGTTCTCGACTTACGCCACTTGGTGGATTCGCCAGGCGATTACTCGCTCCATTGCTGACCAGGCGCGGACCATCCGTATCCCTGTG
>JAHJXZ010000015.1 GCA_018827205.1 Gammaproteobacteria bacterium | reverse complement strand
GGCGATTCGCGTCTATCGCAATCACTTCAAGCCGTCGGCCGTGCTCGATAAGCCCTATGTAATGCTCGGCGTGCCGCTGATCGTCGCTGATAGCGATGAGCAGGCCGAATACCTCGCTACCTCGGCCTACCAGCGCATTCTCGCCCTGATTCGCGGGCAAAGCCTGGTGCAGAAGCCACCAGTGAGCAGCATGCAGGGCCTGTGGCTGCCGCATGAGAAAGAGGCAGTGAGCAGCTTCCTCGGCCTGGCGATGATCGGCGGCCCGGAGAAAGTCCGTACGCGCCTGGAAGTGTTGCTGGAGCAAACCGGTGCCGATGAGCTGATATTCACCTGCGACCTGTATGACTTTGCTGACCGCTTGCACGCGTTCGAGTTGGTCGCACAGTTGCGCTAACACTTATTTTTCGAACTTGTGCCGCCTAAGCCTGCTCTCAACCCTAGAACCCACGTACAGGAGTATTCGGATGAAGAAGACAGCATCAGCTCATTGGCAAGGTGGCATCAAGGATGGCAAAGGCACCCTCTCAACCCAGAGCGGCGCACTGACGAAGGCGCCCTACGGCTTCAATACCCGCTTCGAAGATCAGCCGGGCACCAACCCGGAAGAACTGCTCGGCGCAGCTCACGCCGGATGCTTCTCCATGGCCCTGTCCAAGGAACTTGGCGACGCCGGAATGACCGCCGAGAGCATCGAAACCCGCGCTGACGTTACCCTCGACAAGCAGGACGGCGGCTTTGCCATCACCGCCGTGCACCTGTCTTTGCGCGCAAAAATCCCCGGCGCGGACCGTGACGCGTTCGAGAAAGCCGTGGAAACCGCCAAGAACGGCTGCCCAGTTTCCAAGGTACTGAACGCTGAAATTACTCTGGAAGCGGTGCTCGATAGCAGCCTCTAATTCAGAACCTGCTCACGATCTAGCAAGCTAGAGCACTGCAAGGCAAAAACAGGCGAGGAAGCGGAGTGTACTTTTGTACATGAGCATTACTCGTTTCACTCGCCCTTCGGGTCGCGCTTAAGCGCATTAGCCGCTAGCGGCTTCCGAGCCTGTTTTTAACGCCGCAGGGCCGACGCGCAGCAGATCGTGGACAGGTTCTCAGAACGTACCGCAGCGCAAAACCTTGCCGCGCGCCAACACGTTGCGCTGCTCATCATAGAGCCAGGCCTGCGCCTTCATCTGCATGGGTCTGGCCTCCAGCTGGTAGCGCTGGCCGGCCACAAAGTTGGCATGCCGCACGCGTATCTCGCAGGTCACCTGGCGTGGCTCATAGGCCCCATCCAGGCCACCGCCGCTGTTCACCTCGAACTGAAAGCGCGCCTGCAGTTCATGGGCACCCGCCGGCATCTGGAAGTAACGACCATCGTTGAGGCGCTGGCCATCGAGCTGATCCGCCATCAGCAGCGTACCGGCATTACTGCGCAGCTCAACCCAGACCTGACTCGGATCAGGTGATGGTACAGGCGAGGCGCAGGCACTGAGCACCAGCACGCCACCAAACAAAGCCAGATAACGCATAACCACCTCCATAAATCGCAACAGACCCTAGCCTACGCCGATAGCCCACTGGAGGCAGCAGCGCCAATGCGCTAGCGTGGCCGCCTGACTTCTCGTAGGTACTGAACCATGTTCGACGCTCTGCTCTGGCGCTGGGTTCCGCTGGTGGCCACGTTGCTGCTGAGCGGTTGCAGCACCCTGGATTACTACAGCCATCTGGCTGGCGGCCAGCTGCAACTGTTGCAGGCGCGCGAACCGATTGCCGAATTGCTGGAGAGCCCGTCGGTAGACACCGAACTCAAGCAGCGCCTAGCCCTGGCTCAGCGGGCGCGGGACTTTGCCAGCGCCCAGCTGAGCCTGCCAAACAACGACAGTTACCGCCTGTACGCTGATATTCAGCGACCCTTTGTGGTGTGGAACGTGTTCGCCACCCCGGAGTTTTCCCTGACGCCGCAGCTGCACTGCTTCCCAATCGCCGGCTGCGTGGCTTATCGCGGTTATTACAGTCAGAGCCGGGCGCGCGGCGCCGCTGCTTTACTCAAACAAGAGGGGCTGGACACCTACCTGGGTGGCGTCGAAGCCTATTCCACGCTCGGCTGGTTCGATGACCCGATTCTCAACACCATGCTGCGCTGGAGTGACGAGCGTCTGGTGGCGGTGATCTTCCACGAACTGGCGCACCAGCAGTTTTATGTAGCGGGCGACACTGCGTTCAATGAATCCTTCGCCAGCTTTGTTGAGCACGAAGGTCTGCGCCAGTGGCGCGCCAAGCAAGGCTTGCCCCCCAGCGACCCACAGGGCGAACAGCAGCGCGAGCAGTTTATTGCCCTGGTCCTGGCCAGCCGAGCGCGGCTGCAGCAGCTGTATGCCAGCGACCTGCCGCCTGCGCAGATGCGCAGCGAAAAACAGGCCGAGTTCACCCGCCTGCGGGCCGACTACCATGCGCTAAGCAAGCGCGAGTGGGGCGGTAACGGGCGTTACGACGGCTGGATCAACGCGCCGATCAACAACGCCAAGCTGCTGCCGTTTGGCCTCTATGATCAATGGGTGCCGGCCTTTACCGTGCTGTTCGAGCAGGTTGACCGCGACTGGCCACGTTTCTATCAGCGAGTCAACGCACTGGGCAAACTGCCCGAGGCGGAACGGCATCACGCACTCGCCGAGTTATCTCCCGGCGCTTAGAACTTACGTACCGAAAAGCCACTCCAACCCTTGTAGTTTCTGTTCACGCAAAAGGAGCGATGCAATGAACAAAGTCACCCTGGCCGTGCTGCTTGGCCTACTCAGTACCAGCGCATTGGCCGCGCCCAAGCCCTGCGAAGAGCTCCGCGCGGAAATTGAAGTGAAGATCCAGGCCGCCGGCGTTGCCAGCTACACCCTGGAAATCGTGCCCAACGAAGACGCTCAAGACCCCAACATGGTGGTCGGCAGCTGCGACGGCGGCAGCAAGAAAATCATCTATCAGAAAAATGGCTAAGCGTAGGATGGGTTAGCCGCGCAGCGACGTAACCCATCGCCTTAGCCCACAAACGCCTGGTGCAGCTCGGCCAGGCTGTGGAAGTGGTAGGTCGGCGCCTCGGCCTGCAACTCAGCAAAACTGCCAAAACCATAGCCCACCGCGGCCGCATCCAGGCCATTGCGCCTGGCGCCGATCAGGTCGTGCTTGCGGTCACCGATCATCAACGTGCGCTCCAGCGGTAACTGCTCCTGCTGCAGCAGATGGGCAATCAGCTCGACCTTGTCGGTGCGTGTGCCATCCAACTCGCTGCCGTAGATCACCTTGAAGTGCTTCGCGAAACCAAAGTGCTTAGCGATCTGCTCGGCAAATACCGTCGGCTTGCTGGTGGCGATATACAGCGTGCGCTGCTGGTTCTGCAGCAGCTGCAACAGCTCACCCACTCCGTCGAACAGCTGATTCTCATAAAGACCCACTTCACGAAATCGCTCGCGATAATGGTTCACCGCCTGCCAGGCCGTGACCTCGTCAAACTGATAGGTCTGCATAAAACACTGCAACAGCGGCGGGCCGATAAAGTGCTCCAGCGCCTGCAGGTCAGGCTCGTCGATGCCCAACTTGGCCAGCGCATGCTGTACCGATCGGGTAATCCCCTCACGCGGGTCGGTGAGGGTGCCATCGAGGTCAAACAGAATGTTCGAGTAATGCAAAAACGCTTGAGTCATCAGCTGCCGTAACCTTCCATCAGGTGCTGATCCTTCAGCCGTACGTAGTTGTCGGCGCTGTAGCGGAAGTACCCGCGCTCCTTCTCACTCAGCTCGCGAGCCTGTTTAGCCGGGCTACCGACATACAGGTAACCGCTTTGCAGGTGGCTACCCGGTGGCACCAGGCTGCCGGCGCCGAGCATCACTTCGTCATCGACTACCACGCCATCCATGATGATGCTGCCCATGCCGATCAGCACCCGGTTGCCGATGTTGCAGCCGTGCAGGGTGACGTTATGGCCGATGGTCACATCGTCGCCGATATTCAGCGGGTAGCCGCGCGGATTGAAGGGCCCGGCATGGGTGATATGCAGCACGCTGCCGTCCTGAATGCTGCTGCGCTCGCCTATGCGGATGCTGTGCATGTCACCACGGATTACCACCAGCGGCCAGACGGAGCTGTCCGCGCCAATTTCCACATCACCCAAAACCACCGCCGATGCATCGACAAACACCCGCTCGCCTAGCTGTGGAGTGAACTGTTGGTAAGTACGAATCGCCACGATAGAAACCTCTTAAGCTGCGTCTGACCTTGATTGTAATTAAGATGGCACCCATGTTCAGGGTATGCGTGCTGTTTTAGCCACAGCCACTGCCCATTCAAGCCTGCCCTGGGAGCCTTTTGCGCCCGCCGGGGTCACAGCTGCAAACCCATTTCGTTACAGGTGACCTGTCGTGACTGCCAACAACCCACTGCTGCAAGCCTTCGATCTGCCGTCCTATGCTGCCATCCGTCCGGAGCATGTCGAGCCGGCAGTGGACAGCATTCTTGCCGAAAGCCGTGCGGCCATGAGCCGTCTGCTTGAACAACAGTCTGGCACACCAAGCTGGGATGGCCTGGTGCTCGTGCTGGATGAACTGGGCGCGCGCCTGGGCCAGGCCTGGAGCCCGGTCAGCCACCTGAATGCGGTGTGTAACAGCTCAGAGCTACGCGCCGCCTACGAGGCCTGCCTGCCCAAGCTGTCCGAGTACTGGACCGAAATCGGCCAGAACCAGCCGCTGTTCCAGGCTTATCAGGCGCTTGCCGAAAGCCCTGCAGCCGCCGGTTTCGACGTGGCGCAGAAGACCATTCTCGAGCACGCCCTGCGCGATTTCCGCCTGTCCGGTATCGACCTGCCGGCCGAGCAGCAGAAGCGCTACGGCGAGATCCAGATGAAGCTCTCCGAGCTGGCCAGCAAGTTCTCCAACCAGCTGCTGGATGCCACCCAGGCCTGGACCAAGCACGTCACCGACGAAGCCGCCCTGGATGGCCTCACCGATTCGGCCAAGGCGCAGATGAAACAAGCGGCCGAGGCCAAGAACCTGGACGGCTGGCTGATCAGCCTGGAATTCCCCAGCTATTTTGCAGTGATGACCTACGCCAACGACCGCGCCCTGCGCGAAGAGGTGTATGCCGCCTACTGCACCCGCGCCTCCGATCAGGGGCCGAATGCCGGCAAGCACGACAACGGCCCGGTGATGCTGGAAATCCTCGCCCTGCGTCAGGAACTGGCCAAGCTGCTGGGCTTCGCCAACTACGCCGAGCTGAGCCTGGCCAGCAAAATGGCTGAAACCACCGAGCAGGTGCTGCACTTCCTGCGCGACCTCGGTACACGCGGCAAACCGTTTGCCGAGCAGGACCTGCGTGAACTGCAAGCCTTTGCTGCCGAACAGGGCTGCAACGACCTGCAAAGCTGGGACGTCGGTTACTACAGCGAGAAACTGCGCGAGCAGCGCTACAGCATTTCCCAGGAAATCCTCCGCGCCTACTTCCCCATCGACAAAGTGCTAAGCGGCCTGTTCGCCATCGTCGAAAAACTTTACGGCATCCAGATCGAGGAATTGAGCGGCTTCGACACCTGGCACCCGGATGTACGCCTGTTCGAAATCAAGGAGAACGGCGCGCACGTCGGGCGCTTCTTCTTCGACCTCTACGCCCGCGCCAACAAACGCGGCGGCGCGTGGATGGACGGTGCCCGCGATAAACGCCGCGATGCGACAGGTAAGCTGATCAGCCCGGTGGCCAACCTGGTGTGCAACTTCACTCCAGCGGTCGGCGGCAAACCAGCACTGCTGACCCACGACGAAGTCACCACCCTGTTCCACGAATTCGGCCACGGCCTGCATCACCTGCTGACCCGCGTTGAGCATGCCGGCGCATCGGGCATCAATGGCGTGGCCTGGGATGCGGTCGAACTGCCGAGCCAGTTTATGGAGAACTGGTGCTGGGAGCCGGAAGGCCTGGCATTGATCTCTGGTCACTATGAAAGCGGCGAACCGCTGCCACAGGACCTGCTGGACAAGATGCTGGCGGCGAAGAACTTCCAGTCCGGCTTGATGATGGTGCGGCAGATCGAATTCAGCCTGTTCGACTTCGAGCTGCACGCCACCCACGGTGACGGCCGCAGCGTGCTGGATGTACTCGAGGGCATCCGCAACGAAGTGTCTGTTCTGCGTCCGCCGGCCTACAACCGCTTCCCCAACAGTTTCGCGCACATCTTCGCCGGTGGTTACGCGGCCGGTTACTACAGCTACAAGTGGGCCGAAGTGCTCAGTGCTGACGCCTTCTCCAAGTTCGAAGAAGAAGGCGTGTTCAACAGCGCCACCGGCCAAGCCTTCCGCGAGGCGATTCTGGCTCGTGGCGGCTCGCAAGAGCCAATGGTGCTGTTCGTCGACTTCCGTGGCCGCCCACCATCCATCGACGCCCTGCTGCGTCACCTCGGCTTGAGCCAGGAGGCCGCATGACAGATGCACCTGTGAATGTCAGCGCAAAACGCTTTATCGCCGGCGCAGTCTGCCCGGCGTGCAGCGAAATGGACAAGATCCAGATGTGGAACGTCGACGGCGTGCCGAACCGCGAATGCGTGGCCTGCGGCTACGCCGACACCCTGGATGAGCGCGGTAACTCGGTACCGCGCGAACTGCCCACACGGGTCAATATCAGCGCACTGAAACCCAAGGTCGCCGACCCCAAGGTGCAAGTCGTGCAGTTCTTCCCCAACCCCAAGCTGAAAAAATAGCTGGGGCGCCGCCAGGGATGGCAGACCAGAACAACCAACCGATTAGCTACACCCTCACCAATAACCCTACAACTGCTACGCCCGCTCAAGGCGTGGCGCCCTCGCCCTGCTGCATGTTGCGCTCAAGCAGGCGCTGGTAATCCCCGCTGGCGCGCAATTGCGCCAATCCTTGATTGAACTGCGCAATGATCACCGCCGCCTGCGGGTGGCTACGCGGCACGATCAGGTGCAGGGTACTGCTGTTGATTGCACTGTCGGAGCGACGAAACTGCTCGAGCGGCACCCCGGTCAGCTGCAACGCGGTTTCGCCCAGGCGTCGGTCTGAGATAAAAAAGTCATCGCGGTCCATCAATAGCAGGCGCGCGCATTCATTCAACCCAGTCGGGGAATGCCGACGTAATTGTCCATCATCGAGGAGTTGCTGAATGATCGGCGGCGGCTGCCAGCCCAGCGGATAACACAGACGCAGGCCCTGCATGCTGGGCACATCGTTGATCTCGATCACCTGACCGGCGCGGCTGAAAATATGCTGCTCGGCGACAAACAGCGGCTCCGAGTAGAGAAATACTTCCTCACGCTGTGGGGTGTGCACATAAGGGAACGTCGCGTCGTAATCGCCGCGCAGGGTTTTCATGTAGCCACGTTTCCATGGCTGCCAATCCAAGCTGCTATCGATACTGCTGCGCTGCAACGCCGCCCGCACCACCTGAGTGAGCATGCCGCCCGCAGGCAGCGCCTTACCGGTAAAAGGCGCGTAGTCATCACCGGTCACCAGGCGCAACGGCGCAGCCAAGGCGCTGGTGCATAGCGCGAGGCTAAAAAGTAGACAGATAAGTGTTCGTGCAGGCATCAACCTGGCCTTAGCGCGGGAGGCGCAACGCAGAGCAACTGTGATCCTGAGTCCCAGTGTAGGCGGCACTATGCACATAACTAGTCAAATAACCCTAGCTGGCCATTGGTCGCGATCGGAGCATCCGCAGTCACAACCGCAGGTGCATGTGCTAGCCGCTCGGCCAACCCCGCCGCCCGCTCGGCGCGGGTCGCCACTGCTTCAGCCAAACGCGGCGGCAAGCCCCAGATTTCCACCTTCTGTTTGGCGCGGGTGATGCCGGTGTAGAACAGACTGCGGCTGAGTAATGGGCTGGGCAATTCGGGCAGCACCAGCAGCACTTCGCTGAACTCAGAGCCCTGGCTCTTGTGCACGGTCATGGCGAAGGCGCTGTCGTGGCTGGGCAAGCGAGCTGGGGCGAAGGGGCGGAAGCCGTCCTCGCCTTCGAAGAACACGCGCAGGCCGTACTCAGTGTGCAGGCAGATGCCGATATCACCGTTGAACAAGCCCAGCGCGTAGTCGTTCTGCCGCACCATCACCGGCCGGCCGACGTACCAGCGCTCGCGGCTGGCCACCTGGCTGCGGCGTTTGATCCGTGCTTCCAGCGCTTCGTTGATGCCGGCCACGCCCCATGCGCCCTCGCGCTGGGCCGTCAGGGTGCGAAAGCTGTTGAAGGCGGCGAACGCAGCAGCGGCATCTGCGCTTTTCGCCGCTGCCATATAAGGGCCGTAACCCTGATCGAGACGATCGAGCAAGTCCGCAGGCGTAGGCTCGGCGTTCCAGGCCAGATCGCTGCGACCCTCCTTGAGCAAATTGAGCGTACCGCTGACATCGCCACCGTTGATCCGCCGCGCCAGCTCACCGATGCCACTGTCGCCGGCAAAGCGGTGGCTATGGGTGAGCAGCACCACTGCGTCGCCCAGCTGCGAAGCCGGTTCCGACAGCGGCACGGGTTGGCCGGTGATGCGTTCTAAGTCGTCGGCAGCCTGGGCATCGAAGCCGCGTCCCTCACACAACTCGGCGAACACCGCGCCGGCTTCCACGGCGCATAGTTGGTCTTTGTCACCTAGCAGAATCAGCCGCGCCATCGGCGGCAGGGCGTCGAGCAGTTTGGCCATCAGCGCCAGGTCGACCATCGAGGCTTCGTCCACCACCAGCACATCCAGCGCCAGCGGGTTGGCCGCGTGATGCCGCACCTGCGGGCTGTCGCCACGGCTGCCGAGCAAACGGTGCAGGGTGCGCGCTTCATCCGGCAGGGCGGCCTTGATCGCCTCACTGACCGGCAGCTGGGCCTTGGCATTGCGAATGGCTTCGGCCATGCGCGCAGCAGCTTTACCCGTGGGCGCGGCCAGGCCGATGGCCAAATGTTCACAACCGGGCTGCTCCAACAGCGCCGCGAGCAGGCGCACCACGGTGGTGGTTTTGCCAGTGCCGGGGCCGCCAGAGATCACCGCTAGCTTGCGCCGCACCGCTTGCGCGGCGGCCAAACGCTGCCAGTCGGGCTGTTGCTGATTGAAAGCAAATAAGCGGCCGAGACTTTCACTCAACTGGGCTTCGTCTACCTCAGGCAGATCGGCAGCGCGTTGCAGCAGTTGCGTGGCCAGATGCCGCTCATAGGCCTGATAGCGCGCCAGATACAGCCGACCGTGCTCAACAATCAGCGGGGTGAAATCGCCATCCGCGCCGACCAGCGGCGACGCAAGCAACTGCGCCTGCCAGTCCGCCAGTTTCGGTAGATTGAAGGCATGCTCAGGCCAAGGTCGCTGCCCGGCCAGTCGCGCCAGGGGCAGGCACACATCGCCCTTGTCCAAGGCCATACAAAGCAGCGCCGCCGAAGCCAACACCACCGGTGTAGCAGCCGGATCGAGACGCTGCAGGCTATCGACCAGCGCGCGCTCCAGCGGGCCTAGGGGTAAATCGTTTAACAACATCATTTACCCTCCGCGAACAACGTATCCAACGCATCCAGCAAGCCATCCGCCGGGCGCGAGAAGTACACCCCGGCGCTCGGCATGCCGCGCAGGAACAGGTAGTAGGCACCGCCAAGCTGCTCGTTGTGAAAGTCGTCCAGACGCTGACGCAGGAAGCGCCGCAGCGCCACCAGATAGATCAGGTATTGCAGGTAGTAATGCTCGGCGGCCAGAGCTTGCAGCAGGCGTTCGCCGCCGTAGTAGCTGGAGTCCGGACCGAGCCAGTTGGACTTGTAGTCGGCGATGTACCAGCGCCCGTCGTGCTCGAAGGTCAGGTCGATAAAACCTTTTAGAAAGCCCTTGAGGCTGTCGAATTCCAAACGCGCCGCCGCGTCGCGCATCGGCGTCGGCAGGCCGTGGGCTGGGTCGCTGAGGATCGCCCGCAGGCGCTGCATCTCCAGCCCGGCGACCGGGAAGGTAAAGCCCAGCTCGGGCAGGCGGCGCACAGGGTTTAGCCCGCTCAGGGTCAGGCCCTGGCCATTGAGGTCGGAGTCGACCACCTGTTGCAGTTGTTCCAGCGCTACCGCGTTCCACTCATTGCTGATGCCGTGGCCGCTCAGGCCCGTTTCAATCAGCTCCGCCAGCGGGGCTTTACCGCGCGCCCAATCCTCCAAAATGGCGTGCAGGCAGGTACCGGCTCGCGCACCACGGGGGAAGGCGAAAAAACCGCTGCCCGGTTCGCTGGCATCGGGCATCACCAAGCCGTCGCGGTCCGGCGCTTCCATGTGCATGCCGGCGGCCAGACCGGAGAAGCTGCCGACACGCCAGGCGCTGTGCAGGCTGCGTTGCAAGGTGGAGAGCTGCTGCGGAGCAGGCGCACGCTGTTCACCGGCGGCGCTGGCTTCGGCGTGACGCAGCGGCTGCAGGCTCATATGAGCGAGGCTAATGCCAACCAGTTGCTCAACTTCCGCACGCAGCCCTTGCGGGCTAAGGCTTTGCAAATGCCTGGCAAGCTCGGCCAGGGCATCCTCACCCGGCAATTGCCGGCCGTGCAGCAGCCAGGCCAGGGCGCTGCTGTGCAGGCCGGATTCGCTCAGCGTACCGTCCCTTTTCGGTTTGCAGTCCACCGGCCCCCAGTGCAGCCACAGGCGATCACGGGCGCGGGTAAGGGCCACATAGGTCAGGCGTAGTTTCTCGGCGAAGCGCTCATGGCGGGCACGCTCGCGGTGCACGTCGAGCTGTTCGCTGCCGAGGTCGAGCAACGGTGTGCCATCGTCGGCGTGGCAGCTGATGTCTTCATGCTGACGCAGCAACGCGCCGTCCCACAGGTAAGGGCAGAACACCAACGGGTATTCCAAACCCTTGGAGGTGTGGATGGTGACGATCTGTACCCGCTCGGCATCGCTTTCCAGACGTAGCAGGGCATCCTCGCCATGGGCTTCGGCGCTGCGCTGAGCATTGAACCACGTGAGCAATTGCTCCAGACCCGGACGTTGCAGGCTTTCGGTTTGCAGCAACTCGGCCAGGTGCAGCAGGTTGGTCAAGCGGCGCTCACCATCGACCAGCGCCAGCAAGCGCTGCGCAACTTTCTGCTCGTCCAGCCAGGCGCGGAAGGCGCGCATAAAGCCTTGCTGCTGCCAGAGTTGGTGATAGCGCTCGGCCGCTTCGCGCTCGGCGTCCCAGGCCTGCGCATCCTCGGTGCAGGCGGCCAGATCAGCGGCGCTGCGACCGAGCAAGCGGCTGGCTAGGGCATAGCGCAACGCGCCTTCACGACCCGGCTCGGCGTAGGCCGCGAGCACAGCGCTGAGTTCATCCGCCTCTTCGCTGTGCCAGACGTTTTCTTTACCGCGCCGCACGCTGGGTACACCACGGGCGGCCAGCTCTGCGGCCACTTCGCCGGCCTGACGGTGGCTGGCGACCAGCACGGCAATATCGCCGCCCTTGATCGGCGTGCGCGTGCCGCCTTGGGCAAAGTACGCCTCGCCCTGACTGCTGGCGGCCAACACGGCAGCGATGCGCCGCGCCGTATCGGTGGCGACCAATGCGCCAGCCTGGCCCTTGCCCAGGTGCTCGTCATCCAGCCAGACCAACGCCAGCGGCGCGTCCTGCTCGCCCTCAACCGGCGGCAACACCAGCTGCGCACGCGCCTTGTCGCTGGCCCCGACCTGTTGATAATCCAGGCCTGGCTCGGCGAACGGCATAGGCCGGTCGAACAGTTGATTGAGTGAAGCAATCAGCTCAGGCGTGGAGCGGTGGTTAGTCGTAAGGCTGTATTGCCGCGCAGCCTCGCTGCGCGCTTGCAGGTAGGTCGCCAGATCAGCACCGCGAAAGGCATAAATGGCCTGCTTCGGGTCGCCAACAAAACACAGATCACCAGCCTGGCTACTGCGCGTCTCGCTGACAGCGTCAGTTCCTCGCTCAGGGCTTGCCGTACAGCCAGTACTGTCTCGCCCTTCGCTCGGAGCCTTCCTTGTCAGCAAGTCGCTCGCTACGCCAGGCTCAGAATATATGCGATGAAACACCCGGTACTGCACCGGGTCGGTGTCCTGAAACTCATCGATCAGCGCGACTGGGTATTGCATGCGCAGGGTGTTCGCCAAGTGCTCGCCGCCCTCGCCCTGTAGCGCCTGTTGCAACTTGTTGAGCAGGTCGTCGAAGGCCAACAGACGTTGCGCCGCTTTGCGCGCCGGCAGTTGCTCATTGAGCTGGGCGATCAGGCGCACTTGCAGGTCGATCAGGCGTTGTTCGGCTTCTGGCTGCGCCGTATCCAGTGCGTCGCACAGCTCCTGCAACGCTGCGGCTAGTGGATTAGCCGGCGCTTCGCAGCCCTTTTTGCTGGCCTTGTTCAGGCCTTCGCGGGCCAGGCGGCGGTGTGCTTCGGTTTTGCTGAACAGCGCGGCGGCATCGCTGAAGTAGCCATCCAGCTCGGCCTGCCAAACGCCCAGCTTGGCCGGGTTGCACATATTGCTTTTGAAGCCGTCGAAGGCTTTCAGTAGCTCCAGCCAGGCCGCGCTTTCGCCCTGCCAGAGACGCTGTGCCTGTTGCCAGGCAGCGCGCAGGGCGGCCATGTCGCTGTGCGTGTCCTGCTGCGGCTCGATGCGCAGATAGGGTTTGCCGAGGTGATTGCGCAGACGCTGACGCAGGCTTTGCGGGGTGATTTTCTGCTGCACCAGAAACGCCGCCCATTCTGGCTCGGCCGCCGCCAGCTCATGCCGCCAGAGGTCGGCGAGCAGCGCGTCGATAATCTCGCGGTCGTCGTGAGTCAGTTCGTTATCGAAGTCGCCACCGGCCTCGAACGCGGCATCCTGCAAGGCGCGCTGGCAAAAACCGTGGATGGTGAAAATCGCCGCCTCATCAAAACCGTGCACGGCCAGCAGCAGCCGACGATGGCTGGCGGCGTCCGGGTACTGCGCATGCAGCGCGTTAAGCAGCGCGTCATCGCCAGGGCCGTTGTCGTACACCGCCAGCAGTTCGGCCAGGCGCTTGCGAATACGCTCGCGCAGCTCAGCGGTGGCGGCGGTGGTAAAGGTCACCACCAGAATCTGGCTGACGCTGAGCTGCTTTTCCAGCAACAGGCGGGCGTACAGCGCAGTGAGGGTCCAGGTCTTGCCGGTGCCGGCGCTGGCCTCGATCAGCGAGCGGCCGCTGAAGCTGTCGTGCAATAGGTTTAACGCAGCGCCACTCATGCCTCGTCCTCGTCACTGCCTTGCAGGGCGTCCAGCGCCGGGCCGTAGAGCTGTTCGGCGAGCGCCTCGAAGCGTTCATCCAGCGGCTCGCGGTCGCGGAAGGCCAGGGCATTCCAGGGGTCTTGGCCTTCGCCGGTCATGTAGTCGTTGCCTTGCCACATCACCCGCGCCTCGCTGCGGGCGGCGTCAATCGGCTCTTTGCGTCCGGGTTTGCGCCATTTACTGGCGAAGCCATAGCTGCACTTGGCCAACAGCGGCAGCGGTTCACACAGCGCACTTTTGTAGGCTTCGAGCCAGGGCTCCAGCAGTTGCAAAGGAGCGGCCAGCGGCCCCAGCCGCCATTCGCGTTTTGGCGATAGCAGACGGCTCTCGCGGCTGATGCCCGGCGTCGCAGCGCAATTGAGCAACAGGTGGCGCAGCCAGAACGGGGCCAGCTCCCAAGCGCCGAGGTCGCGCAGGCGGTAATCGAATAAGCCCTCACTGGTCACCCCATCCAGCCAGCCATGAATGCGCACGCCGGCCAGTTCGATATCCACCAGCAGCGGTTGCGCGGCATCCTCCGGGCGCTCGTCGAACAGGGTTGGCGCAAAGGCGCGGATCGGCCCACGAATCTGCCCCCAGTGCGCCTGGCCCAGCTCGCCCACCGGCAGCCAGCCGGATGCCGCCGCCACGGCACGCTCCTCGCGCTCACTCCAGCCTCGCTCGACGGCCTGCAAGGCCAACTGGCGCAAGCCATGTTGGCTGGTCCACTCGACGCTGAACGGCTCATCACCGGCCAGGGTTTCTTCAGTCTGCGGCAGGCGCAGGCCGAGACGCTGTTCCAACAGGTAGCGCGCCGGGTGTTTGAAGCAATGGATCAGCTGGCTCGGCTCGATGCTCAGCGCCGCACCGCCCAGCCCGTCTTGATCGGGGGGCGCCAATACACTGGCAAACGGCGCGGCACTTTCCACCGCCTGGCTTAGGCGCTGCGCCGCGTGGAACCAGGGCGCGGCAAAACCGGCATGACGGTCGCCGGCAAAGTTGCCAGGGGCGAAAGGCTGTAGCGGATGCTGATGGGTGATGCGGGTGCTGGCCGGGCCGCTGGCAGCGACGGCGGTAAGGTCGACCACATCGAGCAACTCGCTGACCAGCACCGAGGGCGGCAACTCGGCATTGCTGCGCGGGTCGCGACCGACATAGCTGAGGTACAGCCCCCCGCGCGCCGAAAGCAGGGTTTCCAGCAATAGATAACGGTCATCCAAACGCCGCGCACGGTCGCCACGGCGGGGCTTCTGCCCAATCAGGTCGAAGCCCGCAGCCGGCGTACGGCGTGGCAGCGCGCCGTCATCCAGGCCAAGCAGGCAGACCAAGCGGAACGGCAGGCTGCGCATCGGCACCATGGTGCAGAAGGTCACCGCGCCGGTAAGAAAGCCCGACGCCGCGCTGCCCTGCTCCAACGCCGCCGTCAGTTGCTGACGAATCAGCGCCAGCTCAATCGGTCGCTCGACGCCGGAGGCCGTGGCCTGCTCCTGCAAGGCCGCGCAGGCCTTGGACAGCAGCAGTAAAGTGTCGCCGGCTTCGCGCTCGTCAAACAGTTGGTCGATCAAAACTTGCAGCGACTCGGCCCACTCGCCCAAGGCCCGTGGCCGTTGCAGGCTCTGCGCCAGCGCGGCCAAGCGCTCGACAAACCCAGCCAAGCGCCCGAGCAATTGCGCGCGAGCGCCTTCCAGCGCATCCAGCGGCCAGCTGCTGCCGAGCAAGGGCGCCGCCAATCCGGCGAGCTGCGGCGGTGCGGCAAAGCCCAGCAGCAGGCGATCCAGCCCTTGTCGCCAGGTAAACGCGGCATCGGCCGGCAAGCCCAGTTGCTCGCGATGCGCGTCATCGCGGCCCCAGCGGATACCGGCCTCACGCAACCAGTCGCGCAGCAGGCTGAGGTCTTCGGCTTCGATCCCGGCACGGCGGGCGACGGCGGGCTGCTCAAGCAGGGTGAGCACCTCTTCGGCGGTAAAGCGGCTGTCTGGCAGCGCCAGCAAGCTGAGGAAGGCCTCAATCAGCGGGATTTCCGCGCGCAGGCTGCGGTCGGCCAGGCTGAACGGCACGCGCGGCACGCCTTCACGCGGGGCAAACACGGCTTCGATGTAGGGCGCATAACGCTCGATATCGGGGGTCAGCACCACCACTTGATCGGGGGTCAGTTCAGGTTCGGCAGCAAAGCGGGCGAGCAGTTGGTCATGCAGAATTTCCACTTCGCGCAGCGGCGAGTGAGCGATGTGCAGCTCCAGCGAACGGTCATCATCGCGCAGTTGCAGACGCTCATCCGGCTGCCGGGTATGCAGCCGCAGAATGTCGTTCTGCAGCGCGTGCAGCAGGCTGTCGTCGTGCAGGGCGTCATCTTCGGAATACAGGCCGAGCTCTTGGCTGCCTTCACTGGACGCCAGGCTAAACAGGCTGTCGAAGAAGTCACGTCCCTGCTTGCCCAGGCTAGCCAGCAGGGGGTGGCCAACGTCCAGATACCAATCCTCGGGGCTAGCCTCCGGCTGCCGCGCCAGCTCGCGGATATCGCGTATCTCGCCCCAGGCTTCGCGGCAGGGATTGAGGGCAAAAATCACCACTTCGGTGTGCCGCGCCAGACCTTCCAGCACGCGCATATGGTGCGGCGGCAAGCTGCTGATGCCGAACACCAGCACGCGCTCGGGCAGGCCGTTGATCGGAGTGGCGTCGTACAGGCGGGCGAGCAAGTCTTCGAGCAGGCGTGCGCGGTGCGGGTGGCCGTCCTTGGTCAGCTCGCGCCAGAGCAACGCTTGCCAGGCTTCGTCCGGGCCGAGATCAAGCAGCTCGTTGCGTTCCCAGGCGGCCAGCCAGTCGTCGCGATACAGCAGGTATTGGTCAAATACGTCGGCAATCTTGACGGCAAGTGACAGCCTGCGGCGTTCATCGCCGCCTTCCAGGTAGTGCGCCAAACGTGGCGCTTCGGCCAGATGCTCGGGCTCGCACAGCCAGTCATACAAACGCCAGCTCAAACTGCTGGGGCTGAAGGCCGATTGCTCCGGCAGCTGACCCAGACACAGACGCGACATATCCCAGACAAACTTGGCCGGCAGCTGAACTTCAAGCTGCATGGCGATACCCTGCTTGCGCGCCAACTCCAGCGTCAGCCAGCGCCCCATGCCCTGGCTCGGCACCACCACCAGCGCGGGTGCAAATGGATCGCGCATCGGCGTGGCCAACAAGCGCGTGGCCAGCTCGCCAAGGGTTTCTAAATCGGGGGCATGGTAGAGCGTGAGCATGGGCAGGGTCGCATCCGTTCAATCGGCTTAGGTTACCAGTTCACCCCGCCTGAAGGCATGCCGCTACGGCCTGCGCCACCACCTGGGGCATCGCGCAGAATTTGCCGGCCTCCGCCTGCGGAAACTGGCCGAATAGCGCTGCATCTGACACCTGCCAGAGCACTTAACCGTGTTCGCGCGACTGGCGCCAATGCCATTTGACGGCTAAAGCTAAAGGTAGGCTTGGTAAAAAAATAGCTAACCAGGCCATTCACTTAGCCGCGACACCTAACCTCCGGATTCATCGTCGAGCCCTAGGCGTCGCCCCCTGTTGTTGCCCTCTTTGGGGCGACCCGCGTCAGGGAGATGCGCGATGCTAACCCTGCTCAATCTGCTATCGGCCATTGCCCTGCTGATCTGGGGCACCCACATCGTCCGCACTGGCATTCTGCGTGTTTACGGTTCACACCTGCGCAAGGTGCTCAGTAACAACATCAGTAAGCGCCCCATGGCGTTTGCCGCCGGCATTGGCGTCACCGCATTGGTGCAGAGCAGCAACGCCACCGCGCTGTTGGTCACCTCCTTCGTTGCTCAAGGCCTGATGGCGCTGACGCCGGCACTGGCGATCATGCTTGGTGCGGATGTCGGCACCGCATTGATGGCGCGGGTGCTGACCTTTGATCTGAGTTGGCTGAGCCCGCTGCTGATCTTTCTCGGGGTGATTTTCTTTCTTTCGCGCAAACAGACCCGTGCCGGCCAGCTCGGTCGCGTCGGTATTGGCTTGGGTCTGATGCTGCTAGCGCTGGAGCTGATCGTCGCGGCTGCCACGCCGATCACCCAGGAGTAAGGCATTCGCGTGCTGTTCGCCTCGCTGACTGGCGACCTGATGCTGGATGCCCTGGTGGGTGCACTGTTTGCCCTGATTTCCTACTCCAGCCTGGCCGCCGTGCTGCTCACGGCCATGCTCACCGGTGCCGGGCTGATCAGCCTGCCAGTGGCCATTGGCCTGGTGATCGGCGCAAACATCGGCAGCGGCATCCTGGCCTTCCTCACCAGCAGCCTGCAAACCCCAGCGGGGCGGCGCGTGGCCCTCGGCAGCCTGCTGTACAAGCTGATCGGTTTGTTACTGGTGATGCCCTTTCTCACCCCGCTGGCCAACTGGCTGGACAGCCTGAACTGGCGCCCCGAAGAACTGGTAATTGGCTTTCACGTGCTCTACAACAGCCTGCGCTGCCTACTGATGCTGCCCACCGTCGGGTTGATGGCGCGTTTCTGCAACTGGCTGCTGCCGGATCGCGTCGAAGAAAACGGCGTGGCCCGCCCGCGCCACCTTGCCCCCACTGCGCTGTCCACGCCGAGCCTGGCGCTGGCCAATGCAGTGCGCGAAACCCTGCGCATCGGTGACCTGATCGAGACCATGCTCAGCCACCTGCTGGAAGTGCTGCAAGGTGGACAAATCGCCCTGAGCAAAGAGCTACGCCGCCTGGATGACGACGTCGATGCACTCTACAGCGCAGTGAAACTCTATCTCGCACAGGTGCAGCGCGAAGCCTTGGGTGAACACGACAACCGCCGTTGGGCAGAGATCATCGAGCTGGCAGTCAACCTGGAGCAGGCCGGCGACATCATCGAGCGCATGCTCGGCAAGGTGCAGGATCAGAAGACCGCCCAGCGCCACTC
>JAHJXZ010000117.1 GCA_018827205.1 Gammaproteobacteria bacterium | reverse complement strand
TCACCGAGGGTCATATCACTGGCAATGCGCTGCTGGTTGAGGTCGTTAAGCGCTTCGCGGTTGAAGCGCAGGATGTCGCGCACCATGCCCCAGAATTTTGGCGAGAGCAGGTTGCGGCGCTGGGCGAACAGGCTGTTGAGGTTGTGCCCGTTGTATTCCACGCCACTCACCGGGTCGCTGACCGAGAAGCTCATCTCGGTGGCCTTGAAACCGACGCCGAGCTGGCTGAGCAGGCGGATAAAGTTCGGGTAGGTCCAGTCGTTGAACACGATAAAGCCGGTGTCCACGGCGTAGCTTTGGCCAGCAACCTGCACATCAACAGTGTGGGTGTGCCCGCCAATCCAGTCGCCGGCCTCGAACACAGTGATGTCGTGGTTGCGGTTGAGCAGGTAGGCGCTGGTTAAACCGGCGATACCGCTGCCGATAATGGCGATCTTCATGGGCTGTCCTTGGTCTTGGCTTCAGTGCGGGCCATACGGGCGCCAATGGCCACCTGCAAGCGCTTGGGCAGATGGCCGAGCAGCTTGAGCATGGCGATAAACGGGCCGGGAAAATTGATTTCAAACGGCTGCTGCTGCAGGCGTTCGGCGATATAGCGGGCGGCTTTGTCCACCGGCCAGCGCATAGGCATGGGGAAGTCGTTTTTCTGCGTCAGCGGGGTGTCGACAAAACCGGGGCTGACCAGGGTGACGGCTATCTTCTCAGCGTGCAGGTCGATGCGCAGAGCTTCCATCAGGTAGCGCATGGCGGCCTTGGATGCGCCATAGGCTTCAGCGCGCGGCAGCGGCATAAAGGTCACCGAACTGCCGACGCCGACCAGGTGCGCGCGGTTGCCCTGGCGCAGCAAGGGCAGGGCCGCTTCGATGCAGTAGCTTGCAGAGAGCACGTTGGCGCGCATGACCCGCTCAACCATCGCCGCCTCGAAGGCGCTAACCTCGACATACTCACACGTGCCAGCGTTGAGGATGGCGCAGTCCAGCGCGCCCCAAACCTGGCCGATATGCTCACCGATGGCACGTACCTGGGAGGCATCGCCGAGGTCGCCCGCGACCACCAGCACTTGCTGCGGATAGCGCTTGGCCAGCGCCTGTAGCGGTTCAAGGCTGCGGGCGCTTAGGGCTAGACGGTGACCCTGTTCGAGCAGTTGTTCGGCCAGGGCGGCGCCGATGCCACTGCTGGCGCCGGTGAGCCAGATACGCCGTGCGTTCGCGTTCATGCCAACCTCCGTTTCAGCCAGCGAATTGCCGAGCCGAGTAAGGGCAGGTGCTCGTAGAGCAGGCTGCCTGCGTCGAAATAGTCGCGGTGGCGATAGACCTTGTTGTGCCACAGCAGATGCGAGCAGCCTTCCACGCGGATCAGCTGGCCGCCGGCCAGGCGCGGGTGACGGTAGCTCATGGTCCAGCGCAGGTAGCCTTCACCGTCGCGCACCTGGTCAAAGCCGTAGAAATCGAAGCGCAGTTCGCTGACGTTGGCGTACATCTCGGCGAAGTAGCGCTGCATATTGTTCAGCCCGCGCACCTCATGCAGGGGGTCGCAAAACAGCGCGTCGTCACTGTAGAGCTGGTCCAGGCAGTCGAGGTTGTCCTTGTTCAGCCCGGCAAAGTCCTGGGCGAACTGGCGCAGGAAATCACTCATAGGGCCTCCTCGCCGGCAAAGTGCGGCAGGCTCTTGAACGCGGCCAAGGCGCGCGTACGACTCTTGCTCAGGTCGACAATTGGCGTGGGGTAATCGGCAATGCCGAACAGCCCGCCGATGGCGGCCGGATTATGAATATTGGTCTTGTTCAGGCCGACCAGCTCCGGCAGCCACTGGCGGATAAAACGGCCATCCGGGTCAAACTTCTGCGATTGGCTGAGCGGGTTGAAAATGCGGAAATACGGCGCCGAATCGGTGCCGGTAGACGAACTCCACTGCCAGCCGCCGTTGTTCGCCGCCAGGTCGCCATCGATCAGGTGGCGCATAAAGAAGCGCTCGCCTTCGCGCCAATCGATCAGCAGGTTCTTGGTCAGAAACATCGCCACGACCATGCGCAGGCGATTGTGCATCCAGCCGGTGGCCAGCAGTTGGCGCATCGCCGCATCAATGATCGGAAAACCAGTGCGGCCTTCCTGCCAGGCTTTCAGCTCCAGGGGCGCATCACGCCAGGCCACAGCCTCGGTTTCCGCACGGAAGGCACGGTGCATGGATACGCGTGGGTAGCCGACCAAAATGTGTTTGTAGAACTCACGCCAGAGCAGTTCGTTGATCCAGGTAATTACGCCGACATTACCGCTGTCGAACTCGCCCTGGTTGGCCTGCAAAGCTGCATGCAGGCACTGGCGCGGCGAAATTACCCCGGCGGCCAGGTAAGCCGACAGCTGGCTGGTGCCGGGCTTGGCCGGAAAGTCGCGGGCGCTCTGGTAGAAGTCGATCTGCTGCGCGGCAAAATCATCCAGGCGCCGCGCCGCCTCGGCTTCACCGGCTGGCCAGAGCTCACGCAGTTCGGCAGCGGGGAGGGCAAAGCCTGCAACGTGCTCGGGAATCTCATCGCTTTGGATCGCCAGCGGCGCCTGCGCTTTAGGTGTGGCGATCAGTGCTGGCAGGGCGCTGTGCAGGCGCTGATAGCAGACCTTGCGGAACTGGCTATAGACCTGGAAGTAGCCGCCGGATTTGGTCAGCACGCTGCCGGGTTTGAAGAACAGTTGATCCAGATGGCTGTGAAAATTCACTCCCAGGTCGTCCAGTGCCTCGGCCACGGCATGGTCGCGACGGCTTTCGTGCACGCCGTACTCTTCATTGACCTGCACTGCGCTAATTTGCAGCTGCTGACACAGCTCAGCGATGACTTGCGGTGCGGCGCTCCAGTCATCAGCCTCACGCACCAACAGCGGCACATTGAGTTTGCCCAGCTCGGTGGCCAGCTCCTTGAGGTTACGCAGCCAGAAATCGACTTTGCTCGGCGCATCATCGTGGCTTAGCCACTGGCCGGGGCTGATCAGGAACAGCGCCACGGTCGGGCCGCTGCTCATGGCGGCGGCCAGGGCACTGTTGTCCTGCACGCGCAGGTCGGTACGAAACCAGATCAATTGCAGCATGTTCAATTCCGTCAGCTGTGCAGCAGGTTAAGGTCGGTAAGGCTATGCAGCGCGGCCAACGGGTCGGCGGCCAGGCTCAGTTCGGCGTTCTGTGCGGTGATGTCGACTAATTCTTCGGCGTGGATCTGTACCACCTGACCGACCAGCAGGCAGGGGCAGTCATAACCACCGAGCAAGCGCTGCAGGTGGGTGCTGTTCAGTGCCTGGCTGGAATACAGCAGCACCGCGCGCGGTTGAATATGTTCGACCGCCAGAGCCAGTTCGGTCGGTGGCAGCGGCCAGTCGAAGACTTCCACCGGGCAGCCGGTGCTGCTCGCCAGCCAGGCGGTCAGCCAAAGACCGGGGGCCATCGGCAGGTCGGAAACGTTGATCAGCAACAGTGGCGTACCACTGGCCTGGCGGTTGTTGTGGTACAGGCGCGCGCCGAGCTTGCTGCGTAGCCAGGAGTAGAAGAACACTCGCTCAGCCTGAGCGCCGAACTGGTTGCGCCAGCGCAGTTCGAGGTCTTCGAACAGCGGCAGCAGCAGTTGCTGGCACAGGGTATGCGGCGGGTAGAGCGCCAGTTCGCTGTTGAAACACTCATCCAGGCGCCGCTCGTTGAGGTTGCAGATGGCTTCCTGCAACTGCTGGCGCTTGCTTTCCCACTGTGAGCTGGCCTCGGCAAAGGCCGGCTGATTGGAGCGCAGCAGGCCCTTGACCTGGCTGACCGAGACGCCGCGATTAAGCCAGGTGAGAATCGCCTGGATGCGCAGCACATGCTCATCGGCATACAGGCGATGGCCCTTGGGCGTGCGGTGCGGCACGATCAGGCCGTAACGCCGCTCCCAGGCGCGTAGGGTTACCGCGTTGACCCCGGTGATGCGCGCTACATCACGGATCGGCATAAAGCCCTGGGCAATCGCCGCCTGGTAATCGTCGGCGGCGCCTGTACTGGTTGGCTCCAGGCTCATAGGGCGTTTCGCAGGCTGAGTTTTTCCGGGTGCGGCTGCAGGTAGACCTGCTGCGCAATATAGGTGTCCGGGTGACGGCGAAAGTGGTGTTTGAGTAAGGTCATGGGCACCACCAGCGGCACCACTCCATGGCGGTACTGGCCGATCAGTTGCTGCATTTCCTGTTTTTCGTCACTGCTCAGCGCTTGTTTGAGGTAGCCGCTGAGGTGCTGCAAGACATTGCTGTGGGTGCGGCGGGTGGCGCAGCTTTTCAGCGCGCTCATCAGTTCGCTGAAATAACGCGGGGCCAGCTCGTTCAGATCGTTTTGGCCAAGGTTGCCGAGCATCCGCCCGAGCAGTTTGTATTGCAGCGGATTGGTAGCCATCAGCAGGTATTTGTAACGTGAGTGGAAGCCGATCAGGCTTTTGCGGGTCAGGCCGTCGCGCAGCAGCTGTTGCCACTCGGAATAGGCAAACACGCGGGTAATAAAGTTTTCGCGCAGGATCGGGTCGTTGAGGCGGCCGTCTTCTTCCACAGGCAGGTTGGGGTGCTTGGCGCAGAAGGCCTGGGCGAAGATGCCACGGCCAGGCTCGCTGGGCCGGCCGTTGTCCTGATAGACCTTGACCCGATGCAGGCCGCAGGACGGCGACTGCTGCATAAAGATATAGCCGCAGATATCCGTCAGCTCACCGGCCATGCGCTCGCCATAGGCAGCCAGGGGCTCGGTGACATCCACCTCGCGCCTGACCGTGCCCACGGCGCGCGGCGCTTGCGGGTCGCCAACCAGGCGGATCGGTTCACGCGGGATGCCCATGCCAATGGCCACTTCCGGGCACAGCGGGGCGAAGTCGAAATACTCGCTGAGGGTGCGGCTGCACAGGCGCGATTCCTTGTGGCCGCCGTTGTAGCGCACTTCGGAGCCCAGCAGGCAGGCACTGATGCCCAGTTTGGGTTTGCCGGTGGTGATGTTCGATGGGGTCATGGGCAACCTCTGATGACGACTTGTACAGATCTTGGTAGATGTACAACTTGAGTTCATCATAGGTTTGTAATTGTACAAGTCAATATTTTTGTACAACTACTGTATGGTTTTGTGTGTGGGTCTGTTACTTCCAGCCCATGCGCCAGTGCTCGGGGTTTTCCAGTGCGCGCCAGTCCAGGCGTTGGCAGCGTTGATTGAGTACAGCCTGCAACTCGATCTGCAGCACCGTACCGTCTTCGTCGCAGAACAGCTCTGTGACGAGGAAATGCTTCTCGCGATTCTGCGGCTGCGCTGCCGTCCATTTCGACAGCAGCAGCTTGCGCGGGTTAAGCCGGTGCTTGCCTGGCGCAGTACGCTGTTGGCCGCTCATTGCAGGTGTTCGAGCAAGCGTCGCGCCGCTTCCTGCCCGCTGAGCCAGGCGCCTTCAACACGGCCGGACAGGCACCAGTCGCCGCAGGCATAAATGCCCAGGTCGGCATCGGCCAGTACGCCCCACTGGTGCGCGCTGGCGGGGCGGGCATAGAGCCAGCGGTGCGCCAGGCTGAAGGCAGGGGCGGGCACGGCGCAGCCGATCAGTTCGGCGAAAGCGCCGAGCAGGTGTTCGATCACCGCTTCCTTGGGCATGTCCAGATGCTGCTTGGTCCACTGGCTGGTGGCGTGCAGCACCCAGGTGTCGAGTTGCGTGTCACGCGCTGGCTTGCTGCGATTACGGGCCAGCCAGTCGAGTGGGCTGTCCTGTACAAAGCAGCCTTCAACTCGGGTTTCCAGCGGTGTGGAGAATGCCAGTGCGACCGCCCAAGTCGGGTCCATGGCCACGCTGGCTGCGGCGCCAGCGAGTTTCGGTACGCTGGATAGCAGGGCGGTGGCCTGCGGTGCTGGAGTGGCGACGATTACGTGGCTGAACGGACCGTGGTTATTGCCCTCGGCATCTTGCAGGTGCCAGTGCTGTTCGCCGCGAAACACTTCGGTGATGCGGCAGGAAAAGCTTACCGGCAGTGCGCCGAGCATCGCGCGGGTGATTGCACTCATGCGCGGGCTGCCCACCCAACGCACCTGTTCATCCGGCGAGGCGCTGAGCTGGCCGTTATTGAAGTTGTAGAGGCTCGGGGTCCATTCGGCGACCCAGCCGCGGGCTAGCCATTGCTGCACCACCTCGACAAAACGACGGTCGCGGGCAGTGAAGTACTGCGCGCCAAGGTCCAGCGCGCCGGCATCGCTGCGCTTGCTGGCCATGCGGCCGCCACTGCCGCGGCTCTTGTCGAACAGTTGTACCGGGTGCCCGGCGGCATGCAGCGCCTGTGCGGCAGACAGCCCGGCAATGCCGGTACCGATGATGGCGATGGGGTGAAGAGCGGTCATGGTCTACCTCGTGTTTTCAAGCGTTAGGCTACGCTTTAGACAAAAGCTATACAATATTGTTTTTGTGTATAAGCTATGCCGGAGTCGATCCTGCCTTTCTATAGTTAAGACAACCTGCAGCCGGATTGAAGCCACAAACGTGATTAATCCGTCGGTGGTCACCTATTAAGCACGGTCATACGAGGGCATTTCTATGCATATTCTTCTGACGGGCGGAACCGGTTTGATCGGGCAGGCGCTGTGCCGACACTGGTTGCAGCAAGGCCACCAGCTGACGGTGTGGAGCCGCAGGCCCGAACAGGTTGCTGCCCTGTTTGGTGAGGCGGTGCGTGGCATTGGTCAGCTCGACGAGCTGGGTGAAGAGCCGCTGGATGCCGTGATCAACCTGGCCGGTGCGCCGATTGCCGACCGGCCCTGGACGCGCAAGCGCAAGGCGTTGCTGTGGGCTAGCCGAATTGGTCTGACCGAACAACTGCTGGCCTGGTTGGGAAGTCGCGCGCACAAACCGCAGGTGCTGTTGTCCGGTTCGGCAGTAGGTTGGTATGGCGATGGTGGCGAGCGCGAGTTGCATGAGGATTCGCCGCCGGTGAGCGAGGATTTCGCCGCCCAGCTGTGCGGCGCGTGGGAAGAGACCGCCTTGCGTGCCGAGGGCTTGGGCATCCGTGTGGTGCTGCTGCGCACCGGGCTGGTGCTGGCCAGTGACGGCGGTTTCCTCAAGCGCCTGCTATTGCCCTTCAAGCTCGGCTTGGGTGGCCCCTTGGGCAATGGTCGGCAGTGGATGCCGTGGATTCACTTGGCTGATCAAATCGCCCTGATTGATTTTCTCCTGCAGCAGGACTCGGCCAGTGGTCCTTATAATGCCTGCGCGCCGACGCCTGAGCGCAACCGTGCCTTCAGCCAGGCCTTGGGGCGCGAGCTGCATCGGCCTGCCTTTATGCCGGCCCCGGCATTTGCCCTGCGCATGCTGCTGGGTGAGCTGTCGGTGCTGCTGCTCGGTGGCCAGCGTGCGTTGCCGACGCGCTTGCAAGAGACTGGCTTCAGTTTTCGTTTTACTCATTTGGATGTGGCCCTGGCGGATTTGCTTGGCCATCACTGATTAGGACTTTGCATGACCGATCACGCCTTGTTACTGGTAAATCTGGGCTCGCCGGCCTCCACCTCCGTGGCTGATGTGCGCAGCTATCTCAACCAGTTCCTTATGGATCCTTATGTCATTGATGTGCCCTGGCCGCTGCGCCGGCTGATCGTTTCGCTGATATTGATCAAGCGTCCGGCGGCTTCTGCGCATGCCTATGCCTCGATCTGGTGGGAAGATGGCTCACCGCTGGTGGTGCTGAGCAAGCGTCTGCATCAGGCGATGAAGGCTTCCTGGACATACGGGCCGGTGGAGCTGGCCATGCGCTACGGCGAGCCATCGCTGCAGACCGTGCTGACCCGCCTAGCCGCCCAGGGCATCAAGCAGGTAACCCTGGCGCCGCTTTACCCGCAGTTTGCTGACAGCACCACCACCACTGTGATCGAAGAAGCCAAGCGGGTAGTGCGTGAGCAGCAGCTGCCAATACGATTTTCCATCCTGCCGCCGTTCTACGACCAGCCTGAATATCTGGATGCTCTGGTCGATAGCGCCAAGCCTTACCTGGAGCAGGATTTCGACCATTTGCTGCTGAGCTTTCACGGCCTGCCGGAGCGGCACTTGCACAAGCTGGACGCAACTGGCCATTGCCTGAAGGGCGACGATTGCTGCCGTACGGCTGCGCCCGAAGTGTTGGCCAGCTGCTATCGCGCCCAGTGCCTGCGCAGCGCCGAGCTGTTTGCCCAGCGCATGGGGCTTAAGCCCGAACAGTGGTCGGTGTCGTTCCAGTCGCGGCTGGGCCGCGCCAAGTGGATCGAACCCTACACTGAGGCGCGTCTCGATGAGCTGGCCAAGCAGGGTGTGAAAAAGTTGCTGGTGATGTGCCCGGCCTTTGTCGCCGACTGCATCGAGACGCTGGAAGAAATCGGCGACCGTGGCCGCGAGCAGTTTGTCGAAGCTGGCGGCGAGAGCCTGCAGCTGGTGCCGTGCCTGAATGATCACCCAAGCTGGGTGGCGGCGCTAAAAACGTTGAGCGAGCGTGCACCCTTGATGCTCTAAGCGAATATGGCGCGGTTGTCATTCGCTCGAAGGGATGCCGCGCATTCGCCTCGCTGATAACACCTAAGGGCGATACTCATCGCCCTGTATATCGGCCTAAGCTGGCAGTTCTTTCAACCGTCGTGCACCGCACCAACGGTGCCGAGGAGACTGCCAGTGCCCAACAACAATAACGGCTATCCCTCTGCTACCCGCGCCTGGGTAACTGTCGCCATCCTGATGGTGGCGTACGTGCTGTCCTTTATCGACCGGCAGATTCTCAATTTGCTGGTCGGCCCGATCCGCCGCGATCTGATGATCAGTGACACGCAGATGAGCCTGTTGATGGGCCTGTCCTTTGCGCTGTTCTACACCGTCTGCGGCATTCCCCTGGGCCGTCTGGCCGATACCAAGAGCCGCCGCGGGCTGATTGCCATCGGCGTGCTGTTCTGGAGTGCGGCCACCGCTGCCTGCGGCATGGCCAAGCTGTACTGGCAATTTCTGATCTGCCGCATCGGCGTGGGTGTGGGTGAGGCGGCGCTGTCGCCGGCAGCCTATTCGCTGATTGCCGACAGTTTCCCAGCCGAGCGCCGCGCCACGGCGATTAGCGTGTATTCCATGGGGGTTTATCTGGGGTCTGGGATAGCCTTTCTGCTGGGCGGCCTGGTGATCAAGTTCGCCTCGGCCCAGGGCGATGTGATGTTGCCGGTACTGGGTGAAGTGCGCCCTTGGCAGCTGATTTTTCTAATTCTCGGCGCCGCCGGGGTGCTGTTTACCCTGTTGATGCTGGCTGTCAGGGAACCTGCGCGGCGCGGCGTTGGTGCCGGTGTAGCGGTGCCGCTGGCGGACGTTGGGCGTTATATCCGCGCCAACCGCCGCACCGTGCTGTGTCACAACTTTGGTTTCGCCGGGCTGGCGTTTGCCGGCTATGGCAGCGCGGCCTGGGTGCCGACCTTCTTTATTCGCACCTATGGTTGGGATGCCGGCCAGGTCGGCATCGTTTACGGCAGCATCGTGGCGGTGTTCGGTTGCCTGGGGATCGTCTTCGGCGGCCGCCTGGCGGACTGGATGGCCAAACGTGGTAGCAGCGATGCCAATATGCGTGTTGGCCTGTATGCCGCTTTGGGTGCCGTGCCCTGTGTGCTGACCTTTCCACTGATGGACAGCGCTTTGTGGGCGGCGGTGCTGATGGCGCCGACGGTGTTCTTCCTGAGCATGCCGTTTGGCGTGGCTCCGGCAGCTATTCAGGAAATCATGCCCAACTCGATGCGCGGTCAGGCCTCAGCGATCTACCTGTTTGTGATCACCCTGATTGGCCTGGGTATCGGCCCGACGGCGGTGGCGTTGGTGACTGACTATGTGTTCGCCGACGACAATGCGCTGCGTTATTCGCTGCTTATCGTTACCGCTTTTGCGGTGTTCAGCTCCATTGTGCTGCTGAGCATGGGGCTCAAACCCTATCGCGAGAGTGTGGTGCGTTTGCAGGGGTGGTCGGCCAACCCCGCCTGAATCTGACCAGAAATAAAAAAGCCCCGCGAATGCGGGGCTTTTTAGTGGGCGCGATTACAGGTCCGGCTCTTCCAGCACAGTTTTGCTGCGCCAGCCCTGGCCGCCTGGCAGTACCAGGTTGAGCACCAAGGCGCTGATGGCACACAGCGAGATGCCGGAGAGGGCAAAGTCACTGTTACCCATGACCATGCCGCCGATGCCGAATACCAGGGTGACTGAGACGATGATCAGGTTACGCGCCTCGGACAGGTCGACCTGATGGCGGATCAGGGTGTTCAAACCGACCACTGCAATGGAACCGAACAGCAGGCAGAGAATGCCGCCCATGACCGGTACGGGGATACTCTGCAGCGCGGTGCCAAATTTGCCGACAAAGGCCAGGCCGATGGCGAAGCAGGCGGCCCAGGTCATGACTTTCGGGTTGTAGTTCTTGGTCAGCATGACCGCGCCCGTGACCTCCGCGTACGTGGTGTTGGGCGGCCCGCCGAACAAGCCTGCAGCCGAGGTGGCCAGGCCGTCGCCGAGCAGGGTGCGATGCAGACCGGGCTTCTTGATAAAGTTTTTGCCGGTCACGCTGCCGATCGCCACTACTCCGCCGATATGCTCGATAGCCGGAGCCAGAGCCACCGGGACGATGTACAGAATCGCGCCCCAATGCAGCTCTGGCGTCACGAACGCAGGAATCGCCAGCCAGGGTGCGGCCGCGATATTGCTGGTGTCGATTACTCCGCAGAACGCCGCGACGATGCATCCAACGATGATCCCCGCGAGGATCGGCACCAGGCGCAGCAAGCCACGGCCCATGGCCGCGACCAGCACGGTGGTGATCAGCGCCGACATGGAAATCAGCATGGCGGTTTCATACGGCACTAACTGCGCGCTGCCATCGCCGGCTTTGCCCATGGCCATGTTGACGGCCACAGGCGAAAGGGCCAAGCCGATGGAGATGATCACCGGGGCAATCACCACGGGCGGCAGCAGGCGGTCGATAAAACCGGCGCCTTTAACCCGTACCACCATGCTCAGCAGGATGTAGACCAGGCCGGAGGCGACGATGCCGCCGAGCACGGCCGGCAAGCCGAACTCGCCCTTGGCGGCGAGAATCGGGGCGATAAAGGCAAAGCTGGAGGCCAGGAACACCGGAACCTGGCGGCCGGTCACCAGCTGGAACAGCAAGGTGCCGATACCGGCGGTGAACAGTGCAACGTTGGGGTCCATGCCGGTGATCAGCGGCATCAGCACCAGTGCGCCGAAGGCCACGAACAGCATCTGTGCGCCGGAAATACCCTGGCGCCAGAGTGGGTCGTTGTATTCGTCCTGCATGCTCAGGCGTCCTTCTGTTTGGTGCCGAAGATCTTGTCGCCGGCATCACCGAGGCCGGGAATGATGTAGCCGTGCTCGTTCAAGCACTGATCGATGGAAGCGGTGTAAATGGTCACGTCGGGGTGTGCGTCGTTGACCACCTTGATGCCTTCCGGGGCGGCAACCAGCACCATGGCGCGGATTTCCTTGCAGCCGGCTTTTTTCAGTAGGTCGATTGTGGCAACCATCGAGCCACCGGTGGCCAGCATCGGGTCGATGATCATCGCCAGGCGCTCGTCGATTTCCGGCACCAGTTTTTCCAGGTAGGTGTGCGCCTGCAGCGTCTCTTCATTGCGCGCCACGCCTACGGCGCTGACCTTGGCTCCCGGAATCAGGCTGAGCACGCCTTCGAGCATGCCGATGCCGGCGCGCAGGATCGGCACCACGGTGATTTTCTTGCCAGAGATTTTTTCCACCTTCACGGTGCCGCACCAGCCTTCAATCTCGCAGTCTTCCAGCGGCAGATCCTTGGTCGCTTCGTAGGTCAGCAGGGCGCCAACTTCCTGGGCCAGCTCGCGGAAGTTCTTTGTACTGATATCGGCGCGGCGCATCAGGCCGAGTTTGTGGCGGATCAGCGGGTGGCGGATCTCGAGAATGGGCATGGCGGGTGTCTCCGGCAGGACGGGCGAAAAATTGCGTTAGATTAAAGCATTGGCTATGCCAAGTGATGGGCCAAGATGGCCTAATGTCGCGAAATAGCGGCTAACGTGTCGCCGCTTGCGGGCAATTGCCGCAGTTGGTCTGTCAGGGCTTGCTCTGCATGGCGCAGATGCGTACCTTTGCCGGCTTTTATTTTGACGCATCGATCAGCTTTTTGGTCTAAATCGTCCCGCCCCCAAGAGGAAACAGCATGTCCGTCGATCTCGCGCACATCCGCCAAGTTATGGCCGAAGCCGATTGCCTGCACAGCAATGCCGAGGTCGAAGTGGCCATCGACGCCATGGCGGCAGCCATCAACAGTGAGATGGCCGAGAGCAACCCCGTGGTGTTCTGCGTGATGAACGGCGGGCTGATCTTCTCTGGCAAACTGCTGCCCAAGCTCAACTTCCCGCTGGAGTTGTCCTACCTGCACGCCACCCGCTACCGCAATGAAACCAGCGGCGGTGAGTTGTTCTGGAAGGCCAAGCCGGAAATCTCCTTTATTGACCGCGACGTGCTGATCATCGACGACATCCTTGATGAAGGGCATACCCTCGGTGCGATCATCGATTTTTGTCGGCATGCCGGTGCCAAGAACGTGCGCATCGCCGTGCTGGTAGACAAGAGTCACGACCGCAAAGCGCGTCCTGACCTCAAGGCTGATTACGTCGGCATGTCCTGCGTAGATCGCTATGTGTTTGGCTACGGCATGGACTACAAGGGCTACTGGCGCAATGCGCCGGGTATCTACGCAGTTAAAGGGCTGTAAGCACCATCGATACTGGATGCGCACGCAACTTACGTAGCTCGGGTTGCATCCGGACTACACGGCTCAAGGCCCACGGTGGATAAGCTGCGCGTTATCCACCCTACGTTGCTACAGATCGCCGCGTTGGTGTAGGAGCGGCCTTGGCCGCGATAAGCTTTTTTCAGCTCTCCTGTAACCAGCGCAGGGCCTTCTCTCTTGCCTGGGCCAAATCACGCACATAGGCCAACTACCCTTCAACGCGCACTATTCCCGCGCGGCGTAATTGCAGGCGCACCTGTGGCGTTGGTCCGCTCAGCACCAGACCTACATGTTGCTCGCGGTAGTCGCGCAGCACATTGTCCAGTGCGGCGATGGCAGTCATGTCCAGCAGCGGCACGGCGCTGATATCGACGATCACCACCTTCACTCCAGGGGTAAAGCGCCTGAG
>JAHJXZ010000116.1 GCA_018827205.1 Gammaproteobacteria bacterium | reverse complement strand
TTTCGCAAACCCTGGACGATCATCTGGGGCATTGTGGTCGCCACCCTGGCCAATCATTTCGCCGCCGGCGCTATCGGCAACTGGGTTGCCAGCTTCTTCTCCCCCGCCACCTTGAGCTGGACGCTGGCTGCCAGCTTTGTTGCCGTAGCACTGTGGACGCTGATCCCGGACAAGCTGGATGACGACGAAAGCTCCAAACTCAAGCGCTACGGGCCGTTTCTGACCACCCTGATCGCCTTCTTCCTCGCGGAGATGGGCGACAAGACCCAGGTCGCCACGGTGATGCTGGCCGCGCAGTACCCGCACTTCATTCTGGTGGTGATCGGGACCACCCTCGGCATGCTGATTGCCAACGTGCCGGTGGTGTTGGCCGGCAATTTCGCAGCGGAACGTCTACCGCTAACGCTGATCCGCCGTGTGGCGGCCTGTGCCTTTGCAGCATTGGCGGTGTATGCGGGTTATCAAGCACTGAAATTCAGCGGGCTTATTTGACATCAAGTTGACGCCAGGACACTGGCGTTTCGGCCAATACCCCAGCTTCCAGACGGCTGCTACAGTGCGCAACATTCTGCCCACTCAGCCGTCAGGGAGCACCAATGTCACTGGATGATCGGAAAAAACTGGTACGCCACCACATCGACCTGTCGTGGAATAAAGGCCGTACTGCACTGGCCGAGCAACTGCATAGTAAAGACTTCCTCTACAAGAGCTCATTTATTGGCAGGCCACTGACCAGCCCTGCATTTGCCCAGATGGTCAAGGACATCCGCCACGCCATGCCAGATCTGCAGGTAGTGGTCGAAGAGTGCATTGCCGAGGACAACAAGGTTGTCACCTGGTGCACCCTGATCGGCACCATCCAGAAACCCGCGCTCGGCTACCCGCCCAGTGACAAGGTGCTGAGCATCTCGGCCATGGCCTTCTGGACCATTACCCCGGGCAATGAGATCCAGGAAATCTGCACCATGTTCGACATGGAGAGCTTCCGCTCACAACTGGGCCTGGCCACCCAACCCTTTGCCGCCAAGGCGCTGCCCTGAACAAATAACCCCCAACAATAAAGCCCCCAATCGGGGGCTTTTTGTTTACCGCGTTTTAGCGCGCTTGCTCATACAACGGCATCACCTTGGGGATTGCCGCCTGCAGAGAAGCGATTCGGCTGCTCGACGAAGGGTGCGTACTCATAAATTCAGGCGGGGCACCTTCGCTGGCGGCGGCCATCTTCTGCCACAGACTGACCGCAGCATTGGGGTTGTAGCCACCACGCGCCGCCAGTTCCAGGCCGATCAGGTCGGCCTCGTTCTCATTACCGCGACTGTTCGGCAGCATCATGCCGTACTGCACCGCCGCATCGGCCAGGGCCAAGCTGTCGGAGCCGAGACCGAGCAAGGCCCCCGCGCCCTGTTTGGCCAACTCAACACCATAGGCCTTGGACATTGCCTCACGGCTGTGTTCGCGCAGGGCGTGGGCCATTTCGTGACCCATGATCGCCGCGATTTCATCGTCAGTAAGTTTGAGCTTGTCGATGATCCCGCTGTAGAAAATGATCTTGCCCCCCGGGCCGCAGTTAGCATTCAGCTCAGGACTCTTGATCAGGTTGACCTCCCACTGCCATTGCGCCGAATCGGGGCGAAACAACGGGGCTTCCTTGATCAGGCGATTGGCAATCGTGCGCAGGCGTTTGGCGTTATTACTGGTTTTATCCAGCGCGCCCTTGCTGGACGCCTCGCCAAGGGTCTGCTGATAAGACTGCGCATACATCTGATTGACCTCTTGGGTCGAGAGCATGCTGAACATGTATTGCTTGCGCTCAACACCTACGGCGCCGCCACTGGTGGTGTTTACAGCCTGGCATCCCGCCAGCAACAGGGCCGTGCTCAACGCGGCGAGGGGTAACAATTTGGCCATGTTAATACTCCTTACGAAAACTGCGACATCCTAGGCGGCTGAGCAGCGTCGGACAACTACAAGCTTGCTCAATGCAGGCAAGCAATCTTTAGTTAGATAGGCGATTAAGGATTTTCTCCCCGGCAGCCGATAAGCAGTCACGGCAACTCTTTCCTGTGTGGAGCTTCCATGAAATTTCGCTCGATCCAGACCACCATTGCCACTCTCGCGGGTGCCAGCATCCTGGCCATCGTCGTAGCCCTGATTCTGTATGCGCTGTACGCCAGCGGCCGCAGCCAGGAACTGACTCAGGCGCGCACCCAAGACCTGCTTGAGCAGGTGATCAAACAGCGCCTGAGCGCTCTGGCGCAGACACAGACGCTGCAGATCCAGGCCGAACTGGAATACCCACTGATGATCACCGCCGAGCTGGCCAACACCAACCGTCTACTTGGCCTGAAGACTGAGGACGGCAGCGCCATGCTTTCCATGAGCCGCGAAGAGCTCAACAACCTGGCCCGCGAAATCTTGGTGCAGCACCCTAAGCTGCTTGGCTCTTATATCGGTTGGACCGTCAACGGCCTGGACGACAGCGACGCCATCTACGCCGGCATTGGCAATCCGGCGGTTAACGAAAGCGGCCGTTTTATTCCCTGGTGGTATCGCAACGATGACGGCAGCCTGGCCCAGGAACTACTGACCGACCTGGAGAACGAGAAGCCGCTACCCACCGGCGTCCGCGCTGGCGAGTATTACCTATGCCCACGCGATGAGAAAAAGGCCTGCGTGATCGACCCCGCACCTTATGAGATGGGCGGCAAGATGGTGATGCTGGCGTCGTTCGTCAGCCCAATTCTTATCGACGGCACCTTCAAGGGCATGGTCGGCGCCGATCTGGGCGTCAACTTTATCCAGGACTTGCTGGTCAACGCTGACAATCAGCTGTATGACGGCGCAGGTGAAATGGCGCTGATTTCAAGCCACGGCCGCCTGGTGGCATCGACCCAAGCACCAGACAAACTGGGCAGCCCTGCCACCGAACTGCTGGATGCCAACGAGTTGGAAAACCTCAGGCAGTTGAAACCTGGGCAGATCATCTACGACATCCACCAAGAGGCTAATCCAGCCGAGAGCCATATCGAACTGTTCCTCTCCTTCGGCATAGGTGATACCGATGCGCGCTGGACCCTGATGCTGGTCTTGCCGCTCAACACCGTAATGGCCGAATTGCAGCAATTGCACGGCGACCTCACCAACCAGCGCCGAGCTGACACACTGAATATGACCCTGGTCGGCCTGCTGATTGCTGCGCTAGGCCTACTGGTGATCTGGCTGGTCAGCCGCGGCATCGCCAAGCCACTGAGGCAGATGGTGAGCATGCTTGACGATATCGCTCAGGGCGAGGGTGACCTAACCCGCCGTCTGGAGGTGAACCGCAGCGATGAGCTGGGTGATATTGCCAAGGGTTTCAATACCTTCCTCGGCAAGCTGCAGAACATGATTACCCAGGTGGTCAGCTCGGTGCAGAAGGTCAGCGACTCGTCCGAACACACAGCTGACATTGCTATCCGCACCAACACTGGCGTGCAGAAACAACTAGCTGAGATCGAACTGGTCGCCACCGCCGTGCATGAAATGACCGCCACTGCCCAGGATGTGGCACGCAACGCCACCCATGCCGCCGAGGCCGCCAATCATGCGGATCGATCCGCCAACCAGGGCAAGCAAACCGTGCAGCACACAGCGGATGCAATTGCCGCACTGGCACAGGAAATCGGCCGCGCGGTGACAGTGGTGCAAACGCTGGCTAAAGACAGCGAGAACATCAACGCCATCTTGGTCGCCATCCGCGGAATTGCCGAGCAGACCAACCTGCTCGCGCTCAACGCCGCCATTGAGGCGGCCCGCGCCGGTGAACAGGGGCGTGGCTTTGCGGTGGTCGCCGATGAAGTACGCAACCTGGCGCAGAAAACCCAGAAAGCCACTGAAGAAATCCAGGCCATGATCCAGCAACTGCAGCAGGGCACACGTGATGTGGTTAAGGTCATGGAAGACAGCCAGAGCAAGACTGCGGTCAGTGTGCAACAGGCCAGCCAGGCAGCTGAGGCACTGGAGTCTATTACTCAGGCTGTATCGGTGATCAACGACATGAATACGCAGATCGCCAGCGCCGCCGAAGAACAAAGCGCAGTGGCCGAAGACATCAACCGCAACGTCACCAATATCGGCCAGGTGGCCAATGAAGTGGCCGGTGGCGCCGACGAGGCGAGCCAGGCCAGCGCCGAGTTGACCAAACTGGCCGAACAGCAACGTCGCTTGATCAACCAGTTCAGGGTCTGATCAATCTGCAATAAAAAGGGCGGACTGCAGTGCCGTCCGCCCTTTTTATTCATCCATACATCAGATCTAAGCCGGCGTCAGGCACTCTGGCGCGTCCAACTTAGGATCATTGATCAAGTTGGCCAATACCCGCTCACGCAGCGCTAGCGGCGGGCTCGCCAGTAGAGCCTGTAATTCAGCTGGCGAGGTATCCGCGGCTAACCAGGTCGCTTGCCCTGCCTCATCAAGAATCAGCGGTCGACGCTGGCTGGCCGCAGCCTGGGTCACTACCGCCGCACTCAGGTATACACACCCCTCTACCGGGTAGGCCTCCCACAGGGCGGCGAAATACAGCGGCGTGGTTTCGCCAGTGAGCCAGTACGGACGCTTGCGTGCGGTGCCCCGCCACTCGTAAAAGCCGTTAGCTGGCAGCAGACCGCGACGCAGGCGAAACGCCTCACGAAACATCGGCTGCTCGGCCAGGGTTTCTGCTCGGGCCTGGGCGGGGGTTTTGGTCAGGTCAGTCAACCAGGGTGGTGTCAGCCCCCAGCGTGCCCGCGTCAGTTGGCGCTCGCCATCGACGTTGCGCAGTAGTAACACCTGGCTATTGGGCGAAATACTCCAGTGCGGTAACTGGTCAGCGGGGAAACCGGGAATCGCCGCAAATGCAGGCGTCCAACGGAACAGGGCATAACGTCCACACATGAGCAACTCGATAACGTTCAGCAGTCAATGTACCGACCAGGCGGCCAGCAAGCAGTAAGTCAGATACGCCGCTAGGTTAGATCTAGCAGAGCAGCGAGCCCTGGAAGCTTTCAGGCTCATCCGTCGGCAGCGGCTGCGCGGTATTGTACGCGGCGATCAGCTGTTGTGCGCTGTGCGCCTGGTCATCCTCAACCATCACCCCGAGTAAGCCACAGGCAGGCAACTCGCCCACTGCGCCGGCCAGGTGTTGCCCGGTCAGATAAGCCTCGATTCCCTCACTGGCCAACATCCCCAGCAGCAACTCGCCTTCCATCAGGTCCTGCGGCTCGTAGATTCGCTGCATCAGTCATTCTCCCCGCGCACGTCCAGGCTCCAGTCCTCGCCATCGGTCTGAAGAGAAAACACAATGGGTCGACAGCATACCGGACAGTCTTCGATGTACTGCTGATCGCCGGCCGACAGGTCGAGCAACGCTTCAACTTGTTCGCCACAATAGGGGCATTGGTAGTCCTGGCTTTCCAGCATCGCTGTCTCCTTGTGACTTGGCGTTATAATCGCCGGTCTATAGCTGGCCCTGCAGTCGCGCACTATCCATTGTCACGCGTGGCGACCAGCGCAGTGAGCATCTCCACAGCCAACCACAACAAGAGAGCATGATGGGCGAATTCGATGCCATCCGACCATACGCCGACGCCGAAGTCCCGACCGTGCTGGCGCGCCTGCTGGCCGACGATGCGTTTCTCGGCATCCTCACTCAGTTCCGCTTCCCGCGCCTGGCGTCTTCGCTAGGCTGGCTGCTTAAACCACTTATAGCCTATCGCCTGCGTCTTGAGTTTCGCGACGTGAGTTCGGTGGCGCAATTGCAGACGCGTATCGAGAGCTATGTCGACCGTACTATTGAGCAGGCCACCGATGGTGTGAGCTATTCCGGTATCGAGCACCTGCAAGCCGGCAAGGCCTATCTGTTCCTCGCCAACCACCGCGATATCGTCATGGACCCGGCGTTCGTCAACTACGCGGTGTACCACGCAGGCCTGCCGACGCCGCGCATCGCGATTGGCGACAACCTGCTGCAGAAGCCTTTTGTCAGCGACCTGATGCGCCTGAACAAGAGTTTTATCGTGCACCGTTCAATCAGCGGGCGACGCGAGAAGCTGGCGGCTTACCAGCTGCTATCGGCCTATATCAACCACTCGATCCGCACTGATGGCGAGTCGATCTGGATCGCCCAGGCCGAAGGCCGCGCCAAGGATGGTGATGACCGCACCGATTCGGCGATCCTCAAGATGTTCCACATGAGCCGCAAGGGCGAGCCGTTCGCCGAGGTGATCAACACCCTGCGCCTGACGCCGGTATCGATCAGCTACGAGTACGACCCCTGCGACCAGGCCAAGGCTCGCGAGCTGTTTATCCGCGCCAGCAGTGGCAGCTACACCAAGGTGGCAGGCGAGGATGACCAGAGCATCGCCCTCGGCATTACTGGCTACAAAGGCCGCGTGCATGTGCACTTCGGTGCGCCGGTCAGCCAGGGCCTGGAAGACAGCAAACTGCTGGCAGCGGAAATGGACCGGCAGATTCTCACGGGTTATCGGCTGTTTCCCGTGCACTACCTGGCCTATGCCATGTGGGCTGATCGCGACCCGGAACTGGCTGTGCCCAGTGCTGACGAGCTATTCCCCGCGGCAGAACTCAGCGCGGCGCAAAGCGAATGGCAACAACGCCTGGCTAAGTGCCCGAGCGAGCAGCAACCCTACCTGATCCTGCAATACGCCAACCCGGTGCGTAACCAGTACCGGATCAAGGCCGGCCTACCGCTGTAGGCAAAACGCAGCCAGAAAAAACGGCAGCCATTGGCTGCCGTTTTTATTCGCCGAGAATCCGCGTTACAGCTGCGTGCTCAACCAGGACAGCAGCAATGCCGAGGCCAAGCAGGCATAGCCAAAACGGTAGAAGAACTGGTTCAGGCGCAGTGTCGGCTCATCACTGGCATAGGCGTCATCCGCCAGGCCATTCAGCTCACTGCCGGCCAACAGTCGCGCCGATGCATGCTGTTCACGCATGCGGGTGGCCAGTAACAGCCAGGCACCGGCCAGGGCAAAAAACAGCGCCAGTCCATTAAGCCACTGCCCAGGCTGACCTTCGATCAGCAACCAGAGCGTTTGCAACGACATGCTCAACCTCGACGTCTATAAGGCATGCGATCAACACCGCGCCTGATTAACAGCACACCCGATGCAGTATCGGGCAGTCCAAATACGGGCGCGGAGTCTACCGAAGGTTGCAGGGCTCGCGGTTCGATTCCGACGAATCGCAGCAGCTATGACCAAGCGGTCTAAACACTGTCATCTGCGTGAGCTATGGTCTAACACTCGTCCCAACGCCTTGGCCAAAATGGCTTCGAGGCGGAGACAGGTCTTAAACATCCATGGAGGTACGCACCATGCTGCATGCCCAACCGCAAGACCGTGACTACCTGATCGATTCTCTCGATGACGTGGAAGATGTCATCGACGGGCTGTCTTTCAATGTGCAGGACGACCACTGGCTGGTTTACTGCGCCATGGGCGGCCACGAGCATTACGCCCTGCCCGACATAGATACGCGCACTGGCATGAGCCTGCCCGAGTTTTACAGCGAGGCTGCCTGACAGACTGCAAAACGCAGGTGTAAAAAAGCCCGGAATAATCCGGGCTTTTTCATTACCGCGACAAGGCTTACTGCGCGAGCATCTGGCCGATGGTCGGGTCCTTGAAGGCGCGGGTCAGGGCGTCGCTCAACACGTCGCCAACCAGCTTGGTATTGGTCGCCTGATTTGGCGCCATACCGAAACGCTGGTTCAACGACGCGCCATAACGGCCGCTGTAGCGACGGCTGCTGTTCTGCACATCAACGCGGAAGGTCGCGGTCATGTCAGCTTCGGTCACGTACAGGCCTTCTTTGGGCGACTGATACTTCAGTTCGGCCAGGGTCAGGGTCAGTTGCGGCGCATTGACGGCATTGGCGCTTGGGGTGAAACCAAGCAAACGCACTGCTGCCTCGGCCTGGGCTAGCAGCTTGGGCAGGATATCCTGACCGGCTACGCTGATGGCGCTGGTTTCCGGGTACAGACCGCCGCGGGTGCCCAGCACCGGGGAAGGACGGCCGTCGGCCACTCGCACCACCACAGGCTGACCTTGGCCAACGGCTGTGAGCGGACTATTAAGCTTGGGTTGTGGGCTGAGTTGTTGCGGGCTGTGGGCGCAACCCACCAGAGTAAGGCTGGCAACAGCCACCAGACCAAACAGCAGACGATGCAGCATGCTCAACTCTCCATAGATAAGGGG
>JAHJXZ010000115.1 GCA_018827205.1 Gammaproteobacteria bacterium | reverse complement strand
TTACCCGGTTGATTGAACGGCGCGGAAGCTTCCAGCAGCGGTTCAATAATGCTTTCCAGCACTTCGCGGTAGAGGTTTTCTTTCGACTTGAAGTAGTAGTAAACGTTGGGCTTGGGCACACCGGCCTTGGCGGCGATATCGCTGGTTTTGCTGGCTGCAAAGCCTTTGTCGGCGAACTCCTCACTGGCTGCGCGTAAAATCAGCTCTTTGTTACGCTCGCGAATACTGGTCATAAGCCTCTTTGCTTCTGTCGAACGCCCGTCGCTGGGCAGCGCCGGGATGGTAGCACCGGCTTTGCGCGGCGCTCAAGGCTTGTGGCCTGGGCTCTGGCAGGCTATCTGACTTTTAGGTCAGGTTGTTGTATACAACATTTAGTTTTTCTGTTTTTATCTCGGCTTATGCATTCATAACAAAAAGTCTCGGCTCGTTGAGCTCTAGGAGACACGTAGTGAACAATCAGCTGGTTGACCCTTTCGGTCGGCGCATCACCTATCTACGGTTATCGGTTACCGATCGCTGTGATTTCCGCTGCACTTACTGCATGAGTGAGGACATGGTGTTCGCCCCGCGCGAGCAGATCCTCAGCCTTGAAGAACTCTATGCAGTGGCGGACGCCTTTATCGGCCTCGGGGTCAAACGCATCCGCATCACCGGTGGCGAGCCGCTGGTACGCAAGAACCTGCTCAGCCTGCTGACCCGCCTGGGCCAGCGCCCGGAGCTGGAGGACCTGGCCATCACCACCAATGGCTCACAACTGGCTGACCTGGCGCCGCAGTTACACACTGCCGGGGTCAAGCGCCTGAATGTCAGCCTGGATTCGCTGCAGCGCGAGCGTTTTGCCGCCTTTACCCGACGCGACAAGCTCGATCAGGTGCTCGAAGGCATCGAGGTGGCGCGCGCGGCGGGTTTTCGCAAGATCAAACTCAATGCTGTGGTGCAGAAAGGTCGTAACGATGACGAAGTGCTCGACCTGGTCGAGTTCGCCATGGCGCGTGGCCTGGACATCAGCTTTATCGAAGAAATGCCACTGGGTAGTATTTCCAGCCACCAACGCGAGCAGACCTTCTGTTCCAGTGACGAGGTGCGTGAGCGCATCGAGCAGCGTTATGCCCTGGTGCGCAGCAGCAAGCTGACCGGCGGGCCGTCGCGCTACTGGCAGGTGGTCGGCAGCGACACCCAGGTTGGCTTTATTTCACCGCATAGCCACAACTTCTGCGGCGACTGCAACCGCGTGCGCGTCACCGCAGAGGGCAAACTGGTGCTCTGCCTGGGGCATGAGAATGCCCTGGACCTGAAAAATCTGATGCGTGCCCATCCGGGTGACAGCCAGCGTCTGCGTGATGCCTTGGTGCAGGCTTTGCAGTTGAAGCCTGAGCGTCATCACTTCGAGAGCGATGCCCAGGTACAGGTTATTCGCTTTATGAGCATGACCGGTGGCTAGCCCCTAGCCGCGACTTCATCGCCTTGTGCGGTTCCTTCGTTCCACTCTCATAATTAAACAGGAGGTTTGCTGTGAAGCCCTCGCACGTCTGCAGTTTGTTCGCCGTTGTCTGTTCCAGCGCAGTGAGCGCTGAAAGTTATGTGATCGGTGTAGAGAAACTGGCCTTTGCGCCGCACTACAGCATCGATGCGCAAGGCCAGTACCAGGGCTTTGCCCGCGAGCTGTTCGACCTGTACGCGCGAACCAGCGGGGTGGAGCTGAGCTACAAGGTGCTGCCCGTTGAACAACTGTTGCCCGCATTGCTCAGCGGTCAGGTGGACTTCAAATACCCCGACAGCGAAACCTGGGCGCCAGCGCAGAAGGCCGGCAAGACCCTGAGCTACAGCCAGGGCGTGGTCGAGTATGTCGATGGTGTACTGGTTGCTCCGCAGCGCCATGGCCAGCCCATCGAGCAGATCAAACGCCTGGCCATGGTCAACGGCTGGACGCCATGGGGCTATCAGGAGCGTATCGATGCTGGGCAGATCGAGCTGACCTACAGCGATGATCTGCGCCAGATGATCCGCCAGGCGCTGAAGAAGGATACCGACGGCGCTTACTTCAACGTGGTGGTGGCGACTCATTATCTGGACAACATCCGCGCAAAACCGGGTGCGCTGATCTTCGATGCGCAGCTGCCGCACAACCGTGGCAGCTTCAAGCTGTCGACCCTCAAGCACACAGCCTTTATGCAGCGTTTTGACCGTTTCCTGATCGAGCAGCAGAGCGAAGTTGCGGCGCTGAAAGATCAGTACAAAGTCGAGGCCAACCTGGATGCAGAACGCATCGGCCTGGAGCAGTGGAAGCTGGATTTTATCGAGCGCAAGAAGCTCAAGGATGCGCAATCGCAGTAATGTGTTGAGCTAACAAAAACCGCTCCAGGTGAGCGGTTTTTTTCTGCGCGTAAGTAAGAAGGGTAGGCGCAATAAAAAAGGGGATGGCAACGATGCCATCCCCTTTTTGTTACAGGTTGCCGCCTACCCGGCAACCCGCATCAAGCACATAGGCTTAGAAGTGGTACTTCACCAGTGCTTGAACGGCGGTCTGATCGAAGCCATTGGTGGAGCCGTCAATTGGTTTGATGCCGTACTTGTTGTGCCACATGTTCAGCTCGGTACCGACATACAGCTTGCGGCCTTCACCGAACAGCGCCTTGCCGGCATCCCATTTGATCTGGATCGAGGAGCCGACTGAAGTCTGGGTGCCGGCGTCCTTGGATGGAGCGCGCCAGTCGATATAGCCGTCGACCACGAAGTCCTGTTCGCCAATGGCGAACGGGTAGGCGCCGGCTACGGTCAGCTGGGTGGTGTAACCGTTGCCTTGTTCGCTGGCCTTGAAGTCATGGTCGAAGAAGATGTGGTTGTTGATCTTCACGCGGTACAGGTTGGTCTGCAGGAAGGCGAAGCCCGGCGCGTCCCAGTCCAGGCCAATACCATAGAGGTAGTTCTCGGTGCCTGGGCCGCCATTGCCTTTCTCATAGGTGAAGGCGGCCTTGACGTCCTTGATTGGACCTACGGACAGGTCCTGGCCGGTCAACCAGCTGAGGCTGACACGTGGCGAGAACTCCATGTAGTAGAAGCTGTTTTTTTCCTTGACGCTCAGGTTACCGAAGTTGCTGCCGCGCGCCTGCGCATTGTCGGCGTCGATGTAGTCGAGGAAGAAGAAGGTGTCGCCCCAGGTCCAGCCACTGGCGTTTTCCAGGGTAAAGGTGCTCTGCGAGCGCTGCTCTTCAGCGTTGTTGTTGAGGCGCTGGAAGTTGCTGCCATACAGGTAGGAGAGGCTGGTGTCTTGCCAGAGGAAGGCGTCACTGGCCAAGGCCTGTTGACCGGAAAACAGTCCAGCCGAGAGGGCGATGCCGTGGGGCAGGTGCTTCAGTTTCATCATGGTTTCCTTATTATTGGACTTACAAGGTTTCTCGAACCTGCGGCGAACCGCAGGATCTGTCAGGCAAAGGAGGGTGGTTCAGCTGGTACGTGGGGCCACGTTAAGCTCGTTGCGGCTGCTGCTTGGCACATCTGCGGCACTGTCGTCCTGCGGGTTTTGCAGCACGGTGTGCAGATGGGCTTCGGGGTCGTAGTCGTTTTCTTCCAGCTGCAGATGTTCTTCCGGCAGGAAGATGTTCAGCAGAATGGCGCTGAAGGCACCGATGGTGATGGGCGAGCCGAAGATGTTCTTCAGCGCATCGGGCATTTGCGAGAGCACTTCCGGTACGGCTGCAACACCCAGGCCCAGGCCCAGGGAGATGGCCACGATCAGCACGTTGCGGCGATGCAGGCCCGCCTCGGTAAGGATCTTGATCCCTGCCACGGCCACGGTGCCGAACATGATCAGCGTGGCGCCACCGAGCACCGGTTTAGGCATCAGCTGCAATACCGCGCCTACTGCCGGGAACAGACCTAGTAGCACCAGAATGGCGGCGATATAAAACGCCACGTGGCGGCTGGCCACACCAGTCAGTTGGATCACACCGTTGTTTTGGCTGAAGGTGGTCATCGGCAGGCTGTTGAACATGGCCGCGATGGCCGAGTTGCAGCCATCGGCCAATACCCCAGATTTGATTCGACGCATATAAAGCGGGCCTTTGACCGGCTGCTTGGAAATGATCGAGTTGGCCGTCAGGTCGCCTGCGGTTTCCAACGGGGTGATCAGGAAGATCACCGCAATCGGCACAAACGCTACCCAGTCAAAGTTGAAGCCGTATTTGAATGGCACTGGGATGCTGACCAGTGGCACGTCAGCCATATTGGCGAAATCCACCTTGCCGGTGTACCAGGCCACGCTGAAGCCTAATACGAGGCCGATGATCACCGCCGAGAGGCGCACCACCTGTGACGGGAAGCGGTTGAGGATCACGATGGTGACCAGCACCAAGCCGCCGAGACCCAGGTGGTGCAGGGCACCGAGATCTGCGGCGCCGTAACCGCCGGCGATATCAGTCATGGCGACCTTGATCAATGACAAACCCATCAGACAGATGATGGTACCGGTGACGACTGGAGTGATGACTCGGCGCAGCTTGTTGATGAACTGGCTGAAGGCAATCTCGACAAAGGCCGCGCAGAAGCACACGCCAAAGATCGTCGAGAGAATTTCCTCTTCGCTGCCGCCACGGCCTTTGACGATAAACCCGGCGCTGAGAATCACGCTGAGAAAGCCGAAGCTGGTGCCCTGCAGGCAGAGCAGGCCGGAGCCGACCGGACCAATGCGCTTGGCTTGGATAAAGGTGCCGAGGCCGGATACGAACAGCGCCATGCTGACCAGATACGGCACATAGGCACCGAGGCCGAGTACGCCACCGACAATCAGGGTAGGGGTGATGATGCCGACGAAGCTGGCCAGTACGTGCTGCAGTGCGGCGAAGATCGCCGGAGCAAAGGCCGGAGTGTCATGTAGTTGGTAGATCAGGTCGTTGTTTGCCACAGGCGGAGCTGTGGTCTCTGTGCTGCTAGTCGTGGTCATAGTCAGAGCCTGCCAGTTGTTTTTATACGGTCATGGGCTTGGCGAGGCTTCACGGCGCCTCTGTTCTGTACCTGGGTAGAAGTTGTCCACTTGGTCAGAATGAATCGACTATAGCAACTTGTTCACAGCGATAAAAACAATTTATTTTAAGATTGTGCACAAAAAATGAACCGTCAGTCAGATGACGTTGCAACTCGCCATTTGCGCGCTGGAGATGCCTGTTATAGAGGGTGCGACTGGTTTAGCAGGTCGCGCACAGCAGTAAGCAGCCCGGCGTAGCGGGCTGCTTACTTGCGCGCAAAGAGAGAGGGGTCAGTGCTGCGGGTGCGGATTGTTTAGCACCGCACGTTCTGGTCCGCCGAGGATATTGAACAGCAGATTGAGCAGTACCGCGCTGATGGTGGCCATGGCGATGCCGCTGTGGGTGATCGGCTCCAGCCAGTGCGGCAGGTGTGCGAAGAACTCGGGGCGCACCACCGGGGCCAGACCCATGCCGATGCTGACGGCGACCAGCAGCTGATTGCGGCGGTCGGCAATATCCGCCTCCTGGAGAATCTTGATACCTGTTGCCGCGACCATGCCGAACATGGCAATGCCCGCGCCGCCCAGTACCGCCGGTGGAATCGAGGCCACCAGGTAGGCGGCTTTGGGCAGCAAGCTTAAGCCGATCAGCAGCAACCCAGCGGCGGCGGTGACATACCGGCTGCGCACGCCGGTCATCTGCACCAGGCCGATGTTCTGAGCAAAGGAGGAGTGGGTAAAGGTATTGAAGATGCCGGCGAAGAACGATGCGCCAGCATCACACAGCAGGCCGCGGCGCAGCATGGCCGGGGTGACTTCCTTACCGGTGATCTTGCCGAGGGCGAGGAACATACCGGTGGACTCAACGAAGATGATCACCACCACCAGACACATGGAGAGAATGGGCGCCAGATGAAACTCCGGCATGCCGAAGTGCATGGGTTTGACCACGGCAAACCAAGCGCTCTGCTGCAGACCACCGAGGTCGACCATACCCAGGACGCCAGCCACCAGGTAGCCGACAAGCATGCCGATCAGCACCGAAACATTGACCCAGAAGCCGCGCATAAACCGATTGATCAGCAGAATGGTTCCCAGCACCAGCGCGGCAATCGCGAGGTACTGCAAGGCGCCGAATTCACTGGCGGCGCTGCCACCGCCGGCCCAGTTGAGCGCAACGGGGAACAGTGACAAGCCGATGGCGGTAATCACCGTACCGGTCACAAGTGGTGGGAAGAAGTGCACGATGCGCGACATGAACGGCGCAATCAGCATGCCGAAAAAGCCTGCGGCAATCGTTGCACCGAAGATTCCCGGCAAGCCGATACCGGGCGAGCCGGCCATGGCCACCATGCTGCCGACGGCGGCAAAGCTGGCGCCCATCATTACCGGCATACGGATGCCCATGGGGCCGATGCCGAGTGACTGCACCAGGGTGGCAATGCCCGCTACCAAAAGATCAGCGGTAATCAGGAAGGCGATTTCTTCACGGGACAGGCCGACGGCCTCACCGATGATCAAGGGCACCGCAACCGCACCGCCGTACATCAGCAGCACATGCTGGAAGCTCACCAGAATCATTTGCAGCAGGGGTAGGCGTTGGTCGACGGCGCAGGTCGACGTTGAATTCAACGGGGTCATGCAAATACCTCAGGCGCTTTTATTGTTGTAAGTCGCTGTTCGGCGCAGGTGTTTATTGGCCTGTACCGGAGAATTCTTGCAGGGTGCAGATAAACAAATGCCGCGCCCTTGCGGGCGCGGCATTCGGTTGCATCAGTTGAGCTGGGCGCCCTGGTCGATCCATGAGCCGATCAGCTCACGTTCTTCCTGGGTCATCTGGGTGATATTGCCCAGCGGCATGATCTGCGAAGCAACGCTTTGTGCGTGGATCTTCGCGGCCTGCGCTTTGATCTGCTCTGGTGTGTCGAGGATCAAGCCGGCAGGCGGTGCGCTGAACATCGGGCTGCTGGGCGTTGCCGAATGACATACGCTGCAGCGTTGCTCAATCACGCTCTTGACCTGGGCAAAGCCGCTAGCGTCCGTTGCGGCTTTAGCAGGGGTGCTGACCTCTGGGGCTTCTGCCGGCTTGGTGGCTGCTTCGGCCGCCTTGGCCGCTTGCGGGTTGCCGCTGATGCCCGTGGCCGGAACCGGGGCGTACTTGATTACTGCAGTTTGCGACTCCTGCGGTGCAGCGGCCTTCATGCTCGGGCCAGTAACGAACGCCAGGCAGATCATGCCCAGTGCGGCGGCAGGCAGGGTCCAGACGTACTTGCTGCTGTCATGACGGGTGTTGAAATAATGGCGCACCAGTACCGCCAGCATCGCGATGCCCGCCAGGATCAGCCAGTTGTATTGGCTACCGTAGGTGCTCGGGAAGTGGTTGCTGATCATGATGAACAGCACCGGTAAGGTGAAGTAGTTGTTGTGGCGCGAGCGCAGCAGGCCTTTGGCCGGCAGGGTCGGGTCCGGCGTGGTGTTGTCTTCAATCGCCTTAACCAGCGCGCGCTGGGCCGGCATGATGGTGAAGAACACGTTGCCGACCATGATGGTGCCGATAATGGCGCCGACATGGATATAGGCGGCGCGACCGCTGAAAATCTGGCTGAAGCCATAGGCGGCAGCGATGATCAGCACGAACAGCACGGCGCCAAGCAGAGCCGGGCGTTTACCCAGCGGCGAGTCACAAAGGAAGTGATACGCGATATAGCCCGCAATCATCGAACCGAAACCGATGGCAATGGCCATTTCCGGCGCCAGATCAACGCCCGGCTTGACCAGGTACAGGCTCGGGTTGAGGTAGTAGACCACCAGCATCAGGGCGATGCCCGACAGCCAGGTGAAATAGGCCTCCCATTTGAACCAGTGCAGGTTCTCCGGCATTTTCGGTGGGGCCAGTTTGTATTTTTCCAGGTGGTAGATACCACCACCGTGAATCGCCCAAAGGTCACCAGACAGGCCTTCGCGGGGATTGCTGCGGTTGAGGTTGTTTTCCAGCCAGACGAAATAGAAGGATGCGCCGATCCAGGCCACGCCGGTGATCATATGCACCCAACGAATGCTCAGGTTCAGCCACTCAATCAAATGTGCTTCCACAATCAGTACCTCATTCCCAGTGCCGGCACGCCGGAGGCTGGGCTTCTCTTATTGGTGGGGGGCGAGGAGCAACAGCTCGTCGTCACTAAAGAAATGCTCATCGCAGTTGTTGCCAGAACCACTGCGATCAACCACCAGGAAGTCATCCCGCTTTTCGATCGTCAGCACCGGGTGGTGCCAAACGCCGCGATGGTAATTAATGCCCTGCCTGCCGTTGCTGCGGAAGGCGCGGACCAACTCCGATTGAGGTGCATCGCCAAGTGGCGCGACCACGATCAGAAAGGCGTTGCCGAGCAGCGGGATAAACGCCTGACTGCCCTGCGGATGGCGCTCCAGCATGCGAATGGTCAGCGGCATATCCAGCGCCTCGGCACTGAAGATGCTGATGATCGCCTTATCCTCTGGCTGTGCGGTCTCGACCGTGGCCAGTTTGTGATAGCGGCGAGTGGAGCCATTGTTGATCATGAAGAATTCACTGCCTTCGGTTTCGATAACGTCACCAAAGGGGGCGAAGGCTTCTTTGCTCAGCGGCTCGATGATCAATGTGCGCATGTTGGTCTTCTTGTTCGTTCGTTAATACCCCTCTCCCAATGGGAGAGGGGTTTTTGGCTTACTTGGCGACTTTGCCGAACAGGCGCAGACGGCTGATACCACCGTCCGGGAACACGTTCACCCGTACGTGGGTGATCGGACCGAGTGCTTTGATCTGCTCGCTGAACTCGTGCTCGGCGTGCATCTGCAGCTTCTGGCTTGGCAGCAGTTCGCGCCAGAACAGGCTCTGGGTTTCGATCTGGCTGTCGGTACCGCCTTTGACGAAAGCCGCCTGGATCGAGCAGCTGTCCGGGTAGTTGCCCTTGAAGTGCAGGGTATCGACGACGATGCGTTCGATCTCGCCTGGATGACCGAGGGCAACAATCACCCAGTCATTACCTGGGGTACGGCGACGTGCAGTTTCCCAACCGTCACCCATGTTGATGCCACGGCCCGGGTTGAGGATGTTGCTCATGCGGCCGAAGTGTTCGTCCGAGCAGGCCAGGGCGCGACCGCCATTCAGCGCAGCAGCCAGGTCGACCTGTTCGTTGTCACCGGTGTTGGACCAGTCGCGGAACGGCACGCCGTATACGCGCAGACGGGCGACACCGCCGTCCGGGTAGATGTTGAAGCGCAGGTGGGTGAAGGCCTGGGCGTTATTGATTTCGTGGTAGTGGTGGTTGTTGCCTTGCAGTTCGACCGCACCTAGCACTTCAGTCCACTCGGTAGCGTCGCTCGGGTCGCCTTCAGCCACAAAGCAGGCTTCCAGGGACGCCGACGGCGGGAAGTTACCGGTGAAGAAACTGGTGTCGATGTCCACACCCTTGATCGAACCCGGTACGCCCAGGCGGATCACCGCGCTGTCGTAGCCTTCGAAGCGCTTTCGGCGCGACTCCCATCCGTCCATCCACTTGCCGTTATCATCGAAAACGCCCTCCTTCCATACGGCCGGGGTCGGCTGGAACAGACGGTTAACGTCGGCGAACCAATCGTCGGTGACCGAGATGGCCTTGGTGCCCAGGCGTGCGTCGGCGAGGTTGACGTATTTCTCAAAGGGTACGGCGTAAGCTTTCATGAAATGTCTGCCTTAGATGATGGCGTTGGGGAGGGCGGTGGGCGTGCGGCCTACAGCTGCTGCAAGCGGAACAGCGCGATCTTGTTGATCTCGGCCAGGGCGCAGGCGAATTCCTGCTCCGGGGAGTTATGAATCCGCTCCTCGAAGGCCGCCAGGATCTGGTGCCGGTTGCTGCCTTTCACCGCCATGATGAAGGGGAAGCCGAACTTGGCTTTGTAGGCATCGTTCAGTTCGGTAAAGCGGGCGAACTCTTCTGCGGTACAGGCGTGAATGCCCGCACCTGCCTGCTCCGACGTGGAGGAGGCGGTCAACTCACCGCGTACGGCTGCCTTGCCGGCCAGATCCGGGTGAGCATTGATCAGCGCCAGCTGTGCAGCGTGGCTGGCACTGAGCAACAGGTCGGCCATGCGCTGGTGCAGGCCGTCGATTTCGTCGATGCTGGCGTCCGGGCTTCCGGCGTCCTGGCCCAGGTCGAAGGCCTTCTCGGCGACCCAGGGCGAGTGCTCGTAGATGTCGGCAAAGACTTTTACGAAGTCTTCACGGCTTAGGCGGGACGGGGTCAGGGTTTGAAAACGGCTCATTTCGAGCTCTCCTTGGATGGCTCTTGCAGCGGATGGGTCGCGTGCCAGTGTTTGGCGATGTCGACGCGGCGGGCGCACCAGACTTTTTCGTGGCTTTGCACGTATTCAAGGAAGCGCGCCAGTGACGCCAGGCGCGCGGGACGGCCGAGCAGACGACAGTGCATGCCGATCGAGAGCATCTTCGGCGCGCCGGCCATGCCTTCGGCGTAGAGCACATCGAAGGCGTCTTTCAGGTACTCGAAGAAATCGTCGCCCTTGTTGAAACCCTGCACCTGGGTGAAGCGCATGTCGTTGGTGTCTAGCGTGTAAGGGATCACCAGGTGCGGTTTGGCCGCGGTGCTGGCCGGGTCCCAGTAGGGCAGGTCGTCGTCGTAGGTGTCGCTGTCATACAGAAAGCCACCTTCTTCACGGACCAGGCGGCGAGTGTTCGGGCCGAGGCGGCCGGTGTACCAGCCCTGCGGACGCTGGCCGGTCAGTTCAGTAAGGATGCGAATGGCTTCGAGCATATGCTCGCGCTCTTCGGCTTCGCTCATGTTCTGGTAGTCGATCCAGCGGTAGCCGTGGCTGCAGATCTCGTGGCCGGCGGCGACCATCGCCTTGATCGCGTCCGGATGACGCTGCGCGGCCATGGCCACGGCGAAGATGGTCAGCGGGATGCTGTGTTTCTGGAACAGGTTCAGCAAACGCCAGACGCCGGCACGGCTGCCATACTCGTAGAGCGACTCCATGCACAGGTTGCGCTGGCCTTGCAGCGGCTGCGCGGAAACCATCTCGGAGAGAAACGCCTCGGATTCTTTGTCGCCGTGCAGCACGTTTCGTTCGCCGCCTTCCTCGTAATTGAGAACAAACGACAGGGCGATGCGCGCATCATTCGGCCAGTGCGGGTGGGGCGGGTTGTTGGCGTAACCGATCAGGTCGCGTGGGTAGTCAGCGCTCACTGCAGTCTTCCTTCTTGCTGTTTGTGGCGGTCATTGGGCAGGCATAAATGCGTTGCACGACCGTGATGGGCTAATTGTATACAAAGTGCTTTGCATCTTGTAAATCTAAAATTCACTTATTTTGCGAAATTTTGCCTTAATGCTGAATCTGTCCAGTGCGTCTGCTGTTGCTGTGCAAAAGCAGTGCTCGCAAGCACTTATGGTCGATTTACTGCCCGTTTACGGTGCGCTGAGCAGGCGGAATGATCGACTTATTGTGTACAATTTTTTATAAAAGTGTCTTATTTTTGAATTTCAGCATGCTATGCTTCAGCTCAGTCGAGGCTGCTTAGCCTGATAAATCTGCCGAGTTCAATAAAAGTAGAGGAGGTGCGGCGTCTACGTAGGCTTATCTGCGCAGGTGCCCATAAGCGATGGGACGATTGACCACACACGTACTGGATGCCGCCCATGGTTGCCCAGGCAGCGAACTGAAGATTGAGCTGTACCGCGTTGAGGGGGCTCAGATGGAGCTGCTCAATAGCGTAGTCACCAACCACGACGGCCGTTGCGATGCGCCGGTGCTGCAGGGTGACAATTACCGTAGCGGCGTTTACCAGCTGCATTTCCATGCCGGCGATTACTACCGCGCTCGCGGCGTTAAATTGCCTGAGCAGGCCTTTCTCGATGTTGTGGTGCTGCGCTTCGGCATCGATGCCGGGCAGGAGCATTACCACGTGCCGCTGCTGATTTCCCCTTACAGCTACTCCACCTACCGCGGTAGCTGAACAGAATGCTTGTCACCCTCTGACTCAATTTAAGAGTCCCTAGCCCGTACACACTGCGGGCTTTTTTTGCCTGCGATTTGTCGGGTTTCAAGCGCTGGAGTAGGAGCGGGCGGGGCGCGCAGTTCCATGCCCGCGAACCGATATCGCGGGCATGGCCCGCTCCTACAGATGGTGGCGTGGATAAGCCTTGGCAGGCTGTCAGCGGCTAAGCAGCGAGGCAGCGCCAGCACCGCCAAACAAGGCAGCGCTGATGCGGTTGAACCACACCTGACCCTTGCCTGACCGCAGATAGCGCGCTGCACCCTGGGCGCTGAGGCCGTAGAACAGTTTGCAGGCCAGATCCAACACTGCCCAAGTGGCGATCATTACCAGCAGCTGGCCAAGCATGGGGCGCTCGGCGCTGATGAACTGCGGCAGGAAGGCGGCGAAGAACAGAATGTCCTTGGGGTTGCTGGCGCCGAGGCCGAAGGCTTTCCAGAACATGCTGCGAAAACCTGGATTGACCAGCTGTTCCTCGGCCTTCACCGGTTTGGCAGCTTGGCGTGACTCCTGCCAGCTTTGCCAGGCGAGGTAGAACAGGTACAGCGCGCCGACCAGCTTGAGCAGGCTGAACAACTGCTCGGAGGCCAACAACAGCGCACCAAGGCCGAGTGCCGAGGCACTCAACAAGCAGATCGAGGCCGATACGCCGCCAACGAACGCCGGGGCCGAGCGGCGCAGACCGTAGTTCAGGCTGTTGCTGACCATCAGCAGTGACAGTGGCCCCGGAATCAGAATAACCACCAGTGCGGCGCTTGCGAACAACAGCCAGGTTTCCAGGTTCATTAGCGATTCTCCAGATGTGCAAAAGCCCCGACGCCATATCAGGGCTTAGGTTTTGCTTGGTTCATGTTCCTTTGTTTTGAAAACGTAGCGAGCGATGACTAGGCAAGGCGAAGTCAGGCGAAAAAGCGGAGTGTACGACTGTACATGAGCATTTTGAGCCTGACTTCAACGCTGCATAGTCGAGCGCAGTAGTTTTCAATTAGAGGAAGGCGAACTTGGCGATAAAAATGATGCATAGAACGTACAAGCTAAGCGATACCTTGTCGCGCTGGCCGGTCAGCAGTTTCAGTGTTGCGTAGGTCAGGAAGCCCAGGGCAATGCCGTTGGCGATGGAGAAGGTCAGCGGCATCATGACCACGGTGACGATCGCCGGGATGGTGTCGGTGTGATCTTTCCAGTCGATATGCGCCATGCCGCTCATCATCAGCATTGCGACATAGATTAGCGCACCAGCAGTGGCGTAGGCGGGGATCATCCCGGCCAGCGGGGCAAAAAACATCGCGCAGAGGAACAGCACGCCCACGGCAACAGCTGTCAGGCCAGTACGGCCACCTGCCGCAACGCCTGCAGCACTTTCCACATAGCTGGTTACCGGCGGGCAACCGACAAAGGCACCGATCACGCTGGAGGTACTGTCAGCCTTAAGGGCCTTGGACAGGTTCTGGATCTTGCCGTCTTCCTCCACCAGGTTGGCACGATGGGCGACGCCCATCAGGGTGCCTGCGGTGTCGAACATGTTGACGAAGAGGAAAGCCAGAATCACGCTGATCATGGCAATGTTGAAGGCACCAGCGATGTCCAGGGCCATCAAGGTCGGCGCCAGGCTTGGGGGCATGGAAACCAGGCCATTGTATTCAACCAGGCCCAGTGCCCAGCCAACGGCGGTGACGCCGAGCATGCTGAACAGGATGGCGCCAAACACGTTGCGGTGGCTAAGCACGGCAATCAGCAGGAAGCACACGGCTGCAAGGATTGCATTCGGTTCACCGAACGAGCCCATGGTCAGCAGAGTCGCCGGGCTATCGACGACAATACCTGCAGTCTTCAGGCCGATCAGTCCGAGGAACAGACCAACCCCCGCGCCCATGGCAAAGCGCAGGCTCATGGGGATGCTATTGAGGAGCCACTCGCGGATGCGTGACAGGCTCATGATCATAAACAGCACGCCGGAGATAAACACCGCGCCGAGTGCGACCTGCCAGCTGTAGCCCATTTCACCGACAACGGTGTAGGTGAAGAAGGCATTCAGCCCCATGCCCGGTGCCAGGCCTACTGGCCAGTTGGCATACAGACCCATTAGGAAGCAACCGATGGCCGCACCGATGCAGGTGGCGACAAACGCCGCGCCGTGATCGACGCCGGCCGTGGCCATGATATTGGGGTTGACGAAGATGATGTAAGCCATGGTGACGAAAGTCGTCAGGCCCGCCAGCAGCTCGGTTTTAATTGTGGTGCGGTGTTCGGTCAGCTTGAAGAAGCGGTCAAGCAGACCGGGTTTGATCAGGTCTTGCATCTGCGTCGCCTGTTGTTCTTGTTTAGCGCTTTCCACAGGGGTACTCCTCATCTCTTGTTGTGTGCCACCCAGAGCCTGTGCTGCGCACTGCTCGACTCTTGAGGTAGGTGGTGTTTTTTGCCTTGCTGGCGTGCTTAGCTGACCTTTAGGTCAAGAAATAACGCTAGGGCCGATTATGATGTTGTATACAAAAAAAGCAAATAATGTTTCTGGTTAAAAGCTGCTATGTGCTCGGCTTTTTTACCTATGCAGTACCTGTCCTGTTACTGATGTGTTCCGGAGCATCCACTTAGCCGGCCCGGCGAGGCGCTAACACCCCCATGATCAGCGGGTCTTCGGCAATAATCGCTGGCATTGCGGCATTGCTTTCGTGACTCACCTGGACGATTGCTAAGCAGATTCGTGAACAAGAAAAATGCTGCATATAAGAAATGAATCTGCCGACTGCGCGTTCTTCGGCAGAGAAGTGCGAACAGAAAGCGCGTGAAAATGCACCTTTGCACGGGGGGTATGCCTTGGTAGCGGTGTACGTGCTGGTTACATTGTGTACAATGCAAAGGCTTTTTATTTGTGACTTTTCACTGATTTGCCGCTTGCCAGAGGGTAGGTAGCACACAGTAGAGTTGCATCAGCAACCGCCGAACCTTGATCACGCGAGCCACAATGAACGAACAATTGCAGCCCCTTAAGAAGCAGACGCGCGAAGGCAAAAGCACTCGCAGCGGGACTCAGGACGATGTCGTTTACGCCCATATCTTCGATGCCATTCTTGAGCAGCGTCTGGCTCCTGGCACCAAGCTCAGTGAAGAGGCGCTCGGTGAAATCTTCGGCGTCAGCCGCACCATCATCCGTCGCGCCTTGTCGCGCCTGGCCCACGAAGGCGTGGTGCTGTTGCGGCCTAACCGTGGCGCGGTAGTGGCCAGCCCGGGGGCGGAAGAAGCGCGGCAGATTTTCTATGTACGCCGCATGATCGAGCGGGCGATTACCGAACTGGCCTGCAAGAACGCCAAGCCGGAACAGATTGCCGCGCTGCGCCAGATGGTGATCGATGAGCGCGACTGTTTCGCTCGTGGTGATCGCGGTATGGGCATTCGCCTGTCGGGTGAGTTCCACCTGAAACTCGCCGAAGCCGCCGGCAACCTGACCTTGCTGGGCTTTCTGCGCAGCCTGATTTCCCAGACCTCGCTGATCATCGCCCTGTACGAAAGCAACAGCCGTACGCATTGCTCGGATGCCGAACACGACCAGGTGATTGATGCCATCGAAGCCGGCAATGTGGAAGTGGCGGTGGATCTGATGATGCGCCACATGGACAGCGTCGACGCCAAGCTCAACCTGGATGGCGAAACCGCCTCTGATGACCTGCATGCGGTGTTCTCGCACCTGCTGCCAGGCAGCAAGAAGAAAGCCGCGAGCCGCTGATTGGCGCAACCGGCCTAAACGAAAAAGCCCGCTCAATGAGCGGGCTTTTTCTTGGTTGGGTTTTTACCCACCTCAATCGCGGCGATGCACCGACTGGCCGGCGGCGAAGGTTTCCCTGATCGCGCGGTCGTCGCCGAGCATGGTCAGGGCGAACAGCTTCTCGTCGAAGGTCTTGGCCTGTTGCATGCGGTAGCTGATCAGCGGCGTGGCGTTGTAATCGAGCACCACGAAGTCGGCGTCTTTGCCGCTTGCGAAGTTACCGATCTTGTCGTCCAGGTACAGCGCGTTGGCGCCGCCCAGGGTCGCTAGGTACAGCGACTTGAACGGGTCGAGCTTCTTGCCCTGCAGCTGCATCACCTTGTACGCCTCGTTCAGCGACTGCAACTGGCTAAAGCTGGTGCCAGCACCGACATCGGTGCCCAGGCCGACACGCACGCCGTGCTGTTCCAGCTTGTTCAGGTCGAACAGGCCGCTGCCGAGGAACAGGTTGGAGGTCGGGCAGAAGGCCACGGCCGAGCCGGTTTCGGCCAGGCGTTTGCATTCGTCGTCGCACAGGTGCACGCCGTGGGCGAATACCGAGCGCGCACCGATCAGCTTGTAGTGGTCGTACACATCCAGATAGCCCTTGCGCTCGGGGAACAGCGCCTTGACCCATTCGATTTCCTTGCGGTTCTCGGACAGGTGGGTGTGCATATACAGGTCCGGGTACTCGCCCAGCAGCTTGCCCGCCAGGGTCAGTTGCTCCGGGGTGCTTGTCGGGGCGAAGCGCGGAGTCACCGCGTAATGCAGACGACCCTTGCCGTGCCAGCGTTCGATCAGCTCTTTGCTGTCGGCGTAGCCGGATTCAGGGGTGTCGGTCAGGTAGTCCGGGGCGTTGCGATCCATCAGCACCTTGCCGGCGATCATGCGCAGGTTCAACGCCTCGGCGGCTTCGAAGAAGGCGTCCACCGATTGCTTGTGAACGCTGCCGAATACCAGCGCGGTGGTGGTGCCGTTACGCAGCAACTCTTTTAGGAAAATGCCGGCCACGTCCGCAGCATGGGCCTTGTCGGCGAACTGCTGTTCGGTAGGGAAGGTGTAGGTGTTAAGCCAATCCAGTAGTTGTTCGCCGTAGGAGGCGATCATCCCGGTTTGCGGGTAGTGGATGTGGGTGTCGATAAAGCCGGGGGTGATCAGGGCATCGCGGTATTCGGTGATATCCACGCCCTTGAGCGTGGGTAGCAGGTCAGCAGCATGGCCGACGTTTGCCACTTGGCCATTGTCAATAACCAGCAGGCCGTCTTCGAAATACTCATAGGATTGCTCAACGCCCACAACGGCCGGGTCGGCAATGCTGTGCAGGATGGCGGCGCGGTAGGCTTTCACTGGGCTAGTCATGTAACGCTTATCTCAATCTATGGAGTTGGTCGTTCAGGCGTGTGTGCGCCTGAACAGATAGTCAGGCCTGGCTTCGGCGAGAGGCGGGCAGCAGCTTGGCAACGCTGGGCTGGCCTTTTTTGCTCTCTTGGCCAAAGGCAGCGTTATAGGTGGCGATTACTTCGCCGGCGATGGACACGGCAATTTCTACCGGCAACTTGCCTTTGACCTCAGCCAACCCCATCGGGCAGCGCATACGCGCTACCGCAGCTGGATCGAAGCCGCGATCACGCAGGCGGTGTTCAAATTTGGCGCGTTTGGTCTGCGAGCCGATCAAGCCGTAGTAGGCAAAATCATTGCGCTTGAGGATTTCTGCAGTCAGCTCAAGGTCGAGCTGATGGTTGTGGGTCATGACGATATAGTAGCTGCCAGCGGGCATGCGTTCGATCTCGTCGATCACCTCTTCATTGACCACCTTTTCCACCCCTGCGGGGATCTGTTCGGGGAATTCATTTTCCCGCGAGTCGATCCAACGCACCTTGCATGGCAGGCTGGCGAGCAGTGGCACCAGGGCGCGGCCAACATGACCGGCACCGAATACGGCGATCTGTGCCTGGGGCTGGCCCATCGGTTCAAACAGCAATACGGTTGCGCCGCCGCAGCATTGGCCGAGGCTGGCGCCCAGGCTGAAGCGTTCCAGGCGGGTGTCCTGGCTGCGGCTGCAGAGCATTTCGCGGGCCAGCTCCATCGCCTTGAATTCCAGATGACCGCCACCGATGGTCTCGAAGATGCGGCCAGCGGTGACCACCATTTTCGAACCAGCATTGCGCGGGGTTGAGCCGCGTTCTTCGATGATGGTCACCAGCACGCAGGGTTCACTGCGTTGCTGCAGGTCGGCGAGGGCGCTGATCCAGCTCATTTGCTCAGCCTCCAGGTAGGTGGCAGTTGTCCGGGGCGCGGTAAACGCCAGTTACTCGGCGACGGGTCCAGTATCGGTACCGGAATCGGTCGC
>JAHJXZ010000114.1 GCA_018827205.1 Gammaproteobacteria bacterium | reverse complement strand
GTGCCTTTCTGGTGCTTAAGGCTGCTTTATCCGCAGCCTATTTTTTTGCCTTAAATTCAGGCCAACCAATCCAGCGTCAGCAACAAGCGCCGCTCACCGGCCGGTGGTTGCGGCGAGCGGTGAATCAAGCCGCCGCCCTCATTGCCGATCCATTTCTCGCCCTTGGCCAGCAGTACATGGCCGGCTTGGGCGCGTTCGATCAGCGCGGCATCGCTGGGTTCGGCAGCCGGATCGCCGAGGCGGCGGCGCGCCATCACACCTTCATGCAGCCACTCACTGCCAACCCCGGCGTAGCTGGTGATCAAGCGCACCGGTACATGGTCAACGTGAAAGCGCGGGCACATGGCCTTGTCGAGAATGCGCAGGCGTAGGCCGATGCGTTTGGCGTCGAACAGGCAGGCAAAAGCGCTGACCAGCCAACTGACATCCTGCAGAAAGGCCGCCTGGCCTGGCAGATCGCTGTAGCCATCGACCAGGCCACTGAAGTTCGCCTCGCTCTCCGGACTGGCCAGTTCCAGCACGATGGATTGCCCCAGCGGCTCGCCCTGGGCCAGCAAGGCGTTGGCGAAATCACTGATCTGTGCCGGTAACTGGCGTTGCCAAAGCGCCAGATTGACCTCATCACGCAGCACTTCGCTGAATACATCAATCTGCTCGCTGGCGATCTGCTGCAGCGGCCGGCGCAACACCTGCGCGAGCATCAGGCCGCCTCCTCATGCCAAGGGCCGAAGGGGTCGGGCAGTGCACGCCAGGCATCAACGCCGAGGGCCATTTCCGCATCGGTCAGCAGGCAGGCATCCAGCTCTGCGGTCAGTTGGGCAAAGTCGATGTTCTGGCCGATAAACACCAGCTCCTGGCGGCAGTCGCCGGTTTGCGCTTGCCAGTTTTTCATGATCGCCTGCAGGCCTTCCTCGTCCTCTGGCCACTGGCTTTTCGGCACAAAACGCCACCAGCGCCCGGCAAAGCCGTGGCGCATCAAACCGCCCGCCTGGGACCAGCTGCCGGCCTCCTGGTACTTGCTGGCCAGCCAGAAGAAACCCTTGCTGCGTAGCAGACGGCCGTTACTCCATTCGCGGTTGATGAAATTGAAGAAACGCTCGGGATGCAGCGGTTTACGCGCGCGGTAGGCGCTGGAGGCGATGCCGTATTCCTCGGTTTCCGGCACATGCTCACCGCGCAGCTCCTTGAGCCAACCCGGGGCCTGGGCGGCGCGCTCGAAGTCGAAACGGCCGGTGTTGAGGATCTTTTCCAGCGGCACCGCGCCCATGGCCATCGGCACAATTTCGGCGTGGGTATTCAGGCCCTTGAGGATGGCCATCAGCTCTTCACGCTCGTGGCTGCTGATCAGGTCGATCTTGCTGATCAGCAGCACATCGGCGAATTCCACCTGCTCGATCAGCAGGTCGGTGATTGAGCGCTCATCTTCTTCACCCAGAGTTTCGCCACGGCTGGCCAGGCTCTCGGCCTCGTGGAAATCGCGTAGGAAATTCACCCCGTCGACCACCGTCACCATGCAGTCCAAGCGCGCCACATCGGCCAGGCTCTGGCCGTCTTCACCCCGGAAGGTGAAGGTCTCGGCCACCGGCAGCGGTTCGCTGATCCCAGTGGATTCGATCAGCAAGTAATCGAAGCGACCATCTCGGGCCAGGCGGCCGACTTCCTCCAGCAGGTCTTCGCGCAGGGTGCAGCAGATGCAGCCGTTGCTCATCTCCACCAGTTTTTCTTCGGCGCGGTTCAGGCTGACATCACGCTGAACTTCGCTGCCATCGATATTGATCTCGCTCATATCGTTGACGATTACCGCCACTTTCAGGCCCTGGCGGTTTTTCAGAATGGCGTTAAGCAGGGTGCTTTTACCGGCACCGAGAAAGCCGGACAGCACGGTTACGGGAAGGCGATTGGTCATGGTTTCAGGCTCCATCATTGTTCGGTATGTCGCAGGTGTTTTTCGCGTTGTTCCTGGCGCTCTTTGGCTTCGATGCACAGGCTTGCGGTGGGCCGCAGCAGCAGGCGCTTAAGCCCGATCGGCTCGCCGGTCTCGCGGCACCAGCCGTATTCGCCACGGGCCAGGCGGTCGAGTGCTTCGTCGATCTTGTCGATCAGCTTCTTTTCCCGCTCCAGCAGGCGCAGTTGCCACTGGCGCTGCTCTTCAGCGCTACCGATGTCGGCGGGGTCGCTGCTGGTTTCGCGCTCGCGCAGGCCTTCGAATTCTTCGGCAATCCGCGTTTGCAGTTCGCCGCGCTGGTTGAGCAGCAGCGTGCGGAAGAACTGCTGCTGCGCGGCATTCATGTAGTCATCCGCCGGCAGGGCGAGCAGCTCGGCGTGGGTGAGCGGTGTTTCGATCATCGTCAGGATTCGCTGGCTTTGTAATTTACTTGTTATAACATAACATTTAAACTCACAACCGAGCAGCAGATTTCTGATGAACGCACTGACCTTGCCGGACATAGCCGCGCAAATACCTGCCCACGCACAGGCTCTGGACTGGGTTGGCATGCAGGGCATAGCGCTGCCGATCAACCTGGCCGGCCAGCGCATCAATGCCCGCGCCGATGCTGGGGTCAGCCTGGATGATGGCAATGCGCGCGGTATCCATATGTCACGCCTGTACCTGGCACTGCATGCGCTGGAGCACAACGCGCTGAGCCCGGCGACGCTGCAGCAACTGCTGGGCGAGTTTCTCGACAGCCACCAGGGCCTGTCGCAGCAGGCCTCCATCACCTTGCGCGGCGAGACGCTACTTAGCCGTCCAGCGTTGGTCAGCCCTCTCGCCGGCTGGAAGCCCTACCCCTTCGAAGTGCGTGCACGCCAGGATTCATGGGGGTTTCACGTGGAACTACAGGTAGAAGTGGCCTATTCATCGACCTGCCCCTGCTCCGCCGCATTGGCGCGCCAGCTGATTCAGCAGCGCTTTATCGAGGACTTCGCCGACCAGCCGCTGGATCACACGCAACTGCTGGCCTGGCTCGGTTCACCACAGGGCATCGTCGCCACACCACACAGCCAGCGCAGCTACGCCACCCTGCAGGTACGTTTGCACAGCGACTGCGCGGGGTTGCCACTGATTGAACTGATCGACGCCGCCGAACAGGCCCTCGGCACCGCCGTGCAAACCGCCGTAAAGCGCGCCGACGAGCAGGCCTTCGCCCTGGCCAACGGGCAAAACCTGATGTTCTGCGAAGACGCCGCGCGCCGCCTGCATAGCGCCCTGCTGCTACAGCCCGAGCTAAGCGCCTTTCACCTGCGCGTGGTGCACGCCGAAAGCCTGCACGCCCACGATGCGGTGGCTGCTAGCGCCTGCAACTGGCGCTAGCGGCGATTTACCTGACCCGCACCCGGCGCTAACCTGCCAGGCAACTATTGCAGGTAACCCGAATGAACGCTCCCCTGCCCGCAGCACTCAACCTGCGACCCTATCGACCGCACGATCTGCCAGCCCTGGTCGCGCTGTTTCAGGCTTCGGTCAGCCAGCTGACCGCCCAGCACTACGACGCAGCACAGCGTCAGGCCTGGGCTCCGGCGGCTGCGGATATGTCTGCTTGGCAAACACGCCTTGCTTCACTTGAACTTGTTATCGCCGAAGATGGCCTGGTTATCGCCGGTTTTATCGGCTTTAGCCTGGATGGTCATATCGACCTGCTGTACTGCGCGCCCAGCCATGCACGCCAGGGTGTCGCCAGCACCTTGTATGCCACAGCGGAGCAACGCCTGCAGGCGGCGGGGGTCTGCGAACTGTTTACCGAGGCCAGCCTTGTGGCGCAGGCGTTCTTTGCCCGCCAGGGATTTTCTGTGCAGCAGGCACAGACGGTGACGCGCGGCGCTGTTATTTTGCCGCGCATGCTGATGCGCAAAACTCTGGAGCTGCGATGAACACCGTGACGATAATCGTGCTGGCCGCCGTTGTGCTGGCCGCCTGCGCCCTGGCGCTGTGGAGCTGGCACAACCAGCGCAAGCTGGAAAAACTCGATGAGCGGATCAACCGACAAAGCGAGCTGATCGAGCAGCTCGACAGCGTGCTGGAAAACCCACACCTCAGCGAAGCCGAGCAGCTGGCGAAAAGCGAAACCTTGCTGGCCAAGCTGCAAGAAACGCGTAAGCCCTAGCGTCGCGACAGCAGCCAAAACCTGTAGGAGCGGCGAGGATGCCTAATCCATGCGTGCGAGTCGCGGGCAAGCCCGCTCCTACAACAGCATGCGCCGCCAAGCCGAAGCGGGCTCTACCAACCGCCGCCGCCCCCGCCACCACCGCCACCACCTGACGAGCCGCCGCCGGATGAACCGCCACCGCCTGACGAACTGCTCGACGGTGGTGATGAGGCCAGTGCCGTGGCGCTGCTTAGCCCAACAGCCAGGGCCGCGCTCATCGCCAGCGGTGTGCTAAAGCTGCTGCGGCTGTGATACCAGTCGGGTTGATAGTCACGCTGCGCCGGGTCGATCAGGCCGTTGGCCAGCGCCGCGCTGAAGCGCGCGCTCCACTTGTCCTCCACACCCATGGCCATGGCGTAGGGCAGATGTTTCTCGTACAGCGTAATGCTCATCGCCGGGGCATTGCCCGCCAATGCCAGCACATCGCTCTCCGCCAATTGCAGGTAGTCGCGGTAGCCTTCCAGCTGATCAAGCAAGCGCCGCCCTTCGACCGATGGTGCCGGCAGCAGGTAATAAAACAGCACCACCACCAGCACATACACGCAGAGCAGCAGCAAGGCTGGCACCGACGCCGCATCGCTGAGCATCCACAGGCCAACCGGCACCGGCCAGATAAACATCAGCCCCGCCAGGCCCAGGCCGATCTGCTTACCCAAGCTGGGCTGATGCCAGGCCATGTACAGCACAAACAGCGACGGCACGCCAAAACCTACGGAGAACACCACACCAGCCAAGCCGGCGGCCATATCGTCTTCGCTGCGCGCACCGGCTAGCACCATGATCAGGCAGCCGACAATCGCCCACACCAAACCCCAGGTCCAGATACCCCGATTATTGCTGAACCAGGCCTTACCCTGTTTTTGCAGCTGGGTTTTCAGTCCGGCTACGGCGTCAGCCAGGCGCGGCTCGTAGCTGCTGCCAATTTCCAGGGCGATGCCTTCCTTATTGGCCGGGAACAGGCGTTTACGCAGCTCGCGATCTGCCTCGCTGAAATCGGCACGCTCACCCGTACCACGGGCCAGGGTAAAACCACCGCCGCGCGGCTTGTCTTCGATATGCAGGTGCTTGCGGATGGCCATATCGGTGAGCCACACACTGAACGCCCGCGCATCCTGATAAGCCCCCTGCAAACCGCGATGCCAGAGGTAACCGGCCTGCACCGCACTCATGCCCTGCGGAGCTTCGAACAGCGGAATGATCAGGCCTTTCTCAGGGTCGCGGCCAACCCGATCCCAGGCACGCAGGTAGAACAGCAGCAGACCGATCAACAGAAGCGCGCCCAGACACAGGCCGAGGTTATCGCGCAACAAGGCACCGCCTCGCTCAACCATGCCCGGCCGAGTAACCAACCCGGCTTGCCAATCCACAGCGACCGTCAGGCCCTGGTAGGCGGGTAAGCCCTGCGTGGTTATCAGGCGCAGGTAATCATCGCGCTGTTCGACCACTTCATAGGCCTTGTCCTTGCTTCCCCAGCCACCGGTGTAGGCGGCACGCTGACCGATCCGCGCGCCCCTCGGCAACAGCACCTCCACCGAAGCTTGCTGAATTGGGAAGCTCCAGCCATTACCGGTAACGTTCCAGTACAGCTCGTCGGTAGTGGCGTGGTGCAACAGCTGGCGCTCAACGCGGTAGCGCAGCTCGTATTGATAGCGCCCCGGTTGCAGCAGGTGGTCCGCCGAACCGAGGTAATAGCGCACCCAGCTGCCGTTCTGCTCGACCCGCGCCCGCTCCGGCTGACCATCGCGGCTCACCCCAAGCAGGGTGATCGGGCTGCTCTGCAACAAGCCCAGAGGCAGGCTGTAACTGACCGGCAGATCACGATAGATACCGCGCTTGATCTGCTCTCCCTCGGCCTGCACGGTAATCCGCTCGGTCACCAGCAGGTTGCCGTCCGGCTGCACCTGCAGGGTTACGGCAAAGTCCTCAATCACCTCAGCAGCCGTGGCCCACAGCGGCAGCAGACATAGACTCAACAGGGCTAAACGCAGCACTCGCAGCATGTCAAAACTCCATTTTGGGCGACTGGGCGTCACGCGGGTCATCCAGGCTGAAGTACTCCGCCTGCATAAAAGCAAAGGGCCGGGCCATTAGGTTGCTCGGCACCGACTCCACCAACACATTCAGCTCGCGTACCGCACCGTTGTAGTAACGCCGTGCCATCTGGATCTGGTTCTCGACGTCAGTGATAGTGCGCTGCAGGTCGAGAAACTGGCCATCGGCCTTGAGCGCCGGGTAGTCCTCGACCAGGGCAAATAGCTCGCGCAGCTGCATGCTCAAATGCGCCTCCACCGGGGCCCGCTCACCCAGCGGCGAATCGGCCAACTGCACCGCACGCATGCGCTCCTGCACCAGCGCCTGCAGCGTGCCCTGCTCATAATTCATGTACTGGCGCAGGCACTCGACCAGCGCCGGAATCAGGCTGGCGCGGCGCTTGAGCTGTACATCAATGCCGCTCCAGGCCTCGGCCACCCGCGCGCGGTTGAATACCAAGCGGTTGTAGTAATAAATCGCCAAACCAGCGAGCGCCAACAGCAGCGCCAGCACCACCCAGAATCCCGCTCCTTGCATAGCCACTCCTTGAACAACCGGTCGTTAATAACAGCACCGTTTTAATTACATGTTACAAACATCACTAGCGGGGTTCGTACTCCCGCAGGAGCGGGCTGCAGCATCACGCAAACAGCCAACTCAGCATAGCCGTGCAGATCCAGCCATCTGCTCATCCTTGCAGCCGCTAACGCTAGCCGCCACACCCGGTAACGCCAGCGGGGCGGACAGCACCCGGCAATCGCCGTATCCTTAAGGGCCAGCCACTGCGAGGCACCCCATGCAGATCGAGTTACTGGAAATCCGCGATCACCTCCAGCGCTTCCCGCCCTTTGATACTTTGCCCGAAGACAGCCTGGACGCCATCGCCCGCCAGGTCGAGGTCACCTACTTCAAGGCCGGCACCGACATTCTGCTGTACGGCGCAGCCATCCATGAGCTGCACTACGTGCGCAGCGGCGCGGTGGAAATCTACCGGCGCAATGGCGAGCTGTACAACCGCCTGAGCGAAGGCGACATCTTCGGCCAGGCTGGCCTGCTGCGCAGCAACAAGGTGCGCTTCCCGGCGCGCGCCATCGAAGACAGCCTGATCTACTTTATCCCCGCCACGCTGTTCGCCCAGCTTTGCGAAGAGCACGACGGCTTTGCCGAGTTCGTCGAGGCCGAAGGCCAGTCGCGGCTCAAGTCGGCGGTGGAAAGCCAGGGCCAGGCCAGCGAATTGGTCCAGCTCAAGGTCAGCAAACTGATCTCGCGCAAACCGGTCTGCGTCAGCCTGGATACCCCGGTACAGCAGGCCGCCCAGCTGATGACCGAGCAAAGCGTATCCTCGCTGGTGATTATCGATGGCGACGCCGCCAGCGCCGCGATGGTCGGCATCCTCACCGACCGCGACCTGCGCACCCGCGTGCTCGCCGTAGGGCTGAACAGCGCAACGCCGGTAAGCCAGGTGATGTCGCCCAACCCAGTTACCATCCAGGCTGATGACAGCGTGTTCGACGCCATGCTGTGCATGCTGCGCCACAACATCCACCACCTGCCCGTAGTACAGCGGCGCCGGCCCATCGGCCTGATCAGCCTTAGCGACATCATCCGCTACGAGTCGCAAAGCAGCCTCTACCTAGTCAACTCGATCTTTAACCAGCCGGATGTCGCCGGCCTGCAAAGCCTGCTGCCGGACCTGCGCGCCACCTTCGTGCGCATGGTCAACGAGCAGGCCACCGCGCATATGGTCGGCAGCGCCATGGCCGGCATCGGCCGCGCCTTCACCCAGCGCCTGCTGGAGCTGGCCGAGCAAAAACTCGGCCCGGCGCCAGTGCCTTACTGCTTTATGGTCGCCGGCTCCATGGCCCGCGACGAACAGCTGCTGGTAACCGATCAGGACAACGCCCTGGTGCTCGATGACCGCTTCGACCCCGCGCAGCACGACACCTACTTCGCCGCCCTCGCCCAGTTTGTCAGCGACGGCCTGGCCGCCTGCGGCTACAGCTACTGCAAGGGCGGCATCATGGCCAGCAACGCCCAGTGGCGGCAGCCGCTGAGCGTCTGGCGCGACTACTTCAGCCAATGGATCGATAAGCCCAAGCCACAGACGCTGCTGCACAGCTGCATCTTCTTCGACCTCGACGGCGTGTATGGCGAGATCGAACTGGTGGAAAACCTCAAAGACCTGCTCGCGCAGAAGGCCAGCAGCAACCCGGCCTTCCTCGCCGCACTGGCGCGCAACGCCCTTAACCGCACGCCGCCGCTGGGCTTCTTCCGCACTTTTGTGATGGAAACCGACGGCCAGCAGAAGCACATCATCAACCTCAAGGGCCGTGGCACAGCGCCGCTCACCGACCTGATCCGCGTGCACGCCCTGGCCTGCGGCAGCAAGGCGCAGAACTCCCTGGAACGCCTCGACGCCATCGGTAAAACCAAACTGCTGCAACCCGAGGCCCTTAGCCAGCTGCGCTACGCCCTGGAGTTTCTCAGCCTGGTACGCGCCCGCCATCAAGCCATGGCCGCGGCCGATGGCGCGCAACCGAACAACTACATCGAGCCGGAAAAAGTTTCCGCCAGTGATCGGCACAACCTCAAGGAAGCCTTTGGCGTGCTCAGCAACGCGCAGAAATTCCTGCGCTTCCGCTACCCCGCGCAGCCGGGCAAAAGCCTGTGAGCGCGCCAGCCACGCCACTCGACTGGGCCGCGCGCTTTAGCGAACTCGCCGCAAGCGCGACGGATCCTCGCTTGCAAGCCTTCTACCAGGCCGGCTGCGTGGCCGCCGACACCCCACTGGAACAGGTGCCACTGCTGGCCCTGGACGTGGAAACCACCGGCCTGGATGCCAACCAGCACGCCATCGTCAGCCTCGGCCTGCTGCCCTTCAACCTGCAACGCATCCGCTGCGGCGCGGCGCGTTATTGGCTGGTGAAGCCGGTCAGCGAGCTGAGCGGCGAATCGGTGACCTTCCACCACATCACCCACTCCGACATCCGCCACGCGCCGCGCCTGGGGCAGATTCTCGATGAGTTGCTCACCGCTATGGCCGGCAAGGTGATGGTGGTGCACTACCGCAACATCGAGCGCAGCTTTCTCGACCAGGCGCTGCGCCAGCAGGTGGGTGAGGGGTTGCAGTTCCCGGTGATCGATACCATGCAGCTAGAGGCGCGCCTGTATCCCAAGCGCCAGCCGGGCTGGCTGGGCCGCTTGCTGGGCCGGCAACCGCTGTCGATTCGTCTAGCTGACAGCCGCTCGCGTTACAACCTGCCGATGTACCAGGCCCACCATGCCTTGACCGATGCGCTGGCGACTGCGGAGTTGCTGCAGGCGCAGGTGGCGACGCGGTATTCGGGGGATACGCCGGTTGGGGAATTATGGAGTTGAGGGCGCGCTTTTGTAGGAGCGGCGGGGACGCCTAGTCCTTGGCCGCGATGTTTTAAGCCCTCCTCCGTATTCGGCATCACAGCGCGTCGGCTGATGTCTCGTGTTGCGCCCCCTCGGGCGCCTCACTTTTCTTTGCGCGTGCAAAGAAAAGTAAGCAAAAGAAACACGCCCCTGCATCCGGGTCTCGCTTCGCTCAACTTCCCTCCCTCCGGTGCTGCTCCGGGGGCCGGCTTACAAGGGCCGTCCCTGGCCCTTTAAGCCTCTCGCCGCATCCATGCGGCTCGTCCCCCTACGCAACACCTCCGCTCGGCCTCCTGACGGGGACTTGGCGCGCGGCTGATGTTTCTGTGGCTGACGAAAGAAAAGCCAGGGCAAAACTTGTCCGCATTTCCACAATGGACAGCCTCAGCATGAATGAACTAGCTTCTGGCTCAGGCCTGCCAGCATTTCGCCAGTAGCTCTGGTTTACCGTCCGATATGTCGCGCTTACCTCTAGGTGCTGTCGCGTTGTTGCGAACGCCTGCAAGGCAGGCATGGACTTAGCCAACGACCAGGAAATTTATGCGACACATATCGCGACATACGTGTCGCATAATTAATAGTTATGTACTCATTTGGCATTGGAGTAGCCTTTGAAAATCTATTACGTCGACGCTGAAAACATCGGCCTCAATATGCTGGATGAGCTAACGATTTCCATCCTCGATAGAGTTTTCGTCTTCTCAAACTCAGAAGGCCTTAAATCTGCATGCAGCAATGCCCTATTAACCTGCGTGAGCGGATATCCGTCGGGGCAAAACCAAGCAGACTTCTACATAATCGCCCACCTATCTAACGTCCTATCTCACCTATCAAAAGCTGAGAAGAAAGCAATAGAATTTAATCTTTGCTCCAAAGACCATAATCTTTGGAAAGCCTTTGAATTTCAATGCTCACTTGCAGGTGTTAAATCTAGCGCTCCATACATCGCCATTGAAACCGAAAGCAATAATGTTGTTGTCGCAATTGACACATCACTTGAGGCAAAAATTCTCAAGCTAATGTCTCAGCCAATCACATCAATTGAAATTCAACAGAAGTTAAATATCCCACAGTCTAATTTCACCACATCATTCAACCAACTTATAAAAGCTGGAAAGATCAAGCGCCAAGACAAATCAAAGAAGCACTGGCTGCGAGTTAAGAGCACATAACAACTGGTTCAAGTCGTTCGCTTTGCTCACTCAGGACGGGCTAAAGCCCGCACCTTAGCTAATCGTTATGTGCCCATTTAAAATTCGAGTAATCATCCGTGACAAGCGAATTAAAAAAATTGTGCTTTTTTTGCTCAAAACCTATTGAGGGTAAAAAGTCTATGGAGCACATAATCCCAAATAGCTTGCTCGGCAAGCTAGGAATAAAAGAGGAAACAGTCACAGGCGAAAGAAAAACACAATACAGCCGAATCAAAGTACCATCACATAAAATTTGCAATAATGAGTTTGGAAGCGCGTATGAAGATCGAGTTCTTGAGCTCTTAGAAGACCCCGATAATTTGTACGATTTACTTATATCAGAAGAAAATTCTCTACCGACAACTTACCAGCCGGACAACTCTGCAAATTCAATAATCACAACATGGCTTTCTAAAATATTCTATGGCTTATTCTACGACGACCTCCTAAAGACAAATAATGAGCCATGGCGTGAAATCTGCGAATCAATTATTTCCAGTCAGAATTTTGAATTTGTAAGAAGTTCATATGCTAACGGCTATGGCTTTCAATTGCCATCAAGCCTGTACGTATTTAAAACAAATAACAGCGCAACAGATCTAATGACCATGGCAAGCCCCAGTACCATTCTATTCAAGATAAAAAACCTTACTTTCATTCTATGTATCTGTGATGGGTTTTTAACCAAAAATTATTTATTTGGCGAAAACTTGGGCCGCCTTAGAAGCTGGATAAAAGAAGAAGAACTGAATAATGCTAATTTCCCATCGCACAAATTAGCCTTCGGAGAAATCTTGGCTTTGAGAACTTGCATCCCAAAATCACCAATATTTATTTCTAGTGAAAATCAAATTACTAACATGAGCACTTTTACTATGGCCGCCAACCCTGCCAAACAGTATCAAATAGATGACGATAGCCTAAGCCAGGCCAGATCAGAAATCTTTACTTCACTTAATATTAATCTCGCGTCGTGAACGCATAAAAACTGGTTCAAATCGTTCGCTTCGCTCACTTTGACGGGCTAAATCCGGCCCCTTAACCTATCGTTAGGCATCCGTATGTACTCTCTAAGCCAGAGCATTGAATTTGAAGAAATTGCAAATCCACACTCTTGGTTTTTGGTTGCTAGCGAACTGCATGAACAGGCCAAGATACTTAGAGACAGCAACAACTCTAAAATTTCTCGCCGTGATTTCTTTGGCTCAAACAGCAGGACTTGGAGCTCATCTAATCGAACCGTAATACTACTGGCTGGCTTTGCACTTGAGAACATAATCAAAGCCTATTTAATACATGAGCATCCAAACTATGTTTGCAATGGATTTCTTTCAAAAAAATCCAAACACACAAACTCACCAAACTAGCAGAAAATTCAAGTCTTCTTCCTTACCAGTCAAAATGTTCAAATACTCTTAAATATTTCGAAGAAGGCCTTGAATCTTGGGCCAGGTATCCCTGCGGTTTGAATTGGGCCCAAACAAAAGAACAGAATATTCTTTCAGATAAGCTTTGGAATAATTACCTTTGGATCATGCGCGCGTATGAGTCGCGCTTTAAAAAGCTGGCTCTCAATGGTTGGAAAGGCCCTCATGAGTTTGAAGGATCATTTGAAATTTCAGGATCATGGCTGCAATGATGGAAAGCCTAACAATCGGTTCAAACCGCTCGTTTCGCTCACTGTGACGGGCTAAAGCCCGCCCCTTAACCAAACTTCAGACACCAAGCATGGAGAGCTAATAATGACTAATAATTCATCTAAATTTGAGTCCACTTCACTAGCAGAGGCGAGCTTTAAAGACGTTAACCTAAAACTTGCTAATTTCACTGACGTCAACCTTTCCGGTTCGTCGTTCTCCGACGTTTCGTTAGCAGGGGCCACATTTCATAATGTCGACTTGAGCAATGTTGTTATCACTGACGCCAATCTAGATGGAATGTTGATCAACGGGATTCTCGTGTCTGAATTGCTTCGCGTATATGGCGCATAACAAGTCTTATAAACTTTATCGCCCTGGCCATTCCGTTGTTCACGCAGCGGGGGCCAACCAAATTTTAGGCACCACTGGAGCGTGCTGATGCATAGAGGGCCTGCTAAAGGCATAAAAATCTCATTGCCTATTAAACTTGGGCTGGCCTTAGTAGCTGGGCTTCTTGCTTGGGCAGTTGGCCCGTTCGGCCTTCTTGATAAGGATGTCGTGTCGGAAACTCCTGCCTGGATCTTGCCGGGGATCATCTTCGGTGCCTTGCTTCTCGTTCCCCATAGTCGTTGGGTCAATTGCGGTCGCGCAGCGGCTGCGCTGGGCATAGGCGTGTTCGCGTGGGTCGCTGCATTCGCTGTCGGAGGCTTTGGCTGGTGGATTGCCGGTTGGCTTTCCTTTGTCGCAGCGGGGTCGATAAGCGGGGCAATACTTGGGCTTCTCGTTCCACGCCTCATTCAGTCTCGGCAGTATTTTCGCTACTTCATGCTGCTTGCTTTGGCAGGGTTTCTAGGCAGCATTCCATTCGCAATGTACTTCCGAACAATGGACTGGGAAGACGCATTCTTCGCGCCACAGTGGGTTCTTCCGTCGTACATTTTCTGGAACATGGTCATCGCAATAGCACTACACCTCAGTGCCACTCGAGATGATTGATCATTCCATCGAACGTATGCCCAACCAGCGGCGCCGTTCACGTCAAAATTATGTGTAATTCGAGGCTTTAGGGTTATGCCAAGGAACAGACGGGAATACGGTTTAAGCCCTGAAGATAGAGTTTGGGTAATCAATAAAAAATTTGGCTCTATCTATCGAGAAAAGGCCGAAGAAATCCTACAAAAATCGACGGATAAATCAGACAAAGTTCTGGGCGCTATTCTGTTTCTGACCCAGCCAGGAAATCTGGATGATCTCGCGAGCAACGTAGACCTAGCGAATGAATGCCTACAAAAGCTACTTGATGCCGCGACTGTGAAAGATGAGCGCACGTAAAGAAGACCGTAGGGGCGGATTTGCTTTTGTTCTGCAAATAACAAAAAACGTCCCTTTCCCGTTCGCTTTTTAGTTCTTCCAGCTCAGAAACCACACACTTTCAGCCGCGCGCACAATCCCCCGTCAGGAGGGTGAACAGAATCATTGCGGAAGGGGTTGAGCGGCATGGATGCCGCGAGAGCTGCGATGGGCCAGGGATGGCCCTTCGCAGCGAGCCCCTGGAGCAATGGTGGCGTGAACGTACCCTGCCGCAGGCAGGGCCGGATGCCGGGGCGTGTTTCTTTTGCTTACTTTTCTTTGTACCGGCCGGCGCTCCGGGAGCAAAGAAAAGTAAGGCGCCCGAGGGGGCGCAACACAAGCCATCAGCACACACGCCGTAATGCCGAACACCGACGGCAAAGCAAAGCATCGCGGGCAAGCCCGCTCCTACAGGTGCCAACCGGCACAAACTCCGCGCATAAAAAAGCGCGCCCGAAGGCGCGCTCTTGTGCGACTCAACAGCAATGGTTAGCGCGGTTCGCTCATCAAGCCTTTGACGATCGACACACAGCCCACCAACAACACAATGGTGAACGGCAAACCCGTCGATACCGCCATGGCCTGCAGGGCCACCAGCCCGCCGCCTAGCAGCAGGGCGATGGCGATGATGCCCTCGATCACCACCCAGAACACCCGCTGCGGCACAGGCGCGTTGACCTTGCCGCCGGCGGTGATGGTATCGATCACCAGCGAGCCGGAGTCCGACGAGGTGACGAAGAACACGATCACCAGCAGGATGCCGATAAACGAGCTGATCTCCGCCAACGGCAGTTCCGCCAGCATGGCAAACAGCTTCAACTCCAGCGCCGCGTCCTGCACGCCGGTAAAGCCATCACCGACCAGCTGACTGATGCCGGTGCCACCAAACGCGGTCATCCACAGCACCGACACCAGCGATGGCACCAACAGCACGGCGATCAAAAACTCGCGCACGGTGCGGCCACGGCTGACGCGGGCGATAAACATGCCCACGAACGGCGACCAGCTGATCCACCAGGCCCAGTAGAAGGCCGTCCAGCCTTGGCTGAAGTTGGCGTCTTCACGGGCAATCGGGTTGGACAGCGCCGGCAGGTGCTGCAGGTAGGCGCCGAGGTTGTCGAAGAAGCCGGTGAGGATGGCCAGGGTCGGCCCGGCGATGATGACGAACAGCAACAGCAGGATGGCCAGGCCCATGTTCAGCTCGGACAGGCGTTTGACGCCCTTGTCTAAACCCGCTAGCACCGACACCAGGGCGATGGCGGTGATGCCGATAATCAGCAGCACCTTGCTCGCGTCCGTAGCGGCGATGCCGAACAGTTTGTCCAGGCCGGCTGCTGCCTGTTCCGCGCCCAGGCCGAGGGAGGTGGCCAGGCCGAACAGGGTGGCGAACACCGCGAGGATGTCGATGATATGCCCCGGCCAGCCCCATACGCGCTCACCGAGAATCGGGTAGAAGATCGAGCGGATCGACAGCGGCAGGCCCTTGTTAAAGGAGAACAGCGCCAGCGCCAGGGCGACAATGGCGTAGATCGCCCAGGGGTGCAGACCCCAGTGGAAGATGGTCGCAGCCATACCCAAACGCGCAGCGGCTTCAGCATCACCGGCAGCACCGCCCAGTGGCGCCCAGTCGGTGCGCACACCGTCGGCCCCGACGCTGACCCCGCCCATGGCGGATGAGAAGTGCGACATCGGCTCGGCCACGCCGTAGAACATCAGGCCGATACCCATACCAGCAGCGAACAGCATGGAGAACCAGCCGGCGTAGCTGTAGTCCGCGGTAGCGTCCTTGCCGCCGAGGCGCACCTTGCCCAGCGGCGAGACGATCAGGCCGAGGCAGAGCAGAACGAAGATATTGGCGGAGCCGAGGAAGAACCAAGCCAGGTTACTGGTAAGCCAGCCACGCATAGCGCTGAACAGCGGCTCGACCTGGTTTTGTAAGGCCAGGGTCAGTACCACAAACAGCACGATAGTAAGCGCCGAGATGGTGAAGACTTTGCCGTGAATGTCGAGGGCGAACGAGAACTGCCCTTTGATGTTGTCCTGACCGATGACGTAGTCGGTATCGATCAGATTTGCCTCGCCCGAAGGGGCGGGGATGCCGTCCAGAATTGCCGCTTCTGGTTGCGGGGTCGTGTCAGACGAAGGGTCTTTTTCCATATGGAATGCTCCTTTGGCGTGTGGCACGCATTACGCGCACGAGGACGGGATTGCCCTACTCGTACAGCCGCCAAACCGGCAGCTGCGGGGTACAGGGTAACAGCCATAGCCCTTGCGTGCAGGCGCAAAGCCAGCATTGGCGGCCATTACAGCCATTTGACCGGCATTTTTTTGCGCAGCCGGTCAGATTTAATCCGCGTTAAAGCTCCCGTGTCGGCGGGCAATTGGCTATGGTTGGCCTAGACCATACAGTTATCGTGCGAGATGCCGTCGATGAGACTTCTGCTGCCTTTGCTGACATGCCTGTCACTCCAGCTGTTGTCGCCTGCACAGGCCGAGACTTTTAAGGTCGGGGTCGAGCTGCAGCCCTACTTGCCTTACTCCAACGTGCAGGATGGCGAATACCTGGGTTATGGCCGCGACCTGCTCGACGCCTTTGCCGCGCACCAGGGCCATGTATTTATTTACCAGCCGCTGCCAGTGCGCCGCCTGCTTAGCGACCTTCTCAATGACCGGGTGGATTTCAAATACCCGGACAACCCGCGTTGGAACGCCGACCAGAAGCAAGGCTATGCGCTGCATTACAGCCAGGCGGCGGCACCTGCCATCGATGGTGTGCTGGTCAAACCGCGCTTTCTCGGCCAGGGCAAAGAGCGACTGCTGCGCCTCGGTACGCAGCGCGGCTTTACCCCCTGGCCGTATCTGGGCGAGATCAATGCCGGCAAGATTATGCTGATCCAGGCCAACCAGATCGACTCGCTACTGGCGATGGCCATGAGCGACCGCGTCGACGGCGTTTACCTCAACCCGCAAGTGGTGCGTCATCAGCTGTATAACAATGCGGGAAGCGGCCTCGTGTTCGACCCCAAACTGCCCTATCAGGATGACCACTACTTCCTCTCGAGCATCAAGCACCCCGAGGTGATCGCCCAGTTCGACGCCTTCCTCACCAGCCAGGCCGAGTTGGTGCAATCGCTAAAGGACCGTCACGGTATCAGCGATCCGCTTAACGGGCAGTGACTCAACCTCGACATCCCCCAAGAACCTGTTGGACGTAGGAAACTAAGTGCTACTTCTGAAGCTCACGATTGTACCGTTATTCATTGCTGCCCTGACGCTGGTGGGACGCCATTGGGGTTCCGGCGTTGCCGGTCTGCTGGGCGGATTTCCCATCGTCGCAGGCCCGATAGTGGTCTTCGTAGCCATTGAGCAAGGCACTCAGTTCGGTGTACTCACGGCTACTGCGGCAATCTCTGCTATCGCAGCCTTGTTGGTTTTCGGGGTCACGTACTGCTGGGCAAGTATTCGATGGTCGTGGCCAGCGGCACTGGCCTGCGCTACCGGCGCTTGGTTTGTCGTGGCCGTCGGTCTTGCGGCTTTACCCACATCACCTGCAGTAGCGCTGGCCGTTGCGGGGCTCGCCCTTGTGCTAGCACCGCATGTGCTTCCGCCGAGCGAGTCGATTTCCACTGTAGGAGGTGGCCTCGCCGACCTGCCCTACCGGATGATCACCGGAGCCATGCTGACGCTCGCAGTTACCACTGCCGCAGCCAGTCTGGGGGAAGTCTGGAGTGGGTTGCTGGCAGTTTTCCCCATCATTGGACTTGTGCTCGCCGTCTTCACACACAGGGCACTGGGGCCGCACCATGTCGCACATATGTATCGCGGCATGGTTAAGGGCCTTTATTCGCTGGCCACCTTCTTTCTCGCATTAGCCGTTCTCTGGACGCGAGTAGAGTTTTGGAGCGCCTGCGCCATAGCGGTCGGTGCCAGCATTGCGGCTCAGGCGGTCGTGCACGGACTCTTGCCGCCCAACAAAGCACAGCAGATTTTGCGCAAACTCTAAGGCTGCAAGCTTCCGCAATCGGCCGCCACCCAGCGCGCATGGCTTTGCATGCTGCTGCTCTGGCCGTCGAAGGTGCCGTTGACCGTTGAGGTGAACTCTTTGTCGCTGACAAAGCGCGTCTCGCCTTCGCCCTGGCCGTTGGGGCAGTTGAAGCGGAACTTCCACAACTCGGCGCTGCGCTCAGTCACTTCATTGCTGCAGCCGGAATCAGGGTCTTGCATGGGGATCTGCTGGGCCTTGATCTGCGCTTCGCTCATGCAGATGCGCACGCCCTTGTCACCCAGTTGCACACCCTGCTGGGCCATCATCTGCTCCATCATCTGGCGCTGCTCGGGCGGCAGATTTTTCATCTGCTCAAGCATCACCTCCATCCCCGGCACCGCCTGGCCACCGACCTGCATATTGTTCGAGCTGATCTCCCAGAGGCCGGGCTGAATGTCCACCGCGCTGGCCAGGGCAGGCAGCAAGCAGAGGCTGAGTAACAAAGGTTTGCTAAGGGCGCGGCGCATGATCGGCTCCTGAAGTAAGTAAACGACCCTGCAAGCGTAGACCCTGTTATGAAGCGTCCGCCTCGACCTCTTCACGATAGATGCGCAGGCCGCGAGCCTGATAGTTGGCCAGCGCGCTGGGGTGGTCGAGGCTGCAGGTATGCACCCAGACCTTGGTGGTACCTGGCCAGGCCCAGGCGGACTGCAGCGCATGGGTCAGCAGCGGGCCGCCAAAGCCCTGACCGAAGAAGGCCTCGGCCAGGCCGAAGTAGAGAATCTCCACCACGCCGTCGACATCGCGCAGCAGCTCGTAATAGCCGGCGATGGCGCCCTGGTGATAAGCCACCCAGGTGCGGTGATTGGGCTGCTCGATCAGCTCGCGCCACTGCGCGTCCGTCCAGCTGAGTTTGTCGGTCCACTGCCAGGGCTCGCCAACCAGTTGGTAGAGAAAGCGGTTGAGCTGAAACTGCTTGAGCTGGCATTCCAGCACGCTCAGGTCGGCCGGCAACGGCTTGGCGCGGATCTGCTCAGGGTGCTGCATGTCCAGGTAATAGGTGATGGTGCTCATAACATCCTGCTTGTCAGTCAATTTGCTGAAGCTAACCGTTACTGCAAACGAACAAAACCCCCACCGGCTGGGCCAAATGGGGGTTCTCCTCTACAACAACCAGGGCTTGTGGCCCGGGAGCGGACGCGGGGTTAGCCGTCGTCCTGGCCTGCCGCCGAGGCGGCTGGGGAGCTTTGCTCACAGCTCCAGAGTTCCAACGCCGGCTGGGTCGCTTGTGGCGGGCCGAGCCATTCACTCATCGAGTGGCAACGCTGGTTGAAACACAGTTGATAATCCCCTGCCTCGGGGGTTCGCCCCAAACGCAGTGGTTGCAAGGGTGGTAGCTGACGCTGGTAATGCCAGCTGCCCTCGCGCAGTTCGGCGCCGCCTGGAATCTCCATACCGGCCCCGGAACCCTTGACCCGCGCCTCGCCGAGCAACAAACCCTCAGGCATTACGCGGTAATCCTCTTCCCAACGAATCTTCTCGATGGTGTGTGTCCAGGCCAGGGTAAAGCTGGGCGTGGGCACTTCTGCCCAAACCGCGCCCGCCAAGCCAAGGCACAAACCAATCATGCAGTGGCCACCTGCGCATTACGTGCACGCCACAGGTGCTGGGCAATAAACACGGCGGCCAGAGCAAAGCCGATCTCATCACTCATGGGCGTCGCCAGAATCAGGCTGGCACCGGCGGCAAAGCCCAGTGCACGCTCCCACCACGGCATTTTGATCTGCAGGTAGCCGGTAAAGATCGCGCCCCAGATGCCGATGGCCAGTGCGGCCTTGAACACCACATAAAGCGTCGCCAACAGGCTATCGCCCTGCAGCATCAACGCAGGCTCGTACACCGCCATAAACGGCACGATAAACCCGGCCACAGCAATGCGAATGGCCCACAGGCTGATCTTTAGTCCGCTCTCCTTGGCGATAGGCGCCGCGGCAAAACAGGCCAGCGCCACCGGCGGGGTGAGGTCGGCCATGATGCCGAAATAGAACACGAACATGTGTGACACGATCAGCGGCACACCCAACTCCAGCAGCGCTGGCGCAGCAATCGAGCTGGTGATGATGTAGTTGGGAATGGTCGGAATACCCATGCCCAAAACCAGACACGTAAGCATGGTGAGGATCAGCGAGAGGAACAGGTTGTCCTGGCCGATGGCCAGAATGTAACCGGCAAAGGTCGACGCCACGCCCGTCAGCGAGACCACGCCAATGATTACCCCGACCAGGGCGCAGGCAATGCCCACCGGTACCGCATGGCGTGCGCCTTCTACCAGGGCGTGCAGGCAGATGACCAGCGTGTCGCGGCCGCCCTTGATAAACCAGCAGATCGCCACCAACAGCGCCACCACGGCAAACACCACCGCGATACCCAGCTGGAAGAACCCGGCGCAGAGCACGCCCAGGGCGATCCAGAAGGCAAAGCGCATGACCTTGGACGACACCCGCAGGATGATTGCCGAGCCGAGAATCACAATGGCCGTCAGGGCCAGACCAACCATGCCGGAGAACAGCGGCGTGCGCCCGGAGAACAGCAGGTAGATCAGAATCAGCAGCGGAATCAGCAGGTACCAGCGCTGCTTGATCGCCGCCCAGGGGTTCGGACACTGGTCCTTCGGCAGCCCGCGCAGGTTGGCGCGCTTGGCTTCCAGATGCACCATCCAGAACACCGAGCCGAAATACAGCAGCGCCGGAATCAGTGCCGCTTTGGCCACTTCAAAAAACGGTACGTTGATGGTCTCGGCCATGATGAACGCCACCGCGCCCATGATAGGCGGCATGATCTGGCTGCCCATCGAGGACGTCGCCTCAACGCCACCAGCAAACGCCGACTTGTAGCCAAAGCGCTTCATCAAAGGGATGGTGAACTGGCCAGTGGTGACCACGTTGGCCACACCGGAGCCGGTGATGGTGCCCATCAGTGCCGACGACACCACGGAAACCTTGGCCGGGCCGCCAAGCTTGTGACCGAACAGGCCCATGGCGAAATCGGTGAACAACTTGATCATCCCGGCCTGTTCGAGAAACGCGCCAAACAGGATGAACAGGAAGATATAGGTCGCCGAGACATATGTCGGCGTGCCGTACAGCCCTTCGGTACCGAAAGACAGTTGGTTGACGATCTGGTCGATGTCATAACCACGGTGCATCAGGTCGCCCGGCAGGTATTGGCCAAACAGGCCATACGCCAGAAACAGTGCGCAAATCAGCGGCAGGGCGATGCCCATGACGCGGCGCGCGGCCTCGAATACCAGGACGATCAACAGCAGGCCAATCACCATATCGCTCTGGGTCAAATCACCGGAACGCTGGATCAGGTCGGCCTCGAAATACCACTGGTAGAAAGCCGTGGCCATGCCCGCCAAACCCAACAGCCAGGCCATTGGTTGCCAGGGACGCTCTTTGCCCCGCAGCGGAAAACTGAGAAACACCACCATCAACAGAAAACCCACGTGCACGGCACGCAGAATCTGGCTGGATACCGGGTGAAAGGCAGCGGTGGTGATCTGGAAAATCGAAAACAGCAGCGCGACATAAAACAGCGCTTTCGGCCACTCACTAGGACTGGCAGCGAGGCCTTGGTTTTGGTCACTCATGGAGCGGATGCCCTCGTTACAACGTCGATAACACAAGAGTCGCCAACAAAACCTGCCGTGACGGCCACGCCGGTTTTATTCGCAGCTCTAGCGCGTGTCTGCAGAAGTTGGCGCTGCGCACAGCGCCAACCTACACCTGCAAGCCTTCAGCAGCCTTACAGCGCGCCGACTTCTTTGTAATAACGCTCAGCACCTGGATGCAGCGGGATTGGCAGGTTCTTCGCAGCACTTTCCAGCTTGATGTCCTTGGCAGCGGAATGGGCATTGCCCAGGCGCTCAAGGTTTTCAAACATCAGTTTGGTCATCTGATAGGCAACTTCTTCAGACACACCGTCATGGCTAACCAGGATATTGGTGATGGCCACAGTCGGCACATCAGCATCCTGACCGTCATACGTACCGGCAGGGATCGACGCTGGCTGGTAAGCCGCGTTGCCGATCTTGGCAGTAACCTCAGCCGGAACCGAGACGAAGGTGATTGGCAGGGTGGCTGCCAGGTCACGAATCGCCGCCATGCCCAGACCCGAAGATTGCAGAGTGGCATCCAGCTGGCGGTTCTTGATCAGCTCGACCGACTCGGCGTACGGCAGGAACTCGACCTTGGCCATGTCTTCATAGCTCAGGCCTGCGGCCTTGAAGATGGCGCGAGCGTTGAGCTCGGTGCCGGACTTCGGCGCACCTACGGAGATGGTCTTGCCTTTGAGGTCCGCCAGGGTCTTGATCCCGGACTCCTTACTGGCAACGATCTGGATGTAGTTCGGGTAAGTACCAGCAATTGCACGCAGTTTGCTCAGCGGCGCCTTGAAGCCGGCTTCTTCCACACCATTCCAGGCATCAGCCACGGAATCGCCCAGCGCCAGCGCCAGCTCACCACGACCGGCTTGCAGCAGGTTGAGGTTTTCCACCGAGGCTTTGGTCGCCTGTACCGAGGTCTTCGAACCTTCAATACCGTTGCTGTACAGCTGCGACAAACCGACACCGATTGGGTAGTACACACCACTGGTGCCGCCGGTGAGGATGTTGATAAAGGTCGGTGCTGCCAATGCTGCAGTGCTGGCGGTAAAGGCTGCGGCAGCAGCAAATAGGCTGAATCGTTTGGTCATTCGCATGGAAGAAACTCCGTCGTTGTTATGGCTTTATGCAGAGGTTTTCACTGTAGACGCTGCGCGCCACCCAGGCGGCGATGCAGCGCCGGGACTAACGCAATGGCGAAAAGGAGCAGAAGCTCACGCGCGACCTGAGCCGAGCGCACAAGAGATGGGCGGTTGATGCCGGACGCGGCGAGCGCGCAAATGATGCTGGGCAGTACATGGGATTCACCTCTTGTCTTTCTTATGTGTGCCTAGACAAGCGAGTGCCTGGCTGACAAGAGCTATAGCAGATGCCGTGCCAGTGAAAGAAAAGCCCGCGCTAGAGCGGTTTCATCACAACGTACGGCAATCCTAACTGCGGTAACAAGCGGAATTCCGCCAATGCCGAAAAACCTATAGGCGGAAAACAGCCGATTCACATACCCATTGGCCAACGGCAGTGTTCACGCGTTTATAGGCCTTTTCTGCCAGATCATCGCCCTTCTTGGCCATTTCCACGGTTCGCGGCCAGCGATAATGCTCAAGTCACTAGGATGGCTGAGCACAACCTCGTCACTCGTGAGTAAGCCCCCAGCCGATGCCTGAATAACCAGCATGGCTGACCAAGGAAATACGCCCATGCCCAGGTTTGGCCTGCTGTACCTGAGTCGTCTCTTCGCTCTCTGCGCGCTGTTAACTGGCTGCTCAGCTGATGATGGCCCGGACCTGATCCTGCACGGCGGCAACGTGCTGACCGTCAACCCGCAGGACCAGGTGGTCGAAGCACTAGCCGTACGTAATGGAGTGATCCAAGCCGTTGGCAGCGACACGACGATACTGGCCCTGCAAACCGCCCGTACCGAGGTCATCGACCTGCAGGGCAGCAGCGTATTGCCCGGCTTTATCGCCGCCCATGAGCATCCGACCCTGAGCGCGGTGTTTAACGGTGCAGCGGACCTTTCTGGCTTTACTCATACGCGCAACGCGGATGTCTGGGCGGCTCTGAAACAGGCCGTTGCCAACGCTGAGAAAGGTGATTGGGTGTATGCCGGCGGAATCGACCCAATCCTCACCCCAGACCTGGACGTACCCATGCGCCAGACACTGGACCAGATCGCCCCGGATAACCCGGTGTTACTGGTGTCACAAACCCTGCACTCGTTCTGGGCCAACTCCCGCGCCTTTGCCGAGGCTGGCATCGACAAGAACACTCCCGACCCGGGTGATGGCGCCTACTACCAGCGTGACAATAGCGGCGAGCTAACCGGCTTTATCGCGGAAAACCGTGCCGCACAGCCGCTTCTGCACGACCTTAAATCACCCTGGAAGCTGCTTGATCGCTATGAAGCCGTGCTCGACAACCTGGTGGCCAACGGCTTCACCTCGGTCGCCTCACTGGGCTTCAACGTCCCACCGCTGATGGCGCGCTTTGTCTCCTCGGATAACCTGCAACCGCGTATCCGCCAGTTCTTTTATCTGGTCGAAGATGAACTGAAATATCTGCCCGAGAAACCCGATTACGACGATCCTTATTTCCGTGTACTCGGCGTCAAACTCTGGCACGACGGCTCGCCCTACACCGGCAGCATGTTCACCACCTCACCCTACCTAGCCAGCCCACTGGCCAGCAGCCTGGGTATCACTGCGGGCAGCCATGGCGAGGCGATGTTCAGTCAGGCCGAGATGCAGGCAAAAATTCAGCGTTACACGGCAGACGGCTGGCAAGTCGCGATCCACAGCCAGGGCGACGCTTCAGCACGCGCCGTGACTCAGGTGATCAAGACGGCAGGCCCACTTACCGGCCAGCTGCCGGTGATACGGTTGGAGCATGGTGTGGAGTTGCCTGTGGACAGAATTGCACCGCTGGCCAAAATGGGCGTGAGCGCGTCCTTCCACATCAATCACATTCTGTACTACGGCGACGCCCTGGAAGACTCGATCATCGGTTCACGCATGGCACAGCAGGTATTGCCGGTGCGCAGCGCCTTCGAGCAGGGCATGCGCCCGACCCTGCATGCTGACAGCCCAATGTTCCCGGCCAACCCGTTCAGCCTGATGCAAACGGCGATCACCCGCGCCACCAGCTCCGGGCGCACACTCAACGCGGCCGAGGCCATCGATATTCACCAAGCGCTGCGGGCGCTGACCATCAACGGTGCCTATCAATTACGTATCGAAGCACAGGCCGGCAGCCTCGAGCCAGGCAAGTGGGCTGACCTGTTGATCGTCGACAAAAACCCCTACCAGGTCGCGACCACCGACCTGCAACAGATCAAGGTGCAGGCGGTATACCTGGCCGGACAGCGCAAGTACGCGAATAGCGACGAGTAGGCCCTACTCTTCGTCGCTGCTGCCGGCCGGCCGGTAGCTGCTGCGCTGCAGGCCGTGACGCTGCATTTTCTCGTTGAGGGTGCGGCGCGGCAGCTGCAGCAGGGCCATGACCTCGGTGATATTGCCCTGACAGTGCTGCAGCGCGCGGTGCAGGCACTGCGCTTCGAAGGCTTCCATCTGCTCGGCCAGCGACTGCACCGGCAAATCGTCCGCGGCGTCTCTTGCGCCCCCAAGACCCAGGGCGTGGCGCTCGGCGGCGTTGATCAGCTCGCGCACGTTGCCCGGCCAGTCATGCGCCAGCAAACGGGTCAACTCACTCGGTGCCAGGCTCGGCGTATCACGGCCATGACGTTGCGCGGCCTGGTTGGCGAAGTGTTCGAACAGCAGCGGAATGTCTTCACGGCGTTCGCGCAGCGGCGGAATGCGCAAGGTGGCAACGTTCAAGCGGTAATACAGATCCTCACGAAAACGCCCGGCCTTGACCTCATCGAGCAGGTCCGGCTTGACCGCGCTGATCACCCGCAGATCGACCTGAATGCTGCGATTGGAGCCGAGGCGCTCGAGGGTTTTCTCCTGCAAAACGCGCAGTAATTTGACCTGCTGAGCCAGTGGCAGGCTTTCCACTTCATCAAGAAACAGGGTGCCGCCATCGGCATGCTCGATGCGTCCGATGCGCTTGCTTTGCGCGCCGGTAAAGGCACCGCTTTCATGGCCGAAGAGTTCACTCTCGAACAGGTGCTCGGGGATTGCCGCGCAGTTCAGCGCGACAAACGGCTTGCCCGCACGGTTACTGAAATCATGCAGGCAGCGCGCGACCCGCTCCTTGCCGCTGCCGGTGTCGCCACGCAGAAGGATATTCACCGAGGTGCCGGCCAGCTCGAGGATCTGCCGCCGCAGGGTTTCCATCGGCCGCGAGACGCCGAGTAGCTGCGCTTCGATATGGTCCTTGAGGGCGAACTGCTGACGCAGCTGACGGTTCTCGCAGACCAAGCGGCGCTTATCCAGCGCACGGCGCACACTGTCGAGCAGGCGTTCGGGGGTGAAGGGTTTCTCGATAAAGTCGTAGGCGCCCTGGCGCAAGGCCTGCACCGCCATCGGCACGTCACCATGCCCGGTGATCAGGATCACCGGCAGGTCGCGGTCGCGCTCCAGCACACTGTCGAGCAGCTGCAAGCCATCAGTGCCGGGCATGCGCACGTCGCTGATGATGATGCCGGGGTAGTCACGGTCGACCAGCGCCAACGCAGCCTGCGCCGTCGCACAACTCTGCACGCTGAAGCCGGACAGCTCCAGCCACTGTTGCACGGCCTCGCGGATTGCCGCTTCGTCATCGACGACTATTACGTGCCCCGTCATACAACCTCCTGATCAATCGGCGGCAGTGTAACGCCTCGGTATTTTTGTAGGGTGGATCGGGGCACGGAGCTGGCGCTTTATCCGTCCACCAACGCGGGTCCATGGTGGATAAAAAGAGCGTTATCCACCCTACATGGTTAAGTATTTGGCGCTGCCGGCAGGCGCAGGGTAAACACCGCGCCCTGCTCACCATTCGCCGCCTCCAGGTTGCCGCCCAGTTCGCGGACGATGCCGTAAGACACTGCCAGGCCAAGACCCAAACCCGCGCCCACCGGTTTAGTGGTAAAGAACGGTTCGAACACATGACCCAACACATCAGCCGCAATCCCGCCGCCGCTGTCGGCGATGCTCAGCAGGCACTGCTCGCCTTGGCGCTCGATACGAATCTGCAACTGCCGCGACTCGCTGGATGCCATGGCATCCAGCGCGTTGTTGAGGAGATTGAGTAGCACCTGTTCCAGGCGAATCGCATCACCTAAGACCCGTGCATCGGTGTCGATCTCACTGTGCAGCTGTACCTGCTCGCTGCGCAGGCGCGGCGCCAGCAGCTGCAAGGCCTGCTCCAGTACATCACTCAGTCGCAGCCGTTCGCTAAGGCCAGCCGGGCTTTTGCGCGCGAAGGTTTTCAGGTGACCGGTAAGGCCGGCGATGCGTTGCAGCAAGCCATCGATACGCTGCAAGCCTTCACGCACATCGTCCTGGCGCCCGCTGTCGAGCAGCAGGCGCAAGCTGCCCAGCTGCATCTGCATGGCGGTCAGCGGCTGGTTGATTTCATGGGCCATGGCCGCTGACATCTGCCCCAGCGCCGCCATCTTCGCCGCGTGCACCAACCCTTCCTGAGCCTCGCGCAGTTCGGCGGTGCGCAGCGCCACTTCACGCTCCAGGCGCTCACGGATGCCCGCTTGCAGGCGCTGGTTCTTGCGCCGCTGGGCCAGGTAAAGCAGCAGAAATGCCAGGGTCATCCACACCCCGGCGGCTGCCAGGCGGTAGCTGCGCACGCTATCAACCAGGGTTTTCGGTTCATGTAGCAGATGCAGGGTCCAGCCTTCGTCGTCCAGCGGCTGGCGTTGCCAGAGGTAATCACGCGGACCATCCGGGCCGTCGACCCGGCGCCACTGGCTGTCGCTATCAATCTCTCGGCGCAATGTGCTGGAGAGCGGCTTCAGCGCCTGTTCCGCGTACTTGCGTACTTCCACCAGCTCGGCGCGGGCCTGTTCGCTCAGCCCGTCAAGGGCAAGAAAACGCCAGACCGGACGATTACTGAGGATCACCACCGAGTAGCTGTCGGCCACCAGCAGCACGCCGGGTTGGCTGGCCCATTCGCGCTGCAGCTCTTCCAGCTCCAGCTTGACCACCAACACACCGAGCACCACGCCGTTGTCATCGCGCACCGCATGGGAAAGAAAATAACCGGGAATGCCGGTGGTCACACCCACCGCGAAATAGCGCCCGGAGGACTGACGCACAGCATCCTGAAAATACGGGCGGAAGGCGTAGTTGTTGCCGACGAAACTGCTCCAGTCGCGCCAGTTGCTGGCCACCAGGGTTTCGCCCTTGGCATTGAGCAGATAGAGCACATTGGAGCCGGCGGCCGTATTGAGCTGTTCCAGACGCTCATTGAGTTTGCTGCGCAGTAGGCTGTCCGTCGGCGCACGCAGCAGCGACTTGATATCGCTGTCCAGCGCCAGCACCTCGGGCACCGAGCGAAAGCGTTCGACCAGGGTGTGGATCGACTGTGCATACAGCTGCAACTGCCCGCGCGCCTCCAGGCTACGCTCCTGCCAGGCGCGCTGCTCGGCATAGCGCCCGGCCAGCCAGATGCTCGCCAACAGGCCGAGCAGAATCAGCAGAACGATCAGAACAACGCGGTAACGCAGCAAAAAGGCAGGCATGCACGGCTCGCAACGAGGCAGAGCCGGCATGGTAAGGCAAAAACCTGGTGGCGCGGGTTAGCCCGTCGGATGCCGTTTCAGCAAGCCGTCGCTTAGCCACTGACGCAGCCAGGTCACAGCCTGCACGGGGGCCTGCTCACCCAGTTCACTGAGTTGCGCGCACAATTCGGCAAAGCTCCAGCCCTGCTGGGTCATGCCCTGCAACGCTGCAGCTTCATCAGTCGCCAGGCTGCGGTAGCGGGTAATCAACTGTTCACGCCAGATCAGGCAGACCTCGCCCTCGCTTAAGAGCTGGCTACCGGGGAACTCGCCCTGCTCCTTACACGCGCGCCAAATCGCCAGGCTGTTATGCCGGCACTCACGCCACTGCACGCTGGGCAGCAGGCGTACCTGCAGGGTCGGCCAGTCTTCGGCGGGCAGTTCGGCCATCTGCGTCAGGCTCAAGGGCGGGGCGTCGACGGCATCAAACGCCAAGGTAAACGCCCACTCCAGCCGCGCCAGCTCACTCAGCGGCGCAGCCTGGGCCGGCACCAGATAGCCGTCGATAAAGTCCGCCAGCTGCGCACCGAGCCACCGCAAGCTGAAGTGCTGCGACGGATGGGCGCTGAGATAGGCCAACGCCAGGGCGTCGAACTCCTCGTCACCGAGCCAGTCATGCACGGCCGGGTAATCACCGCGCAACGCCTCCAACAGCCGCGCACGGTAGGCATTGTGGTAAATCGCCAAGCCCTGCTCGGCACTCAACGCCGCGCTGCCCAACAGGCTCGCCTGCAGCGCCGGGTTCGGCTGGGCATCGGGATTGAGCAGGTAGGCCTGCACCTCGTGCTGCCAGTCACTCAGGCGCATCGTGCAGTCCCTTGAAGTGCTTCGGTAGCCACCTGACGGGCCTTGTTCAGCTCGCCGAGCAACTCGTCCAGATCCGGGAAATGGTCATCGCGCTCCAGCAGCGTGGACACCGGGCCGAGGTGCTGCAAGGTGCGTTGGTAGAGCTGCCAAACCGGATCGCTGACCGGCTGATCGTGGGTGTCGATCAGGTAGTTGCCGTAATCGCTATGGCCCGCCAAGTGCAGCTGACGAATACGCTGCTTGGGCAGGCTGCTGATAAATTCCCAGGCATCGAAACCATGGTTGCGTGCACTGACGTAGACATTGTTGACGTCGAGCAACAGCTCGCAGCCGCTTAGCTCGCTCAGCGCAGCGAGAAACTGCCATTCGCTGAATTGATCATCGGCGCAGCGCAGGTAGCTGGAGACGTTTTCCAGCACCAGCGGCCGCTCGATCACGTCCTGCACCTGGCGCACGCGTGCGGCCACATGCTGCAGGCTTTCTTCGGTATAGGGCAGCGGCAGCAGGTCGTGCAGCTGGTGGGCATTGCCGCGGCTCCAGCACAGGTGATCGGAGATCCAGGCGGGCTGCACGCGCTCGGCCAGGCGTTTGAGCCGGCGCAGGTAATCGCGATCCAGCTCGTGCGGGCCGCCAATCGATAGCGACACACCATGCATCACCAGCGGGTACTGCTCGCCGATGGCATCCAGGAAGTAGAGGGCTTTACCACCCTCTACCAGGTAATTTTCCGAGACGATCTCAAACCAGTCGATCGCCGGGCGTTGTTCGAGAATGGCTTGGTAGTAGGTACTGCGTAAACCCAGGCCAAAACCCAAGCTGTCTTGTCCAGCATTCATCTAGGGTTCCTCATGCAGTGATGCGGGGCCACCGCTGTGCGGCCGCCCCGGCTCACTTACTCGCCGACAGTACCACCCGCCGCATCGCACTCGGCCTGGGTCATGGCTTTGAAGCCGTGGCCCTTGCAGGCAGCCTGGCCTTTGCAGCTGTTCTCAGCGGTCTTGCAGTCATTCTGACCTTTACACGAGGTCACGCCGTAGCAATGCACAGCAGCTTCTTCAGCCGCCACTACGGTCCCGGTCATACCTGCAAACATGGCAGCAGCAGCGAAGGCGATAGCAGCACCAGCAGCAGCGGTAGATTTCATAGTCATGTGCGTATCCTCAGGTGATCTTGATTGGCCGGGCGAAAAGGAGTTTGTGTGCCGGCATTTAACTAGAGCGACGAGACGAACAGGCGTTACAGCAGCGCTGAAAAAAACTTTAGTCGTTCAGCGCCGACGCAGCAAAAACACGAAAAACACCCCACCAATTGCCGCCGTGGCGATGCCGATTGGCAGGTCCTGCGGCGCCAACAGGGTGCGCGCGGCGACATCCACCCAGACCAGAAACAGCGCGCCAAGCAGCGCACTGATCGGCAGCAGGCGACGATGCTCGGCGCCCACCAGAAAGCGCGCCACGTGCGGCAGGATCAGCCCGACAAAACCGATAGCGCCACTGAGCGACACCAGCACCCCGGTCAGCAACGAAGTGCAGACAAACACCAGCAGGCGCACCCGACGCGGTTCAAGACCGAGGCTGACCGCGCTGTGTTCGCCGGCCATCAGCGCATTCAACGCCCGCGCCAAACCCAGCAACAGCAGCAGGGCCAGCATCAAGCACAGCGCTGGCAGCCAGAGCAGTTCCCAGCGTGCCAGCCCGAGGCCGCCGAGCATCCAGAAGATCACCGAACTGGCGGCATGGTGATCGCCGAGAAACAACAGCAGGTTGCTCGCCGCCATCATCACAAACGACACCGCCACCCCGGCCAGCAGCAGGCGGTCACTCTCCAGCCGGCCACTGCGACTGGCAATCGCCAGCACCAGCAGCATGCTCACCAGCGCGCCGACAAAGGCCGCCAGCGGTAGGCTGAGCAGGCCGATAAACTCACCGAGATACAGCACCACAATCACCGCACCCAACGCCGCACCAGAGCTGACCCCGAGCAGATGTGGATCGGCCAGCGGGTTGCGCGTCACCGCCTGCAGCGCCGTGCCGACCAGCGCCAGCCCGGCCCCCACCAGCGCACCGAGCACCACCCGGGGCGCGCGGATCAGCCAGACGATGCTGTCCTGGGCGCTACTCACCGCCTGTTCCGGCTGCAGGTCAAACAGGCGCTGAGCGAGGATCTCCAGCACGCGCGGCAAGGGCACCGGTGCGGCGCCAAAACCCAGGGATGCGGCGCAGGACAGCGCCAACGCCAAGGCCAGCAACAGCAGCAACAGGCGGTAGGCGCGCGGGCTGCGAATCATTGGCCGAACGCCTGCGGGTGCAGCGCGGCGGCCAGGGTTTCGATGGCGTCGGCGTTTTCCAGGCTCGGCGTCACCGCCAGGTACGGCAGCACCACAAAGCGCTGTTCTCGGATCGCCGTCAGCCCCTGCAAGGCCGGGTGCTGCAGCAGAAAGTCACGCTTCTGCGCCGCGCTGCGCTCGCCGTAATCGACGATCAGAATCACCTCGGGGTCGCTGCTGATCACCGCTTCCCAGCCAACGCGCACCCAACTCGCGGCCAGCTCGTCCATCACATTGCGCCCACCCGCCGCCTCGATCAGCGCCTGTGGCATGGCCAGGCGGCCGGCGGTAAAGGGGCTTTCCTCGCCGCTGTCGTAGAGAAACACCCGTGGTGCCGTGCCGCTGTTCGCCAGGCGTGCACGCACCGCCGCCACCCGCTGCTGCATGCCTTGCACCAGCACCTCGGCGCGCGGCTGCACGGCGAAGATGCGGCCGAGGTTGTGCAGGTCGTTGTAGACATCCTCCAGGCTGGCCACCCGGCGTGGCATGACATGGGCGCAGGACTCGCTCAGCTCGTACACCGGGATGCCGAAACGCGCGAGGCTGGCCGGGGTGACTTCACCGCCGACGCGCATGCCGTAGTTCCAGCCGGCGAAGAAGAAATCCGCCTCGGCGTTGAGCAGGTTTTCCAGTGACGGGTGCCGCGCCGCCAGCTCGGGCAAATCGGCCAGCTGCGCCATCAGCTCGGGGTTGGGGGTTTTCCAGGCGCTGATGCCGCTGTAACCGACCATTCGTGATTTCAGCCCAAGGGCCAGGAGCATGCCGGTCAGGTTGATGTCCTGACTGACTGCGCGCTGCGGCGGTTGCTCGATGGTCAGCTGACGGTCGCAGCTGGTGACGGTAACCGCCTGGGCGGACAGGGCGGCGCCCAGCAGCGGCAGGCACATGGCGTAATGCAGAAAATGCTTCATGGATTGATCCAGGTAATACGTGGGTGCCCCGCGAGGGGATGACGGTCGACCAGCACCTGCACGCCATACACCTCGGCCAGCAGCGCTTCGGTCAGCACCTCAGTCGGGGTGCCGCTGGCCACCACGCGGCCGTGGTCGAGCACATACAGGCGGTCGCAGAAGGCCGCTGCCAAATTGAGATCGTGGAAGCTGGCCAGAGTCGCCAGGCCAAGGGTCTTGATCAGCCGCAGCAGCTCCAGCTGGTAGCGTGGGTCGAGGTGATTGGTCGGCTCATCAAGGATCAGCAGCGTCGGTTGCTGCACCAGCGAGCGAGCCAGCAGCACGCGCTGCTTCTCGCCGCCAGAGAGGTGGGCGAACGCCTGGCGCTTGTGCTCAGTCAAACCCACCCGCGCCAGGGCCAGCTCGACCAGGGCAACATCGGCCTGGTCATCACCATCGAACAGGCCCTTGTGCGGCGTGCGCCCCATGGCGGCGACTTCGGCCACGGTGAGGCCGAAGTCCTGGGGAAACTCCTGCAACACCACCGCCACCCGCTGCGCACACCAGCGCGGCGAGCGGCTCCACAGCGCCTCACCGTCCAGCTCGACACGGCCCTGATCGGGCCGCTGAAAGCGGTAGGCGCAGCGCAGCAGGCTGGTCTTGCCGCTGCCATTGGGGCCGAGCAGGCCGACCAGCTGGCCGTCGCCCACCGCCAGCTCGATGCCGTCGAGCAAGGCCTGCTCGCCGATGGGCGACCAAGCCAGGTCGCTGATCTGCAAGCGCGGCATCAGAAACGGTAATCGGCAGTGACGAACACCGAACGCGGCGCGCCCAGGTACCACTGCTGGCCGTCGCTGCTGCCGGTGGTGGCGTACTGGCGGTCGAACAGGTTGTTCAGCTCCAGACCCAGACGCACGTCCGCCAGCACCTGCCAGCCGATGTTGGCATCGACCACGGTGTAGCTCGGCACCTCCACATTGTTCGCCGTGTCGGCGTAGCGCGAATCGACATAACGCGCGCCGATACCGGCATCCACCTGCTCATTCAGCGCCTTGCTCAGCCACAGGTTGGCGGTGCGCCGTGGCACGTTGGTCGGCCGATTGCCGCTGCGATCACCTCCGGCTTCGCGGAAGTCGTCGTACTCGGCACGCACCCACGCGGCGTTGGCCGACACCTGCCAACCCTGACCCAGCGCCAGCTCCAGAGTGGCTTCCAGGCCGTCGGACGACTGCTGGCCGATCTGCTCGGTCGGCGCAGTCGGGGTGGCGCGGCTCAGCAGCTTCTCCTTGACGATGTGGTAAGCGGCCAGCGTCCATTCGCCCTGGCCATTCCAGAACGCCTGCTTAAGGCCGATTTCGGTTTGCTTGGCCTCGCTCAGGTCGAACTGTTGCTGCGTCGGATTGAGCGTCAGCAGGTTGCTCACGCCCTCGGTGCTGGTGGCGTACTGGCCGTACAGCGACAGCTCGGGCGTAACCTCGAAGACCAATCCGGCGCGCCAGTTATCGCCCGTCAGGCTGCGGTCGGCGCTGCTGTCGGTGAGCAGGTTGTCGCGCTGGATATGCACCTGATCGCGGCGCACACCGCTGACCAGCGACAGGCGTTCGGTAAGCTGGGTGCGGTTCTCGGCGAACAGCGAGAACTGCCGCGCCAGGTTGCGCTCGCGCGGGCCATAGCCCAGCGGATCGGTGCTCTGATACTGGCCGCCACCGCTGCCGGCAAGCGGCACGCTGTCAGTGAAGCTGCTGGAAAAATCGTGCTGACGGGCGAAGTGGATGCGGTTGTAATCCACGCCCACCACGGTGCGACTATCCAGGCCGAACAGGGCGTGTTCCAGGGTGAAGGTCTGGCGATCGCCGACCTGCTCCTGGGTGTGCTTGATCTCGTAGAAATCGCTGCGCTTGACCTGATCGCCCGGCAGCAAGCGGTAGGACTCGGCATTGCGCCAGTAGCGCTGGGTCTTGATGTAGTACAGCTGGTTACTGGCGATCAGGGCGTCGTTGATGCGCCAGTCGCTGACCAGTCGGGTAATCTGGTCGTTGTAGCAAACTTCGGCGTTCTCGACGTTGTAATTGCGCTCGCGCAGGCTCTCGCGATACTTGCCGGCGACCAGCGGCGTGCCCAGGTAGCGCTGCGGGTCCTGATCACCCTGATCATGGGACAGGGTGAAACTCAGCGCATCGCTGGCATCCCAACGCAGGGCAGCGCTCAGCGCCTGGCTCTGCGACTCGCCATCATCGACCCAGCCATTGCTGGCCTGCTGATTGAGGTTGAGCCGGTAGCTCAGTGCATCGCTGAGCGAACCACCGCTGTCCAGCGCGGCCTGGCGGCGGTCGTCGCTGCCGTAACCGAGGCGCAGCTGGTTGCTGATGGCGCCGCTAAACGGCTTTTTCGGCACCACGTTGATCACCGCGCCGGTCGCGCCTTCACCGTAGAGCACCGAGGCCGGGCCGCGCAGCACGTCAACGCGCTCCACCGACCAGGTGTCGACCGGGAAGGTCACGGTGCCGGCCCCGACATACTGGCGGGTGCCGTCGTACAGCTGCATGGTCGCGCTGTGCCCGGTAAAGCCGCGCGCCGACAGCGCGGTGCCGCCATTGCCGGGGCTGCCGATGCTGCTGATGCCGGGGGTGCGGGTGACCGCGTCCTGCACGCTGAGGTTGTTGCGCCCGCGCACCTGCGCGCCGCTCAGGCTGCTGGTGCTGGCCGGGGTTTGCAGGGCGCTCAGGCCCAGACGCGAACCGCTGCTGCTGGGCGTATGCAGATCGCTTTCGCCCTCCGCAGCAGCCTTGGCCTGCACGGTAACAGCCGGCAAATTGACCGGGGACTCGCCCGCCACAGCCGTACCGGCCAGGCACAGGGCAAGGGAAACAGAGAGTTGAGACAGGGGATAGCGCGCCATGATGCTTCCATCGCAAAAGGGATAGGCACGGCAATCCCGATGGAAACGCGCAACAGCAAAACACGGGCGCGCAGGCACCCACGATCGGCGTCAACGCCCGCCCACCGCGGGTTGCCAAACAGTTGGGGGTTGCCGCTGCATCACTGGCAGCGCACAACATCCCTAAGAACCTGTTTACGATTCCGCGAGCTAGAGCAATGCAAGGCAAAAAGAGGCAAGGAAGCGGAGTGTACTTTTGTACATGAGCATTCCGAGCCTGTTTTTAACGCAGCAGGGCCGACGCGCAGCAGATCGTAGACAGGTTCTAAGAATCAGGCCGGTCTCCGGGCTTACGAGGGTCATGAAGCCATCGCCTTCCCATGCAGAAACTGCACAGTGGCATCGTGATGACGTCGCTCGCTTACCGTTGCGGGGGCAGCGTCGGACTAGCCCAAAGGGCGCACCGACTTCCCGTTTAACCTCACGCACGGCGGCGTGAGACACCTGAAACGGCGCGGATATGACCATTCAGGCCGATCCGCGTCAAGTTTTTAGCTATTGCCGAATGGCTCTACAGCAGTCATTTCAGCCTTGATCAAGGCGTAAGCGTAGGGTGGACAACGCGAAGCTTATCCACCATTCGTGGCGCAGTGACTCAGCCCTTATCAATCCGTAGCTCAGGCACGGCGCGGCCGGCCACCAGGCGCTCATCGACCAGGCGGATCAGCTCGGCTTCATCGCGCACGCGGAACCACTCGCCGGCCGGATAAAGGCTGGCCGTCGGGCCCAGATCACAGGGAAACTGGCATTGGCTACGGGTGATATGCACCCCGCCCTCGCACTCCAGCTTGCCGGCGGCCTTGAGGCGCTGACGCAGGGTTTTCCACAGGCCCAGCGCGCCCTTGCGTGTGCAGCGCGGACCGTTGCACAGCAGCAGGCGCTGCGCGTGCGGCGGAATGTGCGACCAGGCGTGCTGCGCCGGCACGGCGGGTACATCACTGCAGGCCGTATGCAGTTCTGGGCACTCAAGCAGCGCGGCCAGGCCATCGAGCCAGGCATCTTCCATCGCCGTGCAGACCACAAACACCGACGCGCCATCAGTGCGCTCGGCGATCTGCTCACGTAGCCAATCACGGTGAGCAGCATCGGCACGTGGCTCCAGATCCACCACCAGCAATGGGCGCGGCGACTCATCCAGGGCCAGCCAGAACGGCTGCAGATCCTGCTCGCTGTCATGCACATGCGCCTCGCCCATCAGCGCTTCGACGCGCTGGCGCAAACGCTCAGCCGACGCACCACGGCTGAGGCCTGGGCCGATAAACAGAATGCGAGCGTAAGGGGAAACGGGCGTGGTCATGGCGGCCTCCAAAGCGGGGCGGCAGTCTAACAGGGGATTTTTTGCTCGGGTGGCGGGGCATCAGATGAGACAGCGTGGGCACCTGCGCTTACGACGCTCCGCGTCGTGCCTGACGTAGTTGAACTCTGCGCAACCGTGGTGGACGCAGAGCGTCCTGGGCTGAATTCCCACACGGAGCGTGAGGAACGATCTGTGACTGTGGGGCTTAGCCGCGACGACCGCTCATACCAATCGCCGCTCTAGCGCCTCCCACAGGGCATCTGGCTGCAGAAACTCGCGATCAACCGCTGGCAACTCGGGCCGACGCAGCAGCAATACCGGCAGGCCCAACTCACGCGCTACCTGCAGTTTCGGCTCGGTGGACTGGCTGCCGCTGTTCTTGCTGATCAATACATCGGTGCCCAGGCGGGCGAATAACGCGCGTTCCTCGTCCAGCGCGAATGGCCCGCGCGCACCGATAATCTCGGCACGCGGCACGGCTTCCTGCGCCGTTAAGCAACGCACGGTCCAGTACTGGTGAGGGGGAATCTCATGCAGGTGCTCCAGCGGCTCACGGCCGAGGGTAAAAAACGGGCGACGGAAGTTATGCAGCGCAGCAACCAGCCCGCTCCAATCGTCCACTTCACGCCAGTCATCACCCTCTCCTGCTTGCCAACCGGGACGACGCAACGCCCAGCAGGCAACGCCGCTCAACGCAGCAGCTTGGGCGGCATTGGCGCTGATCTGCGCGGCATAGGGGTGAGTCATATCCAGCAGCAACTCAATGCCCTGCTCGCGAATAAACGCTGCTAGGCCTTCGGCGCCGCCAAAGCCACCAACGCGCACCTGACAGGGCAAGTCATCCGGCACTCGGCCCAAGCCCGCCAGGCTGTAAATGCTTTCAGGGCCAAGCCGACGCGCCAAACGTAACGCCTCGGTGGTGCCACCGAGGAGTAGGATGCGCGGGCTCACGGCTTACGCACCTCCAGCAGAGTGATCGGCAAGGCGCTGCGCCAGGTGTCGAAACCGCCCAGCGGCTGCGCCTGGGCCACGCTGATGCGGGTCAGCTCGCCGCCCACCTGTTCGCGCCAGGCCACCAGCGCCGCCTCGCTCTGGATGGTAACGGCATTGGCCACCAGCCGGCCGCCCGGCTTGAGGCTGGCCCAGCACTGCTCCAGCACGCCGGGAATAGTCACCCCGCCGCCGATAAAGATCGCATCCGGTGCGCTCAACCCAGCCAGTGCTTCGGGCGCGCGCCCGGCCACCAGCTGCAAGGCCGGTACACCGAGCGCATCGCGGTTGTGCTGAATATGCGTCTGCCGACCAGCGTCGGCCTCGATGGCGATGGCCCGACAACTCGGGTGCGCGCGCATCCACTCGATGCCGATGGAGCCGCAGCCCGCACCGACATCCCAAAGCAGTTCGCCGGGTTGCGGCGCCAGGCGCGCCAGGGTGATGGCGCGCACATCGCGCTTGGTCAGCTGGCCGTCGTGCTGATAGGCGTCGTCCGGCAAACCTGGCGTCAGCGGCAGCAAACGTGCATCGGCGCCAGCCACGCACTCGACCGCCAGCAGATTAAGATCGGCCACCCGCGTCTGCACCCAGTCGCTGGCCAGGCCGTCGATGCGCCGCTCACTGGCGCCGCCCAAATGCTCCAGTACGGTCAACCGGCTGGGACCAAAACCACGCGCACGCAGCAACTCGGCTACAGCTGCCGGGCTCTCGCCGTCATTGCTCAGTAGCAACAAGCGTGCTCCTGGGAATATCTGCGCCTGCAGCGCCGCCAACGGCCGCGCCACCAATGACAACACCGTCACCTCCTGCAACGGCCAGCCCAACCGCGCTGCCGCCAGGGAGACCGACGAGGGCGCGGGAAACACCCGCAATTCCTCAGCCGGCAGTTGCCGCGCCAGGCTCGCGCCAACGCCGTAGAACAGCGGATCACCGCTGGCCAGCACACACACCGACGTACCACGCCGCGCCAGCACCGGCTCCAGGCTAAAGGGGCTCGGCCACAGCTCATGCTGCCCCGGCAGATCGGCAGGTAATAGCGCCAACTGGCGGGCACCGCCGACGATGCACTGCGCCTCGCTCAGCGCCAACCGCGCCGCCTCACCCAGGCCGGCGTAGCCGTCTTCACCTATACCCACTAGGGTTAACCAGGCCGTCATGCGCTTTCCTCAAACCGTCATCAGCGCGCCGCCCGACCAGCTGGCTGTCGTGCCTGCGCGCAAAGCGGGCATAATAGCGCCTTCGTCGGTGCCCGCCGCCATTGTGCATAGGGCCTAAGAGGGAACACGGTTAAACCGTGGCTGCCCCCGCAACTGTAAACAGCGAGTCTGCCGCCACAGTGCCACTGGGAAACCGGGAAGGCCGCGCCAGATGATGACCTGTCAGCCAGGAGACCTGCCGACGACGCTAGTCGCGAGTGCCAACATCGGGCGGGGTGTACCGATGCCATGAAATCCCCTGTGGGCGGATTTCGCTGGTTCGGTCGCCGCGTCTTTGTTGCTGGTGAAACCGTTGCGCGACCTTGTCACCACTGTCGAGATACCTGCTCCACGCCCCGAAAAACCGGGATCGGCGTGCCCTGGCCTGCTGCGTATCGTTCCGGCGCTGGACGGTGGCATTTGCCGGGTCAAGCTGGCCGGTGGCGTACTCAGCAGCCAACAGGCACGCGCCATCGCCGAGGCGGCCGAACACTGCGCCAGCGGTGTGCTGGAGCTGACCAACCGCAGCAATCTGCAGATTCGTGGCGTATTGGCTGGGCAGCAGGCCGAGCTGATTGAGCGCCTGCTGGCTGCCGGCCTTGGCCCGAGCAACCCGGCCGCCGACGATGTGCGCAATCTGCTGCTCAGCCCCGCCG